>NZ_QTQF01000043.1:0-63910 GCF_003854235.1 Burkholderia sp. Bp8998
TCGGGATCGGTCTTGCCCATCACGATGAAGATCTTGCAGTTCGGATGCGCGGCGTTCGTGATGAACCACTTGCGGCCGTTGATCACGTACTCGTCACCCACGCGCTCGATGCGCGTCGTGATGTTCGTCGCATCCGACGACGCCACGTCGGGCTCCGTCATCGCGAACGCCGAGCGGATCTCGCCGCGCAGCAGCGGCTTCAGCCACTGTTCGCGCTGCTCGGGCGACGCGAACATGTGCAGCAGCTCCATGTTTCCGGTGTCCGGCGCGTTGCAGTTGAACACCTCCGATGCCCAGCTCACGCGCCCCATGATCTCGGCGAGCGGCGCATATTCGAGGTTCGTCAGCCCCATGCCAGGCTCGCTGGCGTTCAGGTGCGGCAGGAACAGGTTCCACAGCCCTTCCGCTTTCGCGCGCGCCTTCAGGTCCTCCATGAACGACACCGGGTAGCGACCCGCGTGCACCTCGTGGTGCCACTGGCGGATGCGCGGCACGATGTGTTCGTCCATGAACGCGCCCAAACGGCCGCGCAATTCTTCTACTTCCGGGGTGTAGCCAAAATCCATGATCGACTCCGTTCGGTCAGAAAACCGAGACACCACCGTCGACAGCGGCGGCCAGTCCGGTCAAACAAGCACATTTACGGACGAGATACCGACATCGCCGTGACAATGTCCTCCAGTCAGCCGAAGCACCTGAGCAGCGAGCCCTGCACAAGGGGCATCGTCACTACTCGCGAGCTTCGACATCTGCTTTCATTGCGGTATCAGATCGTCAGGCCGCCGTCGACGACGATGCATTCGCCGCTCGTATAGCTCGCCGCATCTGACACGAGGTAAAGCACAGTGCCTGCCATCTCGCATGGCTCCGCGTGGCGGCCCAGCGGGATCTTCGCCAGCCAGCCTCCATAGATATCCTTGTCCTCAAACAACGCACCAGCGAATTTCGTCTTCGTGAGCCCCGGCAGCAGCGCGTTCACGCGAATGCCGAACGACCCGCACTCCTTCGCGAACGCCTTCGTCATGTTGACGACCGCGGCCTTCGTGATCGAATAGATGCCCTGCCGGTCGCCCGGCTGTAGCGCGTTCACCGACGCCGTGTTGACGATCGCGCCGCCGCCGTTCGCCTTCATCAGCTTGCCGGCCTCGACCGACATGAAGAAGTAGCCGCGGATGTTCACGTCGACCGTCTTCTCGTACGCGGCGAGATCGGTATCGAGGATGTGCCCGAAATACGGGTTCGCGGCTGCGTTGTTCACGAGGATGTCGAGCCGCCCGTGCTTGCCGCGGATGTGCTCGAACGTCGCTGCGATATCCTCGAGCCGGCCGACGTGGCATGCCAGTGCTTCAGCGCGGCCACCAGCCGCAACGATTGCGTCCGCCACCGCCTGGCAGTCGTCAAGTTTGCGGCTCGACACGATCACGTGCGCGCCCTGCTCCGCGAGCAGCTTCGCGATTTCCTCGCCGATGCCGCGGCTCGCCCCCGTCACCAGTGCGATCTTGCCGGTCAGGTCGAACAGATTCGTTGCCATGTTTCACTCCTCCATTGATATACATGCGGCGCGTGCCGCTTCGGTTTGTTTCAGCGCTGCGTGTCGATCACTCGCACGGCCTCGTCAGCCAGCGACCTGGTCATGTCGCCGACCTGCAGTGCCTTTGAATTCGATGCGTTGCCCTGGAGGGCGCGAGCTTTCACTCCCTGCGCGATCGCCGCAAACCGGAAAAAGCTGAATGCCAGATAGAAATTCCAATCTCGGATCGGTTCGATTCCGCGCAGCTCACAATAGCGCGCGACGATCGCCGCTTCGTCAGGAATGCCGAGTTCGGCGCGGTCGTGCCCGGTTAGTCCGGGAACCAAGCCGTCGGACGGCAATCGTAGGCACATGCAAAAGTAGGCGAGATCCGCGAGCGGATTGCCGAGCGTCGACAATTCCCAGTCGAGCACAGCCCTCACGCGATAGCCGTCTCGCGCGAACATCAGGTTGTCGATCCGGAAGTCGCCGTGGACCAGCGCCGGCCGGCCCGTGCCGTCAGGGCATGCCTTCGGCAGCCAATCGATCAGCGTCTCCATCGCGTCGAGGCGTTCCATCTCTGCCGCGCGGTATTGCTTCGTCCACACACCGATCTGGCGCTCGAAGTAGTTTCCCGGGCGACCGTAGTCGGCAAGACCGACCGCGTTGACGTCAACGTCGTGCAGCGCAGCCATCGTCTGCAGCACCACGTCGTAGCAGGTCGCACGATCATCCTTCGGCAGATCCGGCAGCGCGGGATCCCAGAAAATCCGACCGTCCTCGAAGCTCATCACGTAGAACATGCTGCCGATCACGTCGCGGTCTTCGCACAGGTGATACGGACGCGCGACCGGCACCGCAGTGCCCGACAGCGAGGTCAACACCCAGAACTCGCGATCCACCGCGTGTGCGGACTTCAGCAGTTCACCCGGCGGCTGGCATCGCAGCACGTAGTGGCCGCTGCGCGCGGTCAGTCGGAAGGTCGGATTCGACTGGCCGCCGGCGAACTTGTTCGCTTCAACGGGACCTTCGAAACCTGGAACATGGTCTTCCAGATAGCGCACCAGCCTGTTGATATCGAGTTGCTGTGCCGTGTTCGTCATTATTCCGATCATTCAGTATTGTGAGTCAACCATAGGTCCGAATCGTGCTCGCCGGGAACGGCGTTCCCATCGCAACTCTCCATGCCGAAAGACGTCCGGCTGCTCATCACCAGATTGAGTTTGGCCATTGCAGCCGTGTTTTAAGGAATACTTATCATATCGATCGAGCTACTTTTTCTGAAATTTATTTTATGAATCTCACGGCATTCATGAAGCGAATCCTACGCGGCCAAATCAAGATTGTTGGGTCACGGAACTTCATCATGCTCCGGCGTTTTTCTCGCTACCGCAATTCTATCGGCGTTTTTGGCGCACTCCAGTGTGCAGTAGCGCGTAATACAGTTCGGCTGCGAAACACGACCACGTAAGAAGAGCCAGGAAAATAAAATTGAAAACGACGTTCGTCTCCTCACCGGGAAAAATAACAGGAGGCCCGCCAGCATCGATGGCTTGTATCATCGGATAGGTGATCGAAGAAGCCTCAAACTCCTTGATGAGGCTGGCCAATGCGCAGTGAATACAACACCTCCCGACCGGGTGAGCCTTCGCTCAAATCGCACACGTCAGTTCCGGTACGACGCTGAACAGATCGCCGACGAGGCCGTAGTCGGCCACGCTGAAGATCGGCGCTTCCGGATCCTTGTTGATCGCGACGATCACCTTCGAATCCTTCATGCCGGCCAGGTGCTGGATCGCACCCGAGATGCCGACCGCGATGTACAGCTGCGGCGCGACGATCTTGCCGGTCTGGCCGACCTGGTAGTCGTTCGGCACGTAGCCTGCGTCGACTGCCGCGCGCGATGCGCCCAGTGCCGCGCTCAGCTTGTCCGCCAGCGGCTCCAGTACCTTCGTGTAGTTTTCGCCGCTGCCCAGACCGCGGCCACCCGACACGATGATCTTCGCGCTGGTGAGTTCCGGACGGTCCAGCTTCGTTACCTCACGGCTCACGAACTGTGACTTGGCGGCATCGGCTGCCGCTTCGATTTTCTCGACCGACGCGCTGCCGCCTGCCGCTGCCACCGGATCGAAACCCGTCGCACGCACCGTAATGACCTTGATCGGGTCGCTCGACTGCACCGTCGCAATCGCATTACCCGCGTAGATCGGACGCTCGAACGTGTCGGGGCTGACCACCCTGATGATGTCCGAGACCTGCGCTACGTCCAGCAACGCAGCCACGCGCGGCGCGATGTTCTTGCCGTAGGCAGTCGCCGGCGCCAGGATGTGCGTGTATCCCTCGCCTGCCGTTACAACCAGTGCCACCACCTGCGCCGCCACGTTCTCCGCCAAGCCGTCGCCCAGGTGCGCCGCATCGGCGTGCAGCACCTTCTTCACGCCGACGATTTGCGCCGCTTGCTGCGCTGCCGCACCGGCGTTCGCGCCCGCGACCAACACGTGCACGTCGTCGCCACAGTGGAGCGCCGCCGTGACGGTATTCAGCGTCGCTGCCTTGATCGATTGATTGCCTCCCAAGGGGGCTTCCTTTGGGGCGTCAGGTTCTGCAATAACCAGAATGCTCATGTCGTCTCTCCTCCCTCTCACAGTACCTTCACTTCGTTTTTCAGCTTCTCTACCAGTGTCGCCACGTCCGGCACCTTCACGCCGGCCGCACGCTTCGGCGGCTCGACAACCTTCAGCGTCTTCAGGCGCGGGCTCACGTCAACGCCCAGGTCCGCCGGCCGCACCGTCTCCAGCGGCTTCTTCTTCGCCTTCATGATGTCGGGCAGCGTCACGTAGCGCGGCTCATTGAGGCGCAGGTCGGTCGTCACCACCGCCGGCAGCGACAGCGAAACCGTCTCCAGGCCGCCGTCGACTTCGCGCGTGACCTGTGCGCGGCCATCGGCCACCGCCAGCTTCGAAGCGAACGTCGCCTGCGGCAGCGTCGCGAGCGCGGCGAGCATCTGGCCCGTCTGGTTCGAATCGTCGTCGATCGCCTGCTTGCCGAGGATCACCAGTTGCGGCTGCTCCTTGTCGACCAGCGCCTTCAAGAGCTTGGCCACCGCCAGCGGCTGCAGTTCCTCGTCGGACTCGACCAGGATCGCGCGGTCCGCGCCGATCGCCAGCGCCGTGCGCAGCGTCTCCTGCACCTGCGCCACGCCGGCGGAGACAGCGATCACTTCGCTCGCCACGCCCGCTTCCTTCAACCGTACCGCCTCCTCGACCGCGATCTCGTCGAAGGGATTGATGCTCATTTTGATGTTCGCAACATTGACGCCCGAGCAGTCTGTCTTGACGCGAACTTTCACATTGGCATCCACTACACGCTTCACCGCTACCAACACCTTCATTGCCCCTCCAGATTCAATCTCATAGCTCTGTCCATTCGGACACAAAGGCATACCAACCGGATTGCCGATGTGTCCGCCCGACGCATCAATTTCAAGAGTTGCCCAACATAGGTCGTGTTGCATACAACTGATAGAACAGAAAGACTGAGTATTCCCCTGCACCTTGTGGTTGATGCTGCTGCGTTCCTGTTGCAGCGTCGCTCAGTAGACACCTTCGCCACTCCGGTCTCGTTTGTGCACCAGATTTAGATCGAAAGCCCTCCCGAAACTTCGATCGCTTCCCCATTGATAAAGCTCGCATCGTCGGACGCAAGGAATGCATAGACGTTTGCGATTTCTTTTGGCGAGCCCAGACGCCGCTGCCAGCAGTTGGAACGAAATCCGTCAAGAACCTTCTCGGGCATCGTTTTCAGAATGTCCGTCTCGATAAAGCCCGGGCACACGGCATTCACGCGGATCCCTTTCGGCCCGAGTTCTCGCGCCCAGGTTTTCGTAAATCCGACTACACCGAACTTGCTAGCCGCGTAGTTCGTCTGCCCGAAATTGCCATAGATACCAACCACGCTCGACGCGTTCAGGATGACCCCGGACTGCTGCTCAAGCATTGCACCGATCACCGCCTGCGTGCAGTTGAACACCCCTTTGAGGTTGACATCGATCACCCGGTCAAACTGCTCTTCGGTCATGCGCGTGACCTTCGCGTCCAGCGTGATGCCCGCGTTGTTGACCAGAATGTCGATGCGACCAAACTTTTCCACGACATCCGCGGCCAAGGCCTCGATACCCACGCGGTCGGTAACGTCCAACGAATAGCCTGCGGCCTTATAGCCCTCTGACCTCAGGCTGCTGGCTTCTTGCTCCACTGCCTCCGTCGCGCGGTCGCAAAGAATCACCGTAGCGCCTTCGCTTGCGAACTTGCGCGCAGTCGCCTGCCCAATACCCGCGGCCGCGCCCGTGATGACGGCCACCTTGTCTTTCAGCTTCATGACTTCAACATTCCTAAGAAATTGCCGGACGCATAGTCCAGCGGCTACAAGCTGGGCCAGTCAGGCCCTTACATCCAATTCAGTACGTGGCCGCCATCGACGTCGATCACCGAGCCAGTCATATGGCTACCGGCATCAGACGCCAGCAGCATGGTCGCCCCGTCGAGCTGTTCAACCTCGCCGATCTTGCGCATCGGGATACGCCTGATCAGGTTCTCGTCCAGCCCCTTCTCTTCGAAAGACGCATGCATCTCCGCCCTGAAGTTTCCGGGGCGAAGTGCGTCGACCTGAAGCCCCCTTCCTGCAAGTTCGAGCGCCATGAACTGCGTCAAACTGATCAGCGCCGCTTTGGAGGCTCCATAACTGGTCATGTATGCACCCGCACGCAAGCCGTCAATGTTTTGGTTCAAGGCTCGCCAGGTAGCTGGCGATTGCCTTGCGGTCTTCTGCTGTGGTGCCGTCCGCAAGGCGCTTCATCATGCCGGTCGGTTCGCTACGGGTGCCGGAGGCAAACGCGTCGAACTGGGCCAGGATGTAGTCGTAGCCTTGGCCGGCCAAGCGCGGAAACTGGTCGTGCCCCATCAGTTGCGCCCCGTGACATGCCGCGCAATTCCCGCCCGTCACCAATTGCTGCCCCTTTTCGCGCAATTGCGCATCAGGCTTGAAGTAGCGGTTTGCGATGGGCGAAACCTTGGAGAAATAGTTCGCCAGGTCCTTGATTTGCGCGTTGTCCATGGTCATCGACAACGGTCCCATGTTCGGACTGCGTCGCGCGCCGCTCGCAAAATTGTGGAGTTGGGTTTCCAAATAGGCAGCAGGCTGCCCCGCCAGGCTCGGATAGCCCTGATGGAGTGAATTGCCTTTGACGCCATGGCACATGGAGCAGGCATCGTTCACGTGCGGCCACGGGCCTCCGTCAGCCTCATACGCCTTGGCTGATGTGTCGATATAGCGATCCAGACGATGAAGATCGAGCAGACCCGGGCCAAAGACGACAAGCGCCACAGCAGCGGCAATGGCGGCAACGCTAATCAAAATGAGTTTCTTCATGTCCTTCCCCTCACGCCCGACGCAGTGCATTGAGCACCTGCAGAGCCGCTTGGTGACCGGAGCGCACCGCGCCATCCATGTAGCCGGCCCAGATCTCTGCCGTCTCAGTGCCTGACCAGATCAGGTTGCCGCACGGTGGGCGCAGTGCTTCACCGTGGGCGCTCCAGAAGCCGGGCGGAATGGCTGAGATGCAGGTGATCGTCCAGGGATCGCCCCGGCCCCAGTCATGATCGTGATAGGCCACCGGCGACAGGGCTTCACGGCCCCATGCCCGGGCGTAGAACTCGGTCAGGATTGACTTTGCGGCGTCCGGCTCCGACGGAAGCTGTGCATTTGCGACGAAGGCGTTGATGACTCCGATTTCACCGCCCGGAGGCGAGTTGTCGAAGGCCCAGATCACGGGCCCGTTGATCTGGATGATGTGACCATTCAGACCTTTCTCACGCCAGAACGGACGGCGGTAGACTATGGCCACCTTGCGTGCGGGTGAGTGCGCGGGCCATGCGCGTTGCAACGCGGCGCGCTTCTCCGGCAGTGGTGGGTCAAACTGCACCTGGTTACACAGGGCTGGATGGATGGCCATGATGACTTTGCGAGCGCGCACTTCGCCGTGGTCGGTATGCAGCGTGACGACATCGCTGTCCCAACCGGAAATCTGGCGCACCGGCGTCGACAGGCGCATCTTGTCACCCAATTGCTTCGCCATCTTGATACTGAGAATTTGCGAACCGCCGACGAAGCGGGTTTCCTGCGCGCTGTGCTTGATGCTGTCGAGCTGCGAGTAGTCGCGATCCGCTGAATTGATCATCGACAGAAAATGCAGGAGCCCCATCTTGGCCGGGGCCGTGCCGCCGGAAAGGGTGATGCTTGCGTTCCAACCGACTTGGTCTTCGGGCTTGATGTTCTGCTTTCCGAGCCAGTCACCGACCGAGAGCTTGTCCAGCTCACGGACTCTCGGCGATTTCCAAGGGGCGCCCGAAGGCACATCGCGCGACAACTGGCTGAGCTTTGCGCTGACCGCCTCATCGGTACCGAAGGTCCCCTTCAGATCGACCGCCACGAGGCCATCGCCACCCAGAATGACGGTCTTGCCCTCGTAGTAGCTCGGAAACGTGTCGACCTCCAGTTGGCGGGCGAGATCCGCCACGGCGGTCTGACCTGGCCCGATCCACTGGCCGCCGACCTCGGAAACGTAGCCGCCTTCGATGTTGTAGTTGAGCGTGCGCCCACCTACTCGGTCTCGCGCCTCCAGGACTACGAAGGAGTTGCAACCCGCCAGCTGCAGGTCGCGCGCGGCCGTCAAGCCCGCCAGCCCAGCGCCGATGATGGCGACATCAAGCACGCCGTCAGGTGTCTGTCCAGCCTTGGCGGTACCAGCATCGGCTTCCCGGGCGCCCAGAGCCAGACCGCCTGCGGCCGCCGCAACGCCAGCGTATTTCAGCCATTGCCTGCGCGGCAGGTTGGCCGGTGTGTCGGGGTGAGATTTCTCTGACATGGTGTTTACGTAACTGCGATGAATGGGTTGATGCTTCGAGTGCCTCATTGCACTTCGATCCCGAACCTGCGGACACGTCGGCCGCCGCGGATGCGTCGATGCTGCCTGACAGCCCAGACCAGATCGCGCAACGTCTGCTGATCAGCCTTCTGCACAGCGGCCGTGCACCGTTCCAGCACGTCGTTCTCCGGAAACAACATCAGCTCAGCCGCGCTGCCCAGCACTAAGGCAATCTCATACGGCGAACGCGTCATCAGGGCGTGTCGCAACAAGCTGGACAGACGCCGCTCAACGACAGAGCCATCTGCCAGCCGATCGTGGGCCGCATCCTTGCGAATGCTCTCCACTGACGCCCGGATGAAGTGGAGCATTTCCTTTGCGGTAGGCTGCCGCCCCCAAGACCCAGCCGTAGTGCCGGAACATGTCGTCATGACAACGTCTCCCATGCGAATACTGTGTCCGTCGCGGCTCGGTAGCTTCTTGATTGATGCTGCAGCCTGTACCCACTCCCGGCGCTTACTCCTTGGTCCAGCCGTTCTGATAAAGCTCTCCGGCAAGCACGCCCAGGCGCGACGTGAGGATGTAGTTCTCACCGTCCTCGATCAGCGCGGAGCGCACATCACGGAAGATTTTCTCGATCGGGAATTCGCGCGTCGTGCCGTTGCCGCCGAAAAGCTGAAACGCCTCGTGGGTGATCTTCATCGCCTCTTCTGTGACGCTCACCTTGGCCTGTGCGGTCGCATAAGGGTGGCTCACCGGCGACATACGCGAATACGCGAGGCTGCGGCGTGCGATCGCACGCGCCATCTCCAGCCGGCGCAGCATCTCGCCGACGCGCAAGTGCGTCATCTGGTGATCCATTAGCAGCGCGCCGCCTTGTTTGCGTTGGTGGCAGTAGTCGAGCGCCAGCTCAAACGCCGAACGCGCCACGCCGACGAAGGTCTGGCACATGTGCGTGCCGGCATACGACCACGTCGACGCCAGGTTGCCGAGATAGTCATCCTTCAGCGCAATGGCGAAGCGCTTCGGCACCTTGACGTTGTCGAAATAGATCTCCCCTTGTGGCAACGAACGCTGGCCGATTTTGTCGAGCGGCTTACCTCGCGAGACCCCCGGCAGATCGAGTGGAATGATTATCCCGATACCATTGGTAAACGTGCTGTGCTCGCCAGTGCCGTAAAACCCGTCGCCATAGTCGGCCGCCATGTAGGCGAGCGCGACCTGTGCCACCGCCCCGTTCGACACCCACGCCGAACTCTGGCCGTTGATGACGATTTCATCGGTGCCGACCTTCGCGGTGACGTTGCCGACCGGCTGCTTTCCGCCAGCGCTGAGTTCCTGGCGATACAGAATTGCAGCATCGGAGCCGCGGTCGGGCTGCGTATTCATCCAGCAGCCAACCTTGCCGGCACACATTTCGATCAGTTCCTGGTTACCGACCGTCTGGGCCATCATCATCGGCATGCTCGCGGCGCCAATCGAAATGGCGAAGCCCGCATCGCCCCAACCGAGTTCCTCGCCAATGATCGACTCGATGCGAATCGCGGCTTCGGGCGGGAACTGCGCGATTAGTTGCGGATCGAGCCCGAGCTTGGCGGCCTCAATAATCGCCGTCCAGTACGGAGACCCTGGGGCGATCGCTTCCTCCGGCGTCATGCGATCGAGCTCCCGGCCAATCGGGCGCAGTACATCGCGCGCAAAGCGATGGACTGTGCTCTGGATCGCGCTTTCCTCTTCACTCAACGGCGTCTCGAAACCGGTCAGGCCGACCGACGGCAACTCCACGTTTTTCTTCAGGCGAATCATGATGTGCTCCTCCATTCCTTTTTCAGTTAAAGCGCCCGCCTTCAGGCTGCAGCGTCGCGCACCTTTCGGTTCAACCAATCGTCCATCGCGGCTGCACCACCCAGTGCCCCGTTAAGGACACACCATCGGAACGGTTCGGGTAATGTCGAGGGCGTCTCGTGGCGCACCGCCGCGAGCAGCGGGGGCTCGGTTCCGCGAATCCGTTGGGCAATCAGGTGGCCGACCATGGACTGGGAGGCCACGCCATGCCCGGAGCACCCAGCGGCGTAGTAAATGTTCTGGTTCGCCCCGGTGGTGCCGACCACCGGAAGCGCATCGCCGGCAAAGCTGATATAGCCGCTCCAACACGCCCGCACAGCGATGTCTTTCAAGGTCGGGAAGCGGTCGCGCAGAGCGATCCTCAACTCGCGATACTGATCGTAGTCCGGCACGTTCGGCGTCCTTGATCCGTACGGATAGTGAAGTCGCTTGGTGGTGACCAGAAGCGTATTGTTCGCCGTCAAGCGATGGCTTTCCATGGTCCAGTGCGCCGTCACGATGCCTTCACGCCCGGGCCAGCCCAGCGACTTCAGTTGCGCGGGGGAAAGCGGTTCGGTCTCGATGGCCGACACCCGCAAGGGGACCACCTTGTCCGCGAGAAGACCAAGCTGCGGGGTATAGCCGTTCGTGGCGAACATCAGCACCGGAGCGCTCGCGCTACCCCGTGGCGTCTTCACCTTGATCACGGGACCTTCGGTGTAAGACAGCAGCGGCGTGTTTTCATAAATCTTGACGCCTGCGCGAAGCGCGGCACGCCGCAGACCCATCACGTACTTGCCTGGATTGAGCGTGCCTCCACGCGGGGTGTACTCACCAAACAGAAACGCCGGCGGAATGCCCCGCGCACGCATCTGGGCCTCGCCCCAAAATTCTGACTTGGCGCCAAATTCCGCGCTGGCGCGTACGCCCTCGCGCACCTTCTCTTCCTGCGACGGATGAATCCCTGCGCGAATCAACCCGGAGGGGTTGTAGTCGCAGTCAATCCCGTGCTCCTTGAGCTTGCCTTCAACAAAGGGGACGGCATCTTCGTAATAGCGGACGATCTCCTTCGCACGCTCCTTGCCGACGTCCTTGAGAAACAGGTCGTATTCGAGCGCTACACCGCCGCCCAGGTAGCCGGCGTTGCGGCCGCTCGCCCCGAAGCCGGCAAATTCACGCTCCAGGACGATCACTTTCGCGCCCTGCTTGGCGAGCTCGAGTGCGGCGGAAAGGCCAGCGAAGCCGGCGCCGACAATCACGACATCGGCGCTGACGTTGCCCTCGAGCGCCGGCTGCATGTCTTCGGGCTTTTCCACCCATCCGCCAAGCGCCCGATACTTTTCCAGGTCGGCTGCCTCTCTGCCGTCCGCAGCCGGCTCCGTGCGCGCACTTTGCATTGCCGCCGCAGCTGGTACAACGACGGCCGCGGCTGCCGCACCCTTCACGAAATTGCGCCGGGTGATCCCGGAATGGCCGGTCTGCCCGTCCGGCTTGGTATCGAGACCCTTGCTCATTTCTGCCTCCCTCAATCCTTTTCAAAACATGAACAGCAAACGCGGCCTCTTCGATGCCTTGCTACCACCGCCGTTTTCCTGAATCGCATGACCGGCGCGTACCCCTGGCGTGCGCCGGCCTGAGGGTCCCATCAGAGTCCGAGGTACGTCCCGACGTCGCCAACGTTCGCTTGCCACAAACCGATTGAACCGACGGGGTACTGCGAGCGGAAACCGAGTACGCGCTGCACACGTTCGGGCAACCCGCGTACCGTCTCAATATCAACGAGGAGCGGAACAGCTTCTTCCGGGGTGAGAAAACCCGGGATCAGAGGAATGGTCACGCCGCGGCGATAGAAGTCCTTGGTGCGATTCGCTCCACCACCGTGTACCAACTTGCCTGTGTACAAGACAGCGTCGCCGGCCTTCATCTCCACAGGAATCGTCATTTCCTGCGTGCCACGGTCAGCGTAGTCCGGCCATTTGTGACTGCCCGGAATCACTCGCGTAGCACCGTTCTCGTCGGTGAAGTCGGTCAGGGCCACGAGGAAGTTGATAACGACCTCCGGTGCTTGAGCGCCCATCTTGAGGAAATGGGTCCAGCCCTCGAGGTCGCGGTGCAGCGGTTGCGCTCGGCTGTCCGGGCCAATCTCGATCACCTGGGCGGTCGTCAACCAGCAGGTACCGGACTCTTCCTGGAAAATCGCATCACCCATGGCGTGAAAGACGTCAATATCCAGGATTTCCTCGCGGAATGTCCTGCTTATCTTGGCCAAAGCAGTCAGTCGCTTGGTATTCACGCCATGAAATTCAGTCATGATTTCATATTCGTCATTCTTGCAGCCCGGCGAGAGCTTTTGCATCTCGACTTCGATATCGTCGTTAAACGATCTAACCTGTGCCTCAGTCAGATAATTCTTGAGGATGACACACCCGTCTTCCTGAAAAATTGCATGAATGTCTTCAACCGATGACGTGCTCGGCACCGTTTTAATAACAGATTTCGCTACGTTGCTCATTTTGTATTCCTCCAAAAATTGGTATCACTGACGATACAAACAGATAACGATTTACAAAAAAATAATTGGGATCAAACCTGCCTTCAAAAACCGTTCACATCTAGAACCTAACTCTTCGTGCAATTTACGCTCGCACCAAACCCCCACGCCTCAAATCACCCCGCTCCAATGCGCAATAGGCGTAATAGATTGAAGTCGAGAAATATCCCCACGTGAGCAGCGCGAGAAATGGGAAGTTCAATACCAAATTGGTTTCATCCCCTGGTATTTTGTAAAAATCGTAGATGCAAGCAATCACCAAAGAAGTCACCAGCGCCACAAACGTGCTCAAAGCCTGAAATGACTCGCCAATTTCCATCAACTTGACGATGAAATAGACGAGATGCCCCGATAACCAAATCCACATCACCACATAGAAGTAAGGAAGAATCCCGACCATGAAATCGGCCGTCACCAATACAATCCCACCAAGAATTGCACCTGTGACCAGCAGGATGTCTTGAACCACCGACAGCTTGCGCTTCCGAGTGACATCCATCAAACCAGCAACTGCAACAACCGGCAAACCGAATCCTCTGGAAAACGCATCCAGGAAATGCATGACCTCATACGAAACGTGCGAATTAGTCAGCAAAAACACGATAACGTTTAAGCCGGAAATCCCCAGGGCAAGCCATTCCAGCCCAACAAGATAGTTTCGCTTTATCAAAAACTTCATGCCATAAATGAGTGAAGCAAACGCAAATACCGAACAGGAAAACAAAATGCAATAGAGTCTAAGATTCATGATCAATCTCCGGCGAGTATCAGAATTCCGATTTGAAACGACGCGTTCTGGGAAATCGTGTGTCGGTGCTCGTCATATCGGTTCACTGCTCCGCTCGGTCAGCGATGGACCGCGCCTTGCTGTTCACCCGATCGTCCAGAAGGTTCGCCATGCTCAATGCGCCATTGACGAAGCACCATCTAACCGGCTCGGGCAGCGTCGATGGGGTCTCGTGGCGTAGCGCCGAAAGCAGAGGGGGCTCAGTTCCGCGAATCCGCTCGGCGAGCAGATGCCCCATCAAGGATTGCGTGCCGAGGCCGTGTCCGGAACATCCTGCGGAATAGAAGATGTTCTGCTGAGCCCCGGTTTCACCCACCACGGGTAGCGCATCATTGGCGAAGCTGACGTAGCCGCTCCAGCACGCCCGGATAGCGAGATCTCTCAACGTCGGGAACCGGTCATGCAGTGCCTTCACCAGCTCGCGATAGGCCGTGTTATCCGGCACATTGGGTGTTCGCGAACCGTAGACGTAACGGAGGCGCTTTGTCGTGAGCACGAGCGTGTTGCGTGCCGTCAAGCGATGACTTTCCATCGTCCAATGGGCTGTCACCACGCCTTCGCGCCGCGGCCAACCTAAGGCGGCAAGCTGTGGCGCGGACAGAGGCTCGGTCTCGATCGCCGACACGCGCAGCGGAATCACCTTGTCTCCGAGCAGGCCAAGCTGCGGTGTGTACGCGTTGGTGGCGAGCACCAGGAATGGAGCGCTCGCGCTGCCGCGTGCCGTTCTTACCTTAACAATCGGACCCTGGTCGTAGGACAAAAGCGCCGTGTCTTCGTAAATCCTCACACCAGCCTTAAGCGCGGCACGCCGCAACCCCATCACATACTTTCCTGGGTCCAGCGTGCCCCCTGTTGGGACGTGGTACCCAAATAGAAACGCAGGCGGGATTCCACGCGCGCGCATGCCGGCTTCGTCCAGAAATACCGCAGGAGAGCCGAGTTCGATACCCAGTTGCATGGTCTTGCGGACATGCTTCTCCTGTGATGGGTGGACGCCTGCCCGGATCAATCCGGATGCGTTGTAGTCGCAGTCGATGTCGTATTCGCGCAGCTTTCGTTCGACGTACCTAACACCTTCGTCGTAGAACCCGACAATCGCCTTCGCCCGCTCGAGACCCACGCGTTTCACGAACAGGTCGTATTCAAGTCCCTGGCCACCCGCGAGGTAGCCAGCGTTTCGACCGCTTGCACCGAAACCGGCGAACTCACGCTCGAGGACGATCACGTTCGCCCCTTGCGCGGCAAGCTCCAACGCGGTGGACAAACCGGCGAAGCCAGCGCCAACAACGATCACGTCAGCGTTGACATCGCCCTCCAGCGGGGGTTGGAGATCAACCGGCTTTTCCACCCACATGCCGATCGGGCGATACTTCCTCAGCGCAGCGGTGACTCTCGCCTGTGCCATCGGACTGTCGGACGGCGCTTCTGCCCCCTTGTCCAAGGGGCGCGAATTCACTCCAGTGAATTCCTCCGCCCAGCTCTGCTTTGCATTCGCTTCAATCATCGCTGCCTCCGTCAAGGCTTGCTCAAGATGTGCACGGCGAGCGCGGCCTCTTCGATACCTTGCAGCCCACCGCCGTTTTCCTGAATCGCATGGCGGGCACCCCACACTTGGCGTGCTCCCGCCTCTCCACGCAATTGCGTCACCAGTTCATGGAGCTGGCCGATGCCCGTCGCGCCCAGCGGGTGCCCTTTCGATTCGAGGCCGCCAGAGGTATTGATGGGGATCCGCCCACCGATCGTGAAATCGCCGCGTTCAGCAGCCAGACCGCCCTGACCGAGCTTCGCCAGCCCGAGGTTTTCCGCCTGGATGATCTCGCCCATTGCCGATGCGTCGTGCACCTCGGCCACATCCATGTCCTCAGGGCTCAGGCCGGCCTGCTCATAGGCTTGCAGAGCGGCCAGGCGGCCGATGTTCTTTTCCGGCTCGTCGATGCCCCGATGCGTGAAGCTGCGAATCACGCTTGCGGCGACTTTGATGCAACGGCTGCGATCGGCACCAATGCGCCGCAGTCCCTCTTCGGTACAGAGGATCGCTGCAGCCGCACCGTCCGTAACCGGCGCACACATCGGCAGCGTGATCGGATAGGTGATCGGCGGCGCCGCAAGCACCTCGTCAATGGTGAAGGGCTTACGGAACTGCGACAGCGGGTTGTGTACCGAATGCCCGTGGTTCTTTGCCGAGACGGCGGCGATCTGGCGTTGCGTCGTGCCGTATGTCTTCATGTGATACCGGCACAGCGCGGCATAGATCGACATGAAGCGGCTGTAGGGCCGGTCGGACTCGGAGCCACTAGGCGGCTCGACGCCCTCGCCTAACTTCACCAGGTTCGCGAAGTTTTCGTCGACGCGCGACACATCCCACCCGCCCTCGAACAGCGCGAACGACTTCGCCTTGTCCGGAACGTTCATCTTCTCCGCGCCGATCGCCAATGCCACGTCGCATGTGCCGGCTTTCAGGCTCTGCACCGCCAAATGCACAGCGGTGCTGCCCGATGCGCAGGCATTCTCGACGTTGAACACCGGAATGCCCTCGAGCCCGATCTTGCTGAACACAACCTGGCCCGGGATCGATATTTGCCCCTGCAGGTGTCCATTCGTAACGCCCGAGTAATACGCCGCGCCGATCGCGTCGGTATTGCAGCCTGCGTCATGCAAAGCGCCGCGCAGCGCCTCGCCGGCCAGATCGTCGATGCTGCGCTCGATGTGCCGACCGAACACGGTCATGGCGATACCGACAATGTAGATGTTGTTCATGGTGTGTCGCTCGTAGAAGGCCTGTTAGATCTTGCGTTGCTGGCCTTGCCAGTACTGCTCGCGCAGATCTTTCTTCAGCACCTTGCCGACGGTGCTGCGCGGCAGCGCGGCGACAAAGTCCACACTCTTCGGCGCCTTGACGGAACCGAGCCTGTCCTTGCACAGCGCGACGAGTTCCTCGGCGCTCACGTTTTGGCCGACGTTAAGCTCGACGACCGCCTTCACCGCCTCGCCCCACTTGTCGTCGGGCACGCCGATCACCGCGCAGTCCTGCACCGCCGGGTGCGCCCAGATGACCTGTTCGACTTCGCTCGGGTACACGTTGAAGCCGCCGCTGATGATCATGTCTTTCTTGCGGTCCGTGATGTGCAGGTAGCCCTCGGCATCCAGGTGGCCGATGTCGCCGGTGTGCAACCAGCCGTCGACGATGGTCTCCGCAGTCTTGTCCGGTGCCTTGAAATAGCCCTTCATGATGAGATCGCCGCGCACGCAGATTTCACCGGTCTCGCCTTGCGGCAGCAGTTCGCCCCGATCGTTCAGGATCTCGACGCGGATCAGCGGGTTCGGACGGCCGACCGAAGACAGCCGCTCATCCGACGCAATCTTTCCGTCGACGAAATGCTCGGTTGGCGTCAAGTACGAAATCGACGCTGCGGCCTCCGTCTGCCCGTAACCGCCGGCCATGACGGGGCCGAATACCTCGATCGCGCGCTTGAGCTTCTCCACCGACATCGGCGCTGCGCCGTAGAGGAAGTACTTGAGCGACGAGAAATCCTGCTGCTCGATGCCCGGGATATCGAGCAGGCGGTAGATGACTGTCGGCGGCAGGAAGAATTCGGTGACTCGATGCTTGGCAATGGCGGCCAGCAGCAGCACGGGATCCGGTTTGGTCAGTACGACCACCGTGCCACCGCGTGCGGTACAGGGCAGAGACAACATACCCGCGGTATGCGTCATCGGCGCCGCGGCAAGGTTCACCGGACGCTGCGTGCCATACGGGAACGCGATCATGAACTGGGCGAAGTACGTCTGGAACGCGCGGTGCGAGTTCATCACGCCCTTCGGTGCGCCGGTCGTGCCACCGGTGGCCGACAGCGTGACGATGTCGTCCATGTCGTAATCGACACGCGGCATCGTCGTCGGCTGGCTTGCGCTCCACGTTGCAAGCGACGGAGCCCATGGTAGCTCGGCATCGATGCACACCCAGAGCTTCACCTTTGGCAAGCTGGCGCGCAGCTCTCCGATGATCGACGCGAAGGCTTGGGTGAAGAACAGCGCCTCGCAGTCGAACGCGTCGAGCACGTACTGGTTCTCGGCAGGTGCGTTGCGCCCGTTGACGGGGATGTACACCATGCCCGCGCGCCACATGCCGAGCGTGCAGCCCCAACCGATCACGTCGTTGTCCGCCCATACTGCGGCCTTCGCTTCCTTCTCGAACCCGCTGGCAAGCAGCCCGTTCGCAATACGGCAAGAAAGCTCACCGATCTCCCGGAACGAGAAGCTTCGCTCATCCTGGACATAAGCGATGCCGTTGGGGTTGATGCGCCACCCACGGTCGAAAAAATCAATGATTGCCATTTACGTATTCCTTTGAATCCATGCCAGGTCGATGACGGGGTGATCCATGCCTTCCGTGTACGGGTTGAACCAGCCCCGCAGTGCCCTTGCGTGTACGGTTACAGCTGCGAGATCGTTGCGCGCGCCAGACCGCGTTGCTCGAGGAAGCCGAGCAAGTACCGGTGGCCGAACGCCTTCGAGCCAGATGCAAAACCGACCTTGGCGGTATCGCCATCGAGGAGCTTGATGGCGCCGGCGGCATGAAGCGCTCCGGTGGCGATGTACGGCGTGATGCCGTGCAGCGTTGCGCGCACCGCTGCGAGCTGGCCACGGCTGATCGCGAAGTCGACCGTGCGATGCAGCGACGTGCGCTCGCGCGGCGGCATGGCTGGCGTGGTCGAATCGACGAGCTGCTTGAGCACCGCTTCCTGTTGCTCGCGCGGCAAGTGCGCGTACTCGGCATCCCACTTCTGGCCGAGCGCATGCACCATCTGCATCGCGTTGTTGTCGTAGAAGCCCACGCACGAGATGCAACTGCGCACGCGCGCGTCTTGCTCGAAGTACACCGGCAGCGACGTACCGCCCCACGGCAGCGCAAACACGGGCTGCAGGAAATCCGGGGAGGAGACGTTGAACGAAGCGTGCTTGTCATGCGGCACCAGCTTCTTTTCCCACAGGTAGCACGCTTCCTGGCGGTAGCCACCGAAGATGGTCGCAGTGGAGCCCACGCTCACACCGGCGCCCGCCCCACGTGGGCCGCGCGCCAACGTAGCCGTCTCCAGTGCATCGACGCCCGGCGTCTCGAGCGCCAGCTCGGCAGCGATTTCTGCGAACGAGTACATGTACGCATTCGACGGCGACACCAGCAAGCCTGCCTGCCGGTACAACTCGCCAAACTGCTCACGTACCTGACGCATGTAGTGCTGCTCGCCGGTGGTGTCGAGGTAGTGACAGCCAGCCTTGAGTGCCGCCTCCACCGCAACCAGTCCGAAATCGAAGAACGGCCCGACGGTGGCACACACAACTTTGGCGCCACGGAATGCATTCACGAGCGCGTCGACGTTATGTTCCGCCTCGATGATTTCGTAGTTCGCCGACTCAAGGCGCACAACGCGCTGCGCCATCATTTCCTTCGTCCGGGCAGCGTTGCGTGCCACGGCAGTGAACGGAATGTTCTGGTCGATCAGCCAGTCCATGATCAGCATGCCGGTGTAACCGCTTGCGCCATAGACGACGACGGGGTGCTTTGCCATGATTTGTCTCCTGATAGTTCGGTTGTTGAGAGTTGATTCAATTCATCGCGATTTGGTACAGGGATCCACTTCGCACGTCAGATTCCGAAGCGTGTCCACCGTGATTCGAGAGCACGAACATCTCAATTCATGAAGGACACCGAATAAACAATGTGTCATGATGAAAAACTAATGGCGCAGTAATCGACTGAGTTTTCGATGGCGTACTCTGCCGCTTCCGCTAGTTGTCTCCGCTAGTATTGATGTGCTGGTGAGACTTGAACCAAGGGGCGTTCAATGCTCTGTCAGCACCCCCTCACGCGCAAACAAGATCGTTTTTCCTACCGCGTTCATCAGAGATGCAGTCAGCGTCGCGCGATCCTCGCGCTGCGTAACATCGAACGACGCGCCGTCCGCCTTCTGCTGCAGCACCAGACCGTCGAGCCCGACGCCGGCCAGGCGACCGTCATTGACGAACAGTTCGGTGATCGAGCTTTTCGTGCCTGAACTCACCGGCGCCCAGCTCCCCCCTCCGTCCGTGCTCTGGAACATGCTTCCCAGCAATCCGGCCACGACCACCTTCCCGTCCGGCAGCACCACGCCTGTCCACAGCGTGCCCTTGCCGCCCGTCTCGCCATACGTCCAGTTCGCTCCGCCGTCGGTCGACTTCAGCACCGTCCCCTGCTCCGACACGATGTACAGCGCGTTCTTCCCGTCCGAGAAGATGTGGTACAGGTTCCGGTCCGCCTTCCCGCCACCCGGAGGCTTAGGCAGCGTCTGCTTGTTCCACGTCTTGCCACCGTCGTGCGTCACCAGCATCAGCGACCACAGGCCGACTGCAATCCCGTCCTGCGAGCTCGTGAAAATGACGGAGAACAGCGGCTGGTCGACCGACGTGTCCATGCGCTGCTTCTGCCAGGTTTCCCCACCGTCGCTGGTCGCGAGAATCGTGCCCCATTGACCGACCGCCCAGCCGTGGTGCTCATCGGTAAACCTGACGGCCGACAGCGTTGCCGAGTTCGGCACGGCATGGGCTTGCCGGAACGACTTGCCGTCGTCGTCCGACAGCAGGACAAGGCCGTGCTCACCCACGGCGACGATGCGCTTTCCGGCGCGCGTCGCATCCATCAGCATCATGTGGGTCGGCGCGGCCCACGCATGTGCCGGCACCGCGGCCCAGTCAGCCACGGTTCCTGGTGGTTGTGCGAGCGCGGTCGCAGCTGCGCAGAGCGCGGTACAGGCAACGAGAATCTTGATCATGGTTGCATCTCTGTTGTGGTGTGCACGGACGTCAGTGGTTGAACAGGTCGGCCCAACCCGCCTTCGCCTCGCCGATTGCGACGGTCGACGACTCGGTCGATGTCTCCGCGGCCGAGGCCTGCCGTGTGAATCTGTCGTCGTTCAACGACTGTGCGATGTTCGATTCGCCGACGGCAACCGCGCGTGCACCCGCGAGTTTTGCAGTGGTCAGGGGCGTCTGGTTCGGCCCGGCCCCGTTCACGATCGGCCCATGGAATCGGACCAACGCCGCTACGGCTGCGCAAAGTACGGTACAAACAACGAATGTCTTGATCATGGTGGAATCTCCGTCGGGCGGTGCGCGAGCGTCAGTGGCTGAGCAAGCCCGGCGCACGCGCCGGCTTGCGACGCGGGAACCAGCGCTCCAGCACCGAGGCCAGCGCCGGCAGCGCCGTCATCGCCATCACCAGGTTGACGATGAACATGAACGCGAGCAGCTTGCCCATGTCCGCCTGGAACTTGAGCGCCGAGAAGCTCCACGTCGCCACGCCGATCGCCAGAGTGATCGCCGTAAAGATCGTCGCCACGCATTCGAACTCGAGCGCACGCTCCATCGCCTTGAGGATCGGATCGCCCTCGGCCAGGTGTCGCTGCAGCCGGTTGTAGATGTACAGCGCGTAGTCCACGCCGATGCCCACCGCCAGCACCATCACCGGCAAGGTCGCCACCGTCAGGCCGATCTTGAGTTCCTTCATGAACCAGTAGCCGATGAAGGTAGCCACCGCCAGCGGCACGCAGCAGGCCAGCATCGCGCGCCAGTCGCGGTACGCGAGGAACACGAGGGTCACGATGGCCGCGTACACGTACAGCATCATCGGCAACTCGCTCCTCTCCACCTCTTCATTGGTGGCTGCCAATACCCCTGCATTGCCCGCCGCGAGGCGGATGTTGATACCCGGGAACGGATGCGACGCGCGGTACTGCTTGATATCGTTGAGAACCCGGTTGATCGTCGTCGCCTTGTGATCGGTCAGGTACAGGTGGACGGCAGTCATGCTGCAATCGGCCGTCATGAAGCCCTTCAGGCGCGACACATCGACCGACACCGCGCCGTAGTTCTCGGGGTCGATCGGGACGACGTTCATCTTGGGATAGTCTTCGTTGTAGCCCGCGTTGTAGGTGCGCAGCATCGCCGAGTAGGACTGTACGGACACCACGCCCGGTTCGGTGCGCATGGCGGAGGTGAATTCGTTCTCGTACAACCCGACGGCCGGGTTGTCGCACGCCTTGCCGTTCGACTCGATGGCCACCGAGAGCCAGTCGAGGCCCATGTCGTAGTTGCCAGCGATCGACGTCGCATCCCGGTTGAACCGCGCTTCTTCACGCAACTCCGGTGCGCCCGGCTGCAGCGTGCCGATCACGCGGTCGCGGCTCTGCCAGACGGCAAGTCCGAAGACCATCAACGTGATCAAAAGCGTGACGCCTGCGAGCTTCGGCTGGGCCACCCGCGACAACGGTCGCAGGAACGCCGAGCGCCAGGCGCTTCGCTTGAGCGCGCGCTCGGCGTACGCCTGGCTGAAGTTGAAGCACGATGCGGCAACCGGCAGCAGGATCAGGTTGGTGACGATCTTGTAGGCCACGCCCAGCGACGCGGTGATCGCCAGCTCGCGCACCATCGGAATCGGAATCAGCAGCAGCGTGACGAACGACACGAACGCGGTGACGAGTGCCAGCACACCCGGGATCAGCAGGCCACTGAAGCTGTGGCGCGCGGCATCGTACGAGCTGTTCCCGCGAGCGATCTCGCGCACGATGAAGTTGACCTGCTGCACGCCGTGCGACACGCCGATGGCGAACACCAGGAACGGCACCAGCACCGCGAGCGGATCCAGACCGAAGCCCAGCAGCCTCAACGTGCCGAACTGCCAGACCAGCGACGTCAGCGAGCAGACGATCAACAGCACCGTGAAGCGCACCGAATGGCAGTACCAATACACCGCCAGCGCGGTCAGCAGCAGCGCGATCGCGCAGAAGCCCAGCACGGCCGTGGCGCCATCGGCAATGTCGCCGATCTGCTTGGCGAAGCCGATGATCTGGACTTCGTAGCCGGCGTCTTCGAACGGTTTGCGGATCTTGTCTTCGAGCGTATGGTTGAACGCCACGTAGTCGAGCACTTTGCCCGCGCTATCCCGTTCGTTCAGCTCGGCGGTGATCATCGCGCTGTCTTCGTTGTGCGAGACGAGCGTACCGACGTACCCCCCCAACGTCGTCGCGCGACGAATGTTCGCAACGACCTCGGGCGTCAGTTGATCCGGTGTGATGCTGCCCGAGATGATCGGTTCGGCGCGAAACCCTTCGTCGGTGATCTCGTTGACGAACGCGTTCGGCGTCCACAGCGAGCGCACACCGATCCGGTCCACGTTCGGCAGATACGTGACCGCCTGGGTCACCTTGTACAGGCGCGTCAGCCCTTCCGGCGTCCAGATGGAACCCTTCCTGGCGCGCACCACCACCGTGATCCGGTTTGCGCCGAGCAAATTGGACCGGTACTTCTGGAATGTCCGGATGTATTCATGACCGATCGGCATCTGCTTCTCGAAGCCGGCGTCCATCCGGAGTTGCACGGCGAATACCGCCATCACGACGGTAAACAGGCCGATCACCACAAGCACGATCGCGCGATGGGCGAAGAAGGCCTTTTCCAGCCTGCTGACAAGACGATTGAGCACAACGTTACCCCTTCAAGTATTCCGGCGGCGCGCGATGCGCGCCGTCTCTCACCGGTTCATGCGTCAGAAATTCCGGGTGACGAACATCCCGACGAAATTGCGATCCGCGTATGGCTGCCCCACCGTGTTGTGCCCGCCGAAGAATGCCGAAAAGTTGATGCCCGCCTGCCAGACGGTCGGATTCTGGTTGAACAGCACATAGACGTTCACCGACTTCGCGCCCTGCAGGTAGTTGCCGGTGAACGTCGGTGTATAGCCGTAGAGTCCGGTGGAGAAGGTCACCCCGGGTGTCACCTGCCAGCCGTGGATCAGCGTGCCGTCATAGGTCCAGTTGAAATCGATCGTCGCGCCGACCGAACTCGCCGTGCCCTGCGCTGCCACGATCGGATAGCCGAGCCCCGAGTTGTTGTTCAGCCACGCCAGATAACCGGCGGCAGGTACCTGCGTGATAGTCTGTCCGTTGATCGTGCGCGTGACGCCGTTGGCATTCAGGCCCGGGTAATGGATCCACGTCAGTTCCCATGTCAACGTGGCCGAATCCGCGCCGAGCAGCTTCAGGAACGGATACCCGCTGCGCGTGAGCGCAAGCAGGCCGTTGATGTCGAGCTGGAATTTCTTCTTGTCGGCCCACTGCTGGCAGTCGATGCCCGACACTCCATTCGTATTCAGGTCGAGCGGACCTCCGGCGCCGAAGCAGCTCGACAGCGCCACCGCGTCTCGCGGGCGATACGACAGCTCGGCGCCGATCGCCCAATCGCCGAGCGCGAAGTTGGTGCTGGCGCCGAAGAGCTGGCGGTTGCCGAGATACGACCATTGCGCGACCCCATTCGCCGTCGACGTCAGCACCGGCGCCTTGTCGATATAGTTGACGTAATACAGCGCGAAGTTCGCACCGAGGGAAGCGGGCGCGAAGCCGAATTTCACACCGAATTGCGGCCGGTATTTCGCCGGCAGGTTTGTGGTGGTCGGAAAACCGATGTCGTTGAGCGGCGGCCCCGCGAATGCGCCATTGACGAGACCGTTCTTGATCGCGTTGAGCGTATCCTGATTGCCTGCCGCTCCCGGCCCGCCGATCGCGTTCGCGATCGTGCCCGCGCTAGGCCCGGCCACGTTCAGGTTGGTCGTGTTGAGCGTGAACGGTTCCGCGCCGCGGCCAAAGCCGTTCGTGGTCGACCAGAATGTTCCAACGGGCGGATAGCGGTTGCCGTTCCACTGAAACTGGTAGTAACCCTCAGTGCTGACCCCGTGCGAGAGATCCGCGGCGAAGCTCACCATCGGTGCCGGAAGCAGACCTTGCTTGAGCTGCGTGCCTGGAATCAGCAGCTTCTGGATATCAAGCGAGTTGGTCGCGTTGATACCGTTCTGCGCGAATATGCTCTCACCCCAGTTGATCACCTGGTTCCCGATCCGCACATGCGCGGGCCGCCCGTTGATCGTGAAATCCTTCTCGCCCCACAGGTCGAGCAGTTGCGCGTTGTACACCACCTGCGCCGCCGCGGTGCTCGACAGCGGCGTTCGCTCGGTGTTCTTCGCCATGAAGTCGTACATGCCGGTGCCGCGCACCATGAACTTCAGCCCTGCGCTCGGCATCTTCAGCAGCAGCTCGCTGGTCGCGCTGATGTAGGTGCTGAACGGCTGCCCCTTGCGGTAGTTCAGGTCACCGTTGTCGCCGAAGCCCCATTGGTTGGTATTGGCCGCCGCACCGCAGCCGTTCGCGTTCGGGTCGCCGGTGAGCGAGCAGCTCGGGCTCTTGGTCCGAATGCCGGCTCCTGCCGTGATATTGCTGACCAACGACCCCTGCACGGCGCCATCGCCCAACGTGAAATCGTACCCGTACGCGGTCGATGTCGCGGCACCCAGCACGGAAATAGAAATTGCAGTATGCCTAGCTATTTTTTTCGCTTTCATGTCTCCACCCCATCTCCAAACTGGATGCCGGCGACGCATCCGTGCGCGCGGGCCCCATTTTTATCTACTCGACACGCGTCAGCGTTCGCTGACCGAGCGCAACGTTTCTGCAGTAAAGAAGTCCGCCTTGAAGCGTGGATCATTGGCTTGCTGAAACCAGCGGAGGTCTTTGCCTTGGCCGATCGACGATGAATCGGTTACATAACGCCCATTGATCAAGTCATATTGCGCGAACGGCTCGTTATCGCAGGTGCCGCCCAGCTCCCACACCGGGATCGGGTAACTCTCGCGTACCCTCCACAGCTTGCCTTGGGCGTCGTAGTCCTCGCCGGCGAGCGCCAACCAGCTATCCTCATCCAGATAGAAGACCTTCTTCGATGCAACGTGGCGCGCTGTGGTCTTGAGCGTCGCCTCCACAACCCAGACGCGGTGCATCTCATAGCGCCGGTTAGCGGCGGCGACGCCATCAGGCCTGATCACGTCGTGCAACTTCTCGTTGAATTTGTACATGCCGAAGACGTTGTACGGCACGATCATTTCTTTCTTGCCGACGAGCTTCCAGTTGAACCGATCGAGGGAGCCAAAGAACATATTGGCTTCATCGATCAGGTACTGGTTTTCGAAACCGATGACCGGCGCATCGTGCGTATAGGCCGGCATGCGGCGCACGCGCCTCTGTCCGGGGAAGTAGTAGAAAGTTTCCGGATCCTTGTTGAAGAATTGGCGCTGAACAAAGGCCTGCCCGGCCAGCGCCGGCGGCGATTGCATCTGGAAGAAGGTGCCGCTGCTGAACTGGTCGACGTCCTGAGGTGTGTGTTTGCCAGACTTGCTCGGCGGGAAATATTGAGTTGCCGTGCTGATTGCATCGATCCATTCGCTGCCCCCCGGACGTGGGGAAACCGTCGTCACCACAGCCGGCCATTCAATGGCTTCGCCCCGGTACCGCATGAGATAGTTCAGAATCGCTTCGGCGCCGTTCTTCGGTTGCGGAAATGCGACCCCTGGAAGATTCGCAGTCTGCAACTGCTCGCCCGTCGAATCGAGCTTAGCCGCCGTGAAGTTCGCCTTGGAGTTCTGCGCGACAAAGTCCGGCACTTGGCATTCGCGATGCGACGGATACACGTCCATCCGGTAGCCCTTCTTCTGTTTGACCAGCGCGATCTGCCCAGGTGTCAGCTTGTCTGCGTACTGGTCGATGTTCGACGCGTCGATCGAGTACAGCAGCTTCTCGTTCTTGTGCTTCCAGAAATCGCCGCGAACCTTGCCCCACTCCCAGCCTGCGTCGGGCGATTGCTTGCCGGCGTAGGCCGCCACCGCGCCGTCCTTGCTCGCGGCGTGTTCAGCACCTTCCGGGGTAAGGTCTTCCGCCGCGACAGCGCTGCCTGCCGAAAGTAACAAGACGGCTGCAATAGCAGACGCAGCTCCAATTTGGTGCTTCTTCATCATCGCCTCCTTCCGATTCCACATTCATTCGCCGATCACGCCGCTGGCTAACGATCGGCACTCCTTACAACACGATCACTGACGATCCGGCTTACCTACTTCCTGATGATTCACATCTCGCCGGATCCCGCAACTGCCATTGCCCGAATTTCAACGCAAAGCTCGGGAAGACCGAGTTGCGTCACGCCGACCGCCGTCCATGCGGGGAAGCGGTTCGGAAAATATTCGTCTTTGACGGCGGAGAACAGCTCAATGTCGGCTTGCAGATTCGTGTGGAAGGTCGTCAGTTCGACGACGTCGGACAGGGTCGCCCCGGCCGCCGCAAGAATCGTCTTCAGGGACTCGAATGCGATTCGGGTCTGTGCCTGCACGTCCTCGCCAACTTTCATCTGTGCGTCGACTCCAACTTGGCCAGACACCCAGATCGTGTCGCCCACACGGGTCGCCGGCGTGAAGTGGTAGGTATCGTGCCAAGCCAGAAACTCGGGAGGAACGATCGATTGCCGTTGAGTACCAGATGCCATGGTGCATATACCTTCGATTAAACGAGTTGATGGACCCTATGGTGCGCGGAATGGATCGGCGCCGTGCACATCGAGGCTCTCTTTTGCCTTCCGCCTCGCAGCCCGCGCCCTTCGATACCCAAGGCACTGCGCATTCGACCGACTATATACGCGCATGCGACCTACAATTAACGCGCCAACAACCTAAGAGTAACGCGTCACCGACCTAACAACAAGGTAAACAAAAATAGGGAAAACACTGACTTGAGTGTCGGGTCGCCCGGAAAGATTCTTGATTTCAAGGGGTAGCCACGCGGCGGCGGCCCACCTGCGGACTGCGAGGTTGAACCGGCACGGGCTTCCAATCGCGATATGCCTGCAGCAGCGCACCGCTTGCCTGGCTACACGATGGTGTATCCTCTTACTAGGTTGCGACCTATAACTTACGATAGATCGAAGTGAATCTCTTTTCTTGAGGGGGAGTCAACGTGCAACAAAAGGCGGTAAGGCGAGCAGCCGTGAGTGACCTTGCCGAGGCAAGATCAGCGACGGGATCGACTGCGCAGGGAAATCGGGAACGGCGCCTTGCACAGATCATTCTTGCGGCGCAGCAAACGTTTCGCGAGGATGGCTATGCCGCGTTTGCTGCACGCAGCGTAGCTGCGCGCGTAGGGATCACATTAGGAAACCTTCAATACTACTTTCGAACGAAAGGGGAGTTGCTGAGCGCGGCACTGATGGCATACGTGTCTCAGAAGATTAACGACTACACCACCATCGCAAACCAGCCGGGCATGAGTGCTCAGCGGCGTTGCTCAGCGCTGGTAGACCGCATTTTTTTCGATATCAACGAAACCGATCTACCGAAGTTCTTGTTTGAAATATGGGCATTCGCCCAGCAAGAACCCTACGCTGCCGAGCTCGTTGATGACATGTATACCGAGCATCGAAGCACCTTCGCGAAGTTGTTATCCGAGATCCACCCGACTTTGACTCACGAAGAGTGTCTTGCCCGTGCATCTGTGATTGTCGTGCAGATGGCAGGGATCATGATATTCGCCTACAACGGCGAAGATTCGGATAAGGACTATGCCGACTGCGTTCGCGTGACAAAGCAGTCTGTAAAAATGATCGTTGACCTTTCGCCAGGAGTACTGGAGAACGACGTAACGCTTCGCGGTTTGCCCAATCTGGAGACTCATGGCACGAACAGTGCGCACGGCGCCATCTTCAATTCTGACAAGGATGGCCAGGACCTGTTCGAGTTGAGCGCGCGACAGACCGGCCAGGATTCGCCTTATTACCGACCAACAGTTCAAGGGAAGCGACGAAAGGTAAAGATCAACGAAATCGTCTCCACTGCCGCGAACCTATTGGCGACGGAAGGATACGTGAACTTTACCCTCGCGGGAGTAGCCAGGGAACTGGGCATCCCGGAATCCGCGCTCCGGAACTACTTTCCAACACATGATGATCTGCTGCGATCGACCACGAGCGCGCTCATGAACGTTTATCAGGACCGGTATGCGGAAATGGGCAAGCCAAGCGACAAGCCTGCGTTGGAGCGACTGTGCGAGATCACGGTTGATGCTTTTGAAGAGGCTCGCGATTCAAGAGTGTGCCGATTCTTGTTCGAAATACTTGCGCTGGCCCAGCACTCGGACATTACGCTGGAACTGACGAAAACGCTCTACTCGGCCTATCGGGCACTCTATGTGGATTTAGTACGCGAGCTTGACGCTTCTGCCACCGCCCGCGAATGCCACGCGCGCGCGACGCTCATCGCAGCTCAGACAGAGGGAGCACCAATTTTGTTTTTCGGTTCAAAGAAGCAACCGTTAGAGGCGAATCGCATTTTCGAGTTGATGAAAGCCGTCACGATACGCGTCGCGCAAGGCAACGTTGGCACCAAGAGAGCGACAGAGAGTGGCCAGAGGAGATCGACGGCCTAGTTGGGGCAGCGAGAGACTTCCGAATCGATACGGTCGACTTGGTCACTGTCATGGATTCCAGGCTCCGGCTAAGCTGACATCCGGCTGCTCGATGCAGGCGCTGCCCGCAATCCGCCTATTGCTGATGTAGAACCCAGCCCGCCCCAAGGTCGACAAAGGCAGGCAAGCCGGCAAGCGAAAACTGCCGGAGGTCACTACCTTCGGAGCGACGCGGCCGTCTGGACAACACAGTCTCAAAGACGGCGAACGTCGCTCTCTGGCCGATTCTGGGCCATCCGCATCGCTCAACGGGCATCCAAGGCGCCTGACGTCCTACCGACCACGAATGTCCGCTCATCTCGTATCCTGGCCCCGTAAAGGCTCACCATCAACCGATGTCGGGACCGATACCGACGCGAGCCGGTGCGATCAGCCGCGCGGCAGACTGGGCCGATGGCAAAGGCTGCCAGCGCCCTGCCTCAATCGACGCGATCAGACGGCACGGGATCGCGCGACGGCTCGACAAGCCGACCTCCCCGCTTCGCCGTGCGCGCGCTCGGAGACAATGGCACGCTGCCGATGATGAGATCGAGCGCATTCGCCTACTGGCCTGATTGGCACGCCAATCGGGCTGGCGTGACAAGCCGGATTCCGGCGATACAGTGAACCGCCATTCGCAACCACTCAAGGACAGTCGCATCAGCTGCGAGCACCCATTCACCACCTGCCGCCTGAGTTCATAACCCAGATCGCGGCACAGCTTGCCCCCCCACATCGGCTCCCTCGACGTGCGCCACCGCTTCGACATGGAGGTTCCGCCAGACAGCACGCCGTCGCACCGTGTCACACTGTGGGTGTAGGCAAAATAGCGCTGATGAAATTGGAAATCTCTCGACATGCTCCCGAAAGCGGCGCCCGCGCGGCAACCCAAGCAGCAACGATCGCAAGCGACTCAAAACCGGATTGCGCAGGCAACCATACACCTGCTGGGTGAAATCGGTGAAGCCGGCCTGACGCATCGCGACGTCGCGAAGTGCGCGGAGGTTTCCCTGGCAGCCACGACTTACCACTATGCGTCGAAATTCGATCTCATCGCTCATGCGTCTTCCGTCATCCTCGAAGACTACGCGGCACGATTTCGCAATTTTGCGTCCCGCCAGGCGGCCCGCACGTCGGATCGACCGACGTTTGAGCAATTCCTCGTCCGCTTATTGCGCAATGCCGCGGGACGGGATCGGCTGCGCACAATCGCCTGGTGCGAGATCATGCTCATCGCCGCACGAAACTCCGATACCCGTGCGCTCGCAAAAAACTGGTACGCGCGCCTGCGCGAGGTCTGGACAGATATTGCGTCGCTCCTCGGCGCAAGCTCCGGACCACTCCACGTCCAGGCTGCGATCGACCGGACAATTGGCCTACTGTTCATCGTCACGGCGCTCGGCCTCACACCTGACGAGGCCGCGGCCTGCTTTACCAGCGGCCTGGACTGTGTCATGCCCGAGCCTCTGTCTGATGTCCCGGCGCCCGCTTTGGAGCGCATATCCAAGCGCGGCAAAGGGCTCGAAACCCGCAAGCAATTGCTCGATGCCGCCATTCGGCTGATGGCGGCCCGCGGTGCCGGCGCAGTGACCGGACATGCGGTTGCCGCCGAGGCCGGCGTCACCCCGGCTCTGCCATCCTACTATTTCAAGCCGGTCGGCACACTGATCGACGCAGCGCGCGAACAACTCTATGAAGCAGCGAAGGCGCGTTATCGCGAAAGTGTGAACGGGATCGACCTCACGGTCGCAACGGCAGACCAGATCGTTGATCTGACCACCGCCGTACTAGTCCGCGAAGTCACACAGTTCAGCGACTTCAACCTTGCCACCCTCGCGATCGAAGTGGAGGCAGCGAGACAGCCAGCGCTGAGACCAATGGTAGGCCGATGGTTCAGCGACCGAAGCCGGGCCTGGCATCGGCTCCTCGCCGGCTTCGACAGCACGGCACCCGCAGCACTTGGGCTGCTCATGTGCGGTCTCTTCACGGGCATGCAAGTCCGCTTGCTGGCAACCGGCGCAGAGATCGCGGCGTTGGGCGACCTGCGACTCGAGTTTCTGGGCGCCCTTGAAGCAATGAACTACCCAAAACCACTCTCCTCGCACAAATCGGTACAAACATTCAAAAATTGATTGACGCGAGCTAGCTGACCACCTAGCATGAACTCAAGTTACCGCCAAAACTCGCGTTTTCCCGTCTGTTAGGCTGGTTCACGGTATCTGTACAACTAGATTGTTTCGACTTTCACAGGACATGATCCGCCGACTCGGCTTCGTCGGCGAAAGTCTTCAGGAAGCGTAGCAACCGGTCGCGCCCGCAACCCGCGTTGGCGCATCTACAGGCCATCTCGGAGTTCATTTCAAGGAAAGCAAGCCATGACGATCAATCTGACTAACCGAGTTGCCATTGTCACGGGGGCCGGTGCGGGCCTCGGACGAGAACATGCACTGCTGCTCGCGCGATTGGGCGCGAAAGTCGTCGTGAACGATCTCGGTAGTGATTTGAATGGCCGTGGCGGATCCGGTACCGCCGCACAGAACGTTGTCGACGAGATCATGGCTGCTGGTGGCGAGGCGATCGCGAATGGTGCGTCGGTTACTGACGTCGACCAAGTACAGCAGATGATTGACCAGACGCTGTCGCGCTGGGGCCGTGTCGATATTCTCGTGAACAACGCAGGCATCCTGCGAGACAAGACCTTCAGCAAGATGACGCTCGACGACTTTCGCGCAGTCATCGAAGTCCATCTGATGGGCTCGGTGAATTGCACGAAGGCCGTATGGGACGTCATGCGAGAGCAGAAATACGGCCGCATTGTGATGACGACGTCGTCGTCGGGCCTGTACGGCAATTTCGGGCAGTCCAACTATGGTGCGGCGAAAATGGCCTTGGTCGGCCTGATGCAAACACTGGCGATCGAGGGGGAACGACATAACATCCGCGTCAACTGTCTCGCGCCTTCTGCTGGCACTCGAATGCTGGAAGGTCTCGTTTCTGCCGACGCTTTCAATGCCCTCTCACCCCGTGCCGTCAGCCCGGCCGTAGCCGTGCTCGCCAGCGATGATGCGCCTACCCGCATGGTGCTTTGCGCGGGCGCAGGCAGCTTCGAGGCTGCACACATTACGCTCACGCCGGGGATCTACCTTGGAACCGGCGAAAATGTGCCGCACACGCTCGCTCAGCGGCTCGACGAGGTAGCCGCCGGCAGCGGTGAATCCGTTCCTGCGTCGGGTGCAGCACAGATCAATATCGAGCTGCGCAAGGCCGGCTTTGTTGAACCGAAAACCAGCGAGCATGAGCATGCGTGACACGATCCGTCCGATTGCGGACGTAACCGGCATCGACCAGGACCACCACGCGCCTGATGCGCAGCATCACGGTCGTGCATCGCTATCGCCGGCGCAATTGTCGGCCCTCGTCGGCGAAGAGCTGGGCGTTTCCAAATCGTTATGCGTCGACCAGGCCTCGATCAACGCCTTCGCCGATGTCACGCATGACTGGCAGCCCATCCATGTCAACGAGGAAATAGCACGCACGGGTCCGTTCGGTAGCACCATCGCTCATGGGTTCCTCACCCTTTCGCTGCTCTCGGCAATGGCGTACGACGTCGTTCCCGTACTCGAAGGCCAACGCACAAGCATCAATTACGGCCTGAACAGTCTGCGCTTCTTGACGCCCGTCCGCAGCGGCGAGCGTGTGCGTGGACGATTCAAATTGAAAGAAGTCGTAGAACGAAGCCCGGGCAGCTATCAGTTGACCGTGGGCGTCACGGTGGAAATCGAGCACCAGCCCAAGCCCGCGCTGGTAGCCGAGTGGGTGATGCTCGTCAACACCTGACAGCAATGGACATCCAGACATCCTGCTTTATCGTCATTTTATTAAGCATTCCTTTTTACTTATACGGTGATGGTCGAGGCTTCGATCAAAAACCGGGCACATTCACAGATCAATGCCATGACCAGCGAGCTCATCCTCTGTCGCCACGACCTGGATTTCATTCTGTTTGACTGGTTGCAAGTCGAATCGCTCACCGTCCGCCCGCGCTTTGCCAGCCAGGACCGGTTCGACTATGCGTCGGTGCTCGACGTCTACGAACTCCTTGCAGCTGACTTATTCGCGCCCCACAACAAGAAGAACGACAGTCAAGAACCCACGTTCGATGGAGAGCGCGTGACCGTCAACCCGGAAGTCGGTATCGCATTGCGTGCGTTTGCCGATGCCGGCCTGATCAGCGCGTCGTTTCCCGCGGAATGGAACGGTATGAGCCTGCCCGCTACCGTCGAGCGGGCAGGCATGGCGTACCTGCTGGCAGCGAATCCTGGCACGGCCGGCTACGCATTTTTAACCATTGCCAACGCGAACCTCCTGATTGCACACGGCGAGCACGAACTGGTGTCCCATTACGTCGAAGCGATGTCGGAAGGTCGCTGCTTCGGCACAATGTGCCTGTCGGAACCGCAAGCCGGCTCGAGTCTCGCGGACATCCGAACCCGCGCAGTGCCAACCGGTGACGGCCGCTACCGACTGTTCGGCAACAAGATGTGGATCTCGGGAGGCGATCACGAGATTACCGAGAATATCGTCCACCTGGTGCTTGCAAAGATCCCGGACGAGAACGGCCAGTTGCCCGCTGGCGTGCAGGGCATCTCACTGTTCACTGTCCCTCGCAGGCTCGTCGGCAGCGACGGGGCAGCCGGGGAGCGCAACGATATTGCCTTGGCTGGCATCAATCACAAGATGGGCTATCGCGGCACCGTCAACTGCGTGCTGAATTTCGGCGAAGGCCGCTTCCGTCCAGAAGGTGAAGCCGGTGCGCTTGGCGAACTCGTGGGCGAACCCGGCAAGGGGCTCGCCTACATGTTCCACATGATGAATGAGGCGCGCATCTCCGTCGGCCTCGGCGCAGCCGCGCTCGGCTATACCGGCTATCTGCATGCGCGTGACTATGCGAAGACGCGGCTGCAGGGGCGCCCACGCATCGAGCGCGATCCCACGACAGCCCAAGTGCCGATCGTTCGTCACGCCGATGTGCGTCGCATGCTGCTTGCCCAGAAGGCGTATGCATCGGGAGCACTGGCGTTGTGCCTGTACGCGGCTCGCCTCAGCGACGATCTTCATTCACTGGACGACACCCGCGCCTGCGCGAATGCGCAAGACCTACTCGACCTGCTCACGCCGATCGTGAAAAGCTGGTCTTCCCAATGGGGGCTCGCGGCCAATGATCTGGCGATCCAGGTGCATGGTGGATACGGTTACACGCGTGAATACAACGTCGAGCAGTTCTATCGGGACAATCGGCTGAACCCGATTCACGAAGGCACCTTCGGCATCCAGGCACTCGACCTGCTTGGCCGAAAGACCCGCCAAAACGGTGGGGCGGCCATGGTACTGCTTGGCGAGAGGATTGCGCATACCGTAGCGCGGGCGCAGGCGAGTAGGTCACTGCAGCGGCACGCCCTCACGCTCGAAGCTGCGTGGTCTCGAATCCGCATGGTGACGGGCGCGCTGCACGCCATCGACAACAGCGAACTGCAGCTCGCCAATGCTGCGCCCTACCTCGAAGCATTCGGCCACGTCGTAGTCGGCTGGCTGTGGCTCGACCAGGCGGTTGCCGTAAACGCGCTGGCGTCCGATGTGCAAGCAAGCGACTTCCATCGCGGCAAGCTCGCCGCCTGCGATTATTTTTTCGGTTGGGAGATGCCCAAAGTTTCCGCATGGCTCGCGGTGCTGGACCCCGTCGAGACGACCCCGCTGAACACGCCCGTGGAATGGCTCTGAGCGGCGCCGCCGCACTGTTATCCGCATGGCCAGGTTCGCCGTTTTCCATTCGACCAAGGACGCATCATGATCGACGCAGTCATCGTTTCCACCGCCCGCACGCCGATCGGCAAAGCTTATCGCGGCGCATTCAACGCCACGCGCTCGCCCACGCTGCTGGGGCACGCGATCCGGCACGCGGTATTGCGTGCCGGCATCGAGCCCGACCGTATCGAGGATGCCGTGATCGGCTCCGTGCTCAACGCCGGCACGGCCGGCGGTAATCTCGCCCGGCATGGCGTGTTGGCAGCCGGGCTTCCCGCTTCGGTGGGGGCGCAGACACTCGACCGGCAATGCGCGTCCGGCCTGATGGCAATTGCCACCGCTGCCAAGCAGATCGTCTGCGACGGCATGCAGGTTGTCGTCGCGGGCGGGCAGGAAAACATCTCGGCAGTGCAGGCCCGCTACTTCGAGTGGGTGAGCGCAGAGCGGGACCCCAACGTGGTGTCCGCGCAGCCGGCGGCCTATATGCCGATGCTGGAAACCGCCGAGTTCGTCGCGCGCAAGTACGGTATCTCGCGAGACGCACAGGACCAGTACGCGCTCGAGTCGCAACAGCGCACCGCCGAGGCCCAGGCAGAAGGCCGCTTTGCGGACGAGATCGTGCCGATCACTACGCAGATGTCGGTCATCGACAAGGTCACCGGGCAGACGTCGCTCAAGGAGATCACGCTCGCACGCGACGAAGGCAATCGTCCCGGTACGACGCTCGCCTCGCTCGGCGAGCTGGCGCCCGTTATGCAGGGCGGCGTCGTCACTGCCGGCAATGCCAGCCAACTGTCAGACGGCGCCAGTGCCTGCGTGTTGATGAACGGCAAAACGGCGCAACAGCTCGGCCTCGAACCGCTAGGCGTTTATCGAGGAATGACCGTTGTCGGTAACGCGCCGGAAGAAATGGGCATCGGTCCCGTGTACGCGATTCCCAAGCTGCTGAAGCTGCACGGACTGACGGTGCAGGATATCGGCCTGTGGGAGCTCAACGAAGCGTTCGCTTGCCAAGTGCTGTACTGCCGCGACAAGCTCGGCATCGATCCGATGCTGTACAACGTGAACGGCGGCAGCATAGCGATTGGGCACCCGTACGGCATGACGGGGGCCCGGCTGGTCGGCCACGCGCTGATTGAAGGCAAACGACGCGGCGCGCGTTATGTAGTCGTGTCGATGTGTGTCGGCGGCGGCATGGGGGCTGCCGGATTGTTCGAAGTGGCCTGACGCGTCTATTCGTAACACGCCTGGCTTTCGGTTTTGCCAGCCTATCCGGGCCTGCAGCGGACTATCGGGCGTGTATTGAGCAATGTTCGGCGCATTCACTCCGCGGGCAGCTGCCGCGCGCGTGGACGCCACAACCACAATAATTTCCCGGTGCAGGCCCTCGCCTCTCACCGCTCTGAATGTGGCCGCTCACAATTGAGCTTCAACACCGCCTGAGACGAAGCCCGCCTCTCCAGCAACCCGCCCGGATCGAAGCCCCCGAGCCCGCGTGTGACGCAATGCCCAATGAACCGCGCGTCGGAGCGTCGTTCGCTCGCGCCAGAAATACAGGGGCGTCGAAACGGTAACGGCACCGTCTTTCGATCGCTGCAGTGGGAGCGCTCAGTTCCCTATGGGAGTGCCGCGCACGCGGGGGCTTCCTCCACGTCCCGAAATGAAGGGTAACATAGCCCTGACTATGTTACCCTTCATTCCGTCGGACCTCGCCATGGAATCAGCCAGTTCGGCGAAGAGCACAGTGGTGTGCTTTCACTACACAACTACCCACTTCTAAGCCGCTTCCTAAAGTTTCTACGTAGAAACTGTCGAAATCGGCGTCCACGCACGCACCACGGGTTGCTGCGCCAGCCTGCAGGTTCATCCGTGCGTACCAGGCGCTCGGCGCATTCGCCATCGCAGGCAGACAACGCTTGGGTATCAGTCCGACTCGATCGGCAGGGCGAAGGCCTGCATGCTGTCCCTGCTCCAGCGCTTCAAGGAAGCGATGGGCAGGCACTGCAGCAAGTTGCTCGTCATGGACAAGACGCAACGGTTCGAATGCAGTCCGCTCAGCGTCCGTTAAGGCCCACGCGCCCCACTCTACCCGCGCAACGCATTGCGCGAGGGCGGAATCCGCGCAGCGATATAGTTCGGCATTGCAGCCCGCACGCAGGTGCGAGCATATTGGACAGCGTGGCGATCGACTCAACGTCGCCGCATCCGCCACATAGCGCTGCAAACGCGAGATGGTGCTTGAGCGACAAGCGGCGGACTTGGTCGGCGGGAAGTGGGGGCAATTGCGCTTCGTCATCGCGCGGCGCACGGGACAGTGTTTTCGCATTAATCAACGGCCCAAACAACAGAACGAGCGGTCCAGCGGGTATCGCTGACGCTACAGAAAAGCACCTGACAGTGACTGGGCCGATGTGTCGCACGCCGCGTTGTCGTCCGACGAGCGTTGCGCGTCACTGCGGCCCGACCAGCTCATGCGGCCGCGATCGGAACAAGCACGGCGCCTGTCGCGCGCACGCATGATTGCCCGGCCGCATTCATGATGGATCCGTCGAGGTCGAGCAAACGTCCGTTACGGTGGGGCCGAATGGCCGAAACTTCCCATGCGAGATTGATCCGCTCGTCCGGAAAGACCGGCAGCAACAATTCGAACTGGAAGCGCACACCGACCACCTCGCCTTTTCGGGCGAAGTGCGACGCCGCGAGTCCCATCAGCAATGCGACGGTATAGGTCCCACTGACAATGGGTCGTCCAAAGCGCGTAGCCGCCGCGTAGGCCCCGTCGTGGTGTACGGGGTTGTCGTCTCCGCACGCAAGCGCAAAGGCTCGAGCCTCACTGTCGCGACAAACATGGTTGCGTGAACACCGATACCCGATTTCAATCGCCGAGGTGTCGCGTCTCATCTGCATGGATCGAAGTCAAAGATTGGTTTCAAACACGTCCGCCGCGAGCCCGGTGGACGAAGCCGCAGTCCTCGATGAAACCCATGGCGGCGACGCACGCCATGGTGGACTACACGCCCGACAAAGCCGTAATCGCTTCCCGGCTTCCAACCAGCTCCCGAAGCCGGAATTTCTGGATCTTTCCCGTGCCGGTCTTGGGCAGTACCCCGTAGACGACACGAACGGGGCATTTGTAGTGGGCAAGCCGTTCTCGGCAAAAGCTAATGATCTCGGCTTCGGCCGGAACCACGACGCCAGGCTTCAACTCGATGAAGGCGCACGGCGATTCACCCCATTTGGCATCGGGCTGAGCGACTACGGCCGCAATCAGCACCGCCGGATGTCGATGAAGAACATCTTCTACCTCGACCGAAGAAATGTTCTCTCCACCCGAGATAATGACGTCTTTCGAGCGGTCGGTAATCTGGATATAGCCATCCGGATGCACCACGGCGACGTCGCCCGTATGGAACCACTCGCCGCTGAACGCAGCCGCAGTAGCGGCCTCGTTCTTGAGGTACCCCTTCATCACGACATTGCCGCGAATCAGCAGTTCGCCTTGCGTCTTGCCGTCCCAAGGCACGGATGCACCGCTACCCTGATCCGCGACCCTGAGCCCCTCCAGGCCGGCCGCGCGACTTCCCTGTCTCGCCATGCGGTGCGCCTTGTCGTCCGACGACAGGTCGCTCCAGGCCGGCTCGACGAAACAGCTCACGGGCGTACCCGACGCTTCGGTGATGCCGTAGACGTGCTCCACATCGAAGCCCATCTCCGACACCGCCTTCAGTACAGCCGCCGGCGGAGGCGAACCTGCGGTTCGCACACGAACCGTATGCGGCACCGGCAAGCGCTCCGATTCGGGCGAACTGGCCAACGACGCAAGCACGATGGGCGCCGCGCAGAAGTGGTCGACTCGGTGCTGCCGCACGGCCTTGAAGATGTTAGAGGCAGTCACCTTTCGCAGGCAAACATGCGTGCCCGCCGCCGCCGTGACGGCCCATGCGAAACACCACCCGTTCGCATGAAACAACGGAAGTGTCCAGAGGTAGACGGGGCGGCGCGGCATGCCCCAATCAGTCAGTTGAAGCATGCTCATCAGATAGGCGCCGCGGTGGCTCGGGACCACACCCTTGGGGTCGGAAGTCGTTCCCGATGTGTAGTTCAGCGCGATTGCATCCCACTCGTCCGACGGCCAGACGCCGGGAAATTCCGGATCGCCTTCGGCCAGGAACGCCTCGTATTCGATTTCCCCGATCGGGTCTCCCGACGTCGCCTCGATATCGGCAATATCAATGATCAGTGGCCTGTTCTCGAGCTGTTCAAGCGCGCTTGCCGCCAACGAAGAAAACTCGCGGTCCACCAGCAGGATCTTGCATTCGCCATGACGCAAGATGAACCGAACGCCGTCTGCATCGAGCCGGCAGTTGATCGCGTTTAGAACAGCCCCGGACAGCGGGACGCCGTGATGCGCCTCGATCATTGCCGGCGTGTTCGGCGCGAGGATGGATACCGTATCCCCACGCTGGACACCGCGCCTGACCAGTGCGCTGGCAAGACGGCGGCATCGCGCCCTCGTCTCTCGCCACGATTGCGTCGACTCTCCATGAATGATGGCAATGTGATCGGGGTACTGGTCCGCGCATCGGTCAAGAAAATGAAGCGGTGTGAGCGGCACGTGATTCGCCTGCGTGCGCTCCAGCCCCTTTTCATAGATGTTTTCGCTCATTTCCATGTCTCCTCATCGGTTTATGACTGCGCGTCGGTGGACGTATTCCGCCCTTGACCTGCCGAAGCAGTCTAGAGAAGGTTCGGTACTCGAAATGTCACCCCCGAGACATTCCCACGGGCCTCGCCGATTTCAACGAAGCGAGACGCCGATTGTCTTGCGCAAGACATTGGTGTCGCGCGTAGATGGCTACTCTCGTCGTGTGGACGTGCGGTTCGCACGACTGGATAGCGAGGTCATGGATGGAACGAGCAGCAGCACCGCCGCAGGAACTGTCGTCGATCAGATCGGCGGTCGAATGGGCAATTGCGACGCGCCGCAGCGTCAGGGCTTATCTTCCGACGCCGGTGCCCGACGCGACCATCACGGCAATTCTTGATGTGGCCCGCTACGCCGCGACTGGCGTGAACATTCAACCGTGGAAGGTCCACGTCGTCACCGGCGCGGCTCGAGACCGCGTATGCAACGCGATCGCGAAAGTCGACGCCGATCCGTCGCTGGCGGACATGCACGCCGACGAGTGGAACTACTACCCGAACGAATGGGTGTCTCCATACATCGACAGACGGCGCGCGCTTGGATGGACGCTATATGGGTTGCTCGGCATCCGGAAGGACGATAAACCGAGGATGCACGAACAGCACGGGCGCAACTACCAATTCTTCGATGCGCCCGTCGGGTTGTTCTTCACCATCGACCGCGTGATGCAGCAGGGCAGCCTGCTCGACTACGGCATGTTCCTGCAGAACATCATGATCGTCGCGCGCACCTACGGCATCAGCACGTGCCCGCAGGCCGCGTTCATGAAGTATCACAAGATCATCGAGGAGGAACTGGCCCTCGGGTCCGACGAAATGTTCCTGATCGGAATGAGCATGGGCTACGCGGACGAAAGCCGTATTGAAAACACCTTGGTATCCGACAGGGCACCGTCTTCCTCTTTCACCGTCCATCACACCACCTGAGCCCGCCGGCAGAGCAGTCGTCGCTTGCAGTACCCAATATCCACAAGGAAATGGAGGAGACAATGCGTCACGAAATCGATGTCGAGAAAGTTGTGCACGGTGCAAGATTCTCCCGCTTTCATGGCTTGATCCTGTTCTGGTGTGGCCTGATCCTGGTTCTCGATGGCTACGATCTCGCCGTCGTCGGCGCGGCGCTCCCGTCGATCATGAAAGATATGGGCGTCAACGCGGCAAAGGCCGGCTTCATGGCAAGTTCGGCACTGTTCGGCATGATGTTCGGCGCCATTTATCTCGGAACGCTGGCCGACAAGATCGGTCGTCCGGTTTCCCTCTGCGCGTGCATCGGGTTATTCAGTACATTTACCGCTGCGGCAGGCCTCACGCATGATCCCGTGTCCTTCAGCATCACGCGGTTTCTGGCCGGCCTCGGAATCGGCGGCGTCCTGCCGATCGTCACCGCGCAGATGGGCGAATTCGCACCGCGCGCCATCCGGGCACGCCTCGTCACGATCGTGTTTGCCGGCTATTCGATCGGCGGGATTCTCGTCGCGTTGACGGGCAAGCAGATGATCGAATCCTATGGCTGGCAATCGGTCTTCTTTCTCGCGGCGACACCGGTGCTGCTCATCCCGTTCATCCTGATGACGATGCCCGATTCCCTCGCGTTCCTGGTGCGTAAAAATCGTGCCGCGAAGCTAGAAGCGACGATCCGCAAGATCGCGCCGGACGTGCGGCTTCAACCCGGCGACCGTTTCGTCATGCCGCAGCAGGCTATGAGCAGCACGCCCGTGGCGAGCCTGTTCCGCGATGGCCGCGGATTCAGCACCGTCATGATCTGGATCGCGTTCTTCATGGGGCTCTTCATGGTGTACGCGCTGAGCTCGTGGCTGACGAAACTCATGGCAATGTCGGGCTACAGCCTGGGGTCGGCATTGACGTTCGTACTGGTCTTCAACGTCGGCGCCGTCGCAGGCTCGATCGGCGGAGGCTGGCTTGGTGACAAGTACAACATCAAGTACGTGCTGGTGGCGTTCTACGCCACCGGAGCCGTCTCGCTGGCGCTGATGGGATACACCAGGTCCGCCGAACTGCTGTTCCCGATCGTATTCGTGGTCGGCGGCTCGACGCTCGGCACCCAACTCCTGGCGTACGCGTATGCCGGGGGGTTCTACCCTGCGGTGATCCGGTCGACGGGCGTCGGGTTCGCGTCCGGCGTGGGTCGCCTCGGCGCGATTGCCGCCCCCTTGCTGATCGGCGTGCTGGTCACGATGCGCCTGCCCCTCGAACAGAATTTCCTGGCGATCGCGCTTGCCGGCGTGCTGGGTACCCTCGCGGTCACGATGATCGACCATCGCCGCAGCGCGGTATCACGGCACGATGTGGACGTGGCGCCCACGCGCGTCGATGCGACATCGTCCGCCAGCAGCTAGACGGCTCATTTCCCGCCGGGGGCTGGTCGAAGCAGTTTGCAGCGCGCGTTCAGGCGCCGACGGTGCAGGATCGGCGGCGCGGAACGCTGCAAGCGGGCAGCAGAAGCCGGCGTTCGCGCGGGGCGCCGAGCACGGGCGGCCGCCCCGCGCGCACCGCCCGTGCAGGCAATGCGAGATCACGCAACCGTCACCGGCAATACTGGAGAGCCGGACACGCCACGCAAACAAAACGTGATGATCGCCGTCACGTGGGCGCTGGCCTGCTCGGCGTCGGGCGCGGCGCTGCCGGTGAGCGGGACGACTAGTCCCTCGAACAGACACCCGACGATACAGTCGGCCGACGCCATCGCATCCTGTGCCGGGAACTCGCCGTTCGCCATCCCCTGCTCGATGATCGTCTTGAATACCCTCGCCAGCGCTCTGTGAAAGGTCAAGCGCATTGCCTCGACATCGGGCTCGACGGGTTCGGCGACCAGCGAATAGGCGAGGCGCCGCCCCTGCAACGCTCGGGTGGCGAACGTCCAGACGGCGGCACCGAGACGCTCCGCCGCCGTGCCGTCGCGCATGGCAATGCCGGCGACAACATCGACTTCACGCTGTGCCGTCGTCCTGACCACCTCGACCATCAGGTCCGTCTTCGACGCGAAATAGCGGTACAGCGTGCCGATCGCGATTCCGGCGGCTTCCGCGATCGCATACATCTGCGCGTCGCGAAACCCCACTTCGGCCACCAGATCGCGCGCAGCCTTCACGATCAACGGATGCTTGTCGGCCCCTCTGCGGCGAACGCGAACACGCGCCGGACTAACTGGAATTTCCATTTCATTTACCGTCACATCCGAAGCACCCTCAGCCATCCTGCAGTGCGTCCCTGCACCCCACGATCGTCAACGTTGAATCGTCTGACCGTTGGCGCCCTGTACGTTGCAAATGATACGCCTATGCGGAAAATCACGTACCGGTTCGTGATATGCCGGTACAAATACCTAGCGCGCGCGCCTTGACTGTGAGTATGCCGGAACCTACCCTTAAGCGAATTGCAATTCTATTTAACGGGCCGGCCGGTACATCCTGATCTTGCGAACGGCCCATGCACCACGTGATGCGTGGCGTCGGGCGCCCTTGCGCAACGGCACGCTACTGTTCCGAACGATGAACCAACTTTGTGGCATGCAAACCATCGACGCAAAGCGGGAAGCGGTGCCTCCGGCCGCGGAGATGGCACGGCCTTACGACCGTGAGGATCTCGGCATCCGAAAAACCGACGACGACTCCGGCAAGCCGGCCGCCGTCACCGTCGACGCCTTTCTCGCCCGCTGCTCGTGGTACGCCAATCTGACCGACGGCCAACAGGAAATGGTCAAGCGCGATTGCTTCGACAGGTCCTACACCCCCGGTGCGGTCGCCTGCCACCGGGGCGACGCCGTGGATCATTGGCTCGGTGTGATCGAAGGCATCGTCAAAGTCGATACCGCATCGAAAAAAGGCCGTGTCGTCACGTTCGCGGGCATCCCGGCGGGCTCGTGGTTCGGGGAAGGCAGCGTCCTGAAGGACGAACCTCGCGCCTACTCCGTCACCGCAGTCCGGGACAGCCGGTTGGCCTTCATGCCGCGTGCGACGTTTTTCCAGCTCCTGGAGAACAGTCATACATTCAGCCGCTATGTGATCGACCAGCTCAACGCCCGATGCGGCTACTACATCGGTCTGGTTCAGAACTTGCGGATACAGGAGGCGCCCGCTCGTGTGGCATTTTGCCTGACCGAGCTTTTCAACCGGCAGTTGCATCCCGCCACGACGACGACGCTCGGCTTCTCGCAGGAAGAGATCGGCAGGCTTTCGGGGCTCTCCCGCCAGAACGCCAATCGCGCGCTTCGCACGTTGACCGATGCAGGCCTGATCCTCGCCGAATACGGAGCGGTGCATATTCTGGATCTCGAAGGCTTGAGGGAATTCGCACATTCGGAGGATTGAAATTCCCGAGTGTATTGTTGTTTCGGTACTACCTTCTCCGTCATGATCTCCTCCATAAAGACCTTGTTTCCCTAACGCGCCCGGCGCGACACGTTCATGGCGAAGTACACGTATAGTTCTCCTCGAGCGTCGCGGCCCTTGCATCATTCGCGGGCCCGGTGTAGCGCGGGTACTGCGGATACTGGCACAAGGGTCGCGTGAACGCCACGCTGCCGTCCGTGTTCAGCTTCGATGCAACGAGGTTCCCTGGTGCCGTGCCCTTCGTCACCCACTGATCCAAGGCGGCCACCAGGTTTGTCGAGTCCGCACCCGGGCCCCCCGAGCAATGGTTAACGCCTGGAGCCTGGTAATAGCGAGCGAATGAGCCGACGGCTGATGCCCCCATCGTGTGTTGCAGTTCCTGGTAATACGCCGTTGTCGCACGGTGACTCAACGCCATGTCCGCAGTGCCGTGCCACAGGAGCAGCTTCCCGCCATGGCTGACGAACGGGCTCAAGTCAGCATTCGTCGCGCTATTGAGCGCGGCCATCGTGAACAGTGCCGCCGGGTTCGAATTCCAGTCGTACGCCAGGGAATTCGCGTTCGCGTCATGGGTCAGATACGACTTCACCGTCGCATCCTGAAACAGGAACTGGAGCGAACCGCTACCGTTGCCCGTGGGGCCGGTGAACCACCGCGACCATCCGCCCGGGTCGTCTTCGTTGCCCGTCAGCGCCCAGCCCGGATAGGTATACGTGCCGTTGGCGAAACTCGATGCGCTCGTCCAGGTGTTCGCCGCCGCAATCTGTGCGTCCGACAAGCATGAATCACCGGCATCGGTACCGCTTGGGCAGCGAAGGACAGAAGGGTCGAAATTGCATGCGGATTGATTGGATACCACCCCGTCCACGATCCCGTCTGCCGCATCACATTTGTCGCGAATCGCTTTCGCGAGCAGCGAAATCTTCCCAGGCGTGAACGCCGCTCCGGGTGCGGAAACCGCTTTCACATTGCGATTGAACGCGCCCATGAATGCCGGCCAATCGTATGCCGGTGCGCGGACGACCACACCGTCGAAAAGATCAGGATTTCGCTGGATCGCCATCAATCCCTCACGCCCACCATTGGAACACCCTTCGTAGTAAGACTGGTCTGGCGCTTTGCCATAGATTAGATGCAGCATCTCTTTCGCAGCGGCCGCAGCCGTCGGAACGGAACCTGACCCGAACAGGGATGCCAAAAATGGATCTGTAGCGAACGAGGCATCCGTTACAGAGGAACCGATGTGGCCACCGTTGCTTTGAACGATCGCGTATCCCGCTTTCAAGACTTCCGGCCCGCTCCACAGGAAATTCTGGATCGAACCATCGTAACCGCCGCCGCCTTCATACAGCAGTTTCCCGTTCCAGTTGTCCGGCAGTTGCACCTGCATCGCGAGTTGCGGCGAGATCAGCGCCGATACCTTGCAGTAAGCCGGATCCGCACCTGTCGCCGCCACCATCAATGCATCGGTTACCGACGCACCGCCAGCTGACTTTCCCTTCACCACGTCGCAAGCCTGTTGCGCGGTCAGCAATACCGGCGACGCAGGCGCGTCATCACTTCCACCACAACCCGATATCCCCATCGACGCAATGGCGGCCAGCGTGATCGCCACCACCGGACTTCCTGGCTTCGTTCTCACCTTCGTCTCCTCTTGATTGGAATGGCATCGCGTCACGGTCGAGGACGCAAGGACATGCTGTCTGCGTCGGGCGTCCGCATCTCACGAGTGACTTTTAAACGTGACGTACGCCATTTTTGGAAAAACACCTAACAGAAAGTGGCACGATGTGTCGCACACAATGTTGTTGTGCGACAAGAGTTTGGGGGCCACTTCGTGGACCGGCTGGCTCATTTGGTAGCGCACGGAACAAGCACGGAGCCTGTCTGTCGTGCGTACGCACGATTACTCTCCTCTGGGATGGCGGATTCGATAGCAACGACGCACCCGATGTAGGTGTCCTGGGTCGGAATGACGTTGCCCATATCCATCCGGCCCACCCGCGCCGGGTCGACTTCGCTGCGGCGAAGCAACTCGCGAACCACGGTCACCGCAAGCTGGCTCGGGGGCACGCCAGCAATCGAGCCGCCAAAGGTACCAATCGCGGTACGAGCCGCACCCACCACATAGATTTCGCGCTCCTTCATATTCGTAGCTGTCTGATTCACTGGTTTCTCCGTCAATGTCCGTCGGGAAGCGTATTGGGCGCGGGCGTTGTCGATACGCCCTGTGCCACTGCCGCGGCTTCCTGCGACCGCAGGGCACGCAGATACCCGTCGCGCTGTTGCAAGCGCTCCCAGTACGCTGACACGGCCGGCGTAAACCGCTCGGCCAAGCCAAGGCACTGCGCCAGCATCAGCGCGTAACCAACAGACACGTCGGCAGCGGTAAAGCGCTCGGCACACAGGTATTCCTGCTCGATCAGTCGCGGTTCGAGTGTGCGCAACCTGGCTAGGAACCACTTGGTGTAGTCCTCTGCGACGCCCGGTTGCCTGCGCGACGAGGGCTCGAAGCGCGAATAGCGCAACACAAGCGTCTGCGGAAACGTTAGCGTCGCCTCGCCGAAGTGCAGGTAGTTGAGGTAAGCGCCAAAGTCATCTTCAGATGGCAGGACCTGTAGCGGCGTTGGCGCGTTGCGCGCACACAAGTACTGGCACATCGCTGCCGACTCCGTCATGCGTGTCGATCCGGCCACCAGAAGCGGAATCGTGCCCAGTGGGTTGAGGTCGAGATACGCTCGGGCATGAACACGCGGCGGAAAGGGCAGCATCACCAACTGGTAGTCCAGCAGGAGTTCTTCCATAATCCACAGCGGGCGGAACGACCGCGCGCTCATGCAATGGAACAGAGTGATCATGATGTGACTCGCTTTGCAAGAATGGCGCGCGCAACGCGCGAACGCGATGTTCGTCCCAACGCGACGCTGATCCAGGCCGAGCAGTCCACCAACCGTTCGAGGTCAACGCCCGTTTCGGCTCCAAGACTGTGGAGCAGATAGGCGACATCCTCGGTGGCGACATTGCCCGAGGCGCCCTTCGCGTACGGGCAGCCACCCAGACCGGCAACCGAACTATCGAAGCAGCGCAGCCCAAACTGCCACGAGGCCAACACGTTGGCGATTGCCATGCCGTATGTGTCGTGGTAATGGCCTGCCAGACGAGATACGGGCACCCTATTGGCCACGGCTTCCAACATCCGCTGAACGGAAGCAGGCGTTCCGGCACCGATCGTGTCGCCCATCGACACCTCGTAGCAGCCAAGAGCGATCAGGTCGGCGGCCACTGCCGCCACGGCGGCAGGCTCAATGACCCCGTCATAGGGACAGGCGATCGCGCACGACACGTAGCCGCGCACCCGCACGCCGAGGCGGCGCGCCGCTTCAACGATGGGAACGAAACGCTCGATGGATTCTTTGATCGAGGAGTTGATGTTCTTGCGCGAGAATCCCTCGGATGCTGCGGCGAAGACGGACACTTCGGTCGCACCGGCAGCCACTGCTGCCTCGAAACCCTTCAGGTTCGGTGTCAGGACCGGGTAGCTGACGCCCTCACGCTTGGGCAGGGCAGCCAACAACTCCGCATGGTCCGCCATCTGCGGTACCCATTTTGGCGATACAAACGCTGTAGCCTCGATGTTCCTTAAGCCCGCCCCCGCCAGCCGCTCGATGAACTCGAGCTTAGTGCGGGTAGACACGATACCGGGTTCGTTTTGCAGCCCGTCGCGCGGGCCGACCTCAACAATGCGTACTGCCTTTGTCATGACACGACCTTGAACTCGATCAACTCGACACCATTAGCCACCGGATCGCCAGCGGCGCAATGGAAAGTCTTGACGACACCGCGGGCGCGCGCCACCAAAGTGTGTTCCATCTTCACGGCCTCCATCACCAGCAGCGATGCTGCCCCTTGTTTACCGCGGAATCTAATTCGGCGAGTAACGCGATCACCCTCCCCGGCATCGGAGAACGCGACTCTCCGCCAAACGCGATGCGGCGCGAGAAACAGCGTATGGCTGTCGTTCTCGGCCAGATGATCGGCAACGCCGGAGTGCATACGCGCATCCACCCACATCCTCCGCGCTGAGACCTCACCCGTGGCTGCTTTCACCAGCGGTGGACCACCGAGGAAGATTGTTCCCGGCCCCTTGACGATCACGGCTTCGTCGCTCATCGCCGGCACGTAGGCGCCGCCTGCAGTGCACGAGCCCATCACTACCGATATCTGGGGGGGATGCCCTTAGCGGACACGTTGGCTCGGTTGTAAAAGATGCGCCCGAAATGATCCCGATCGGGAAACACCTCCTCTTGCGGCGGCAAGCAGCCGCCGCCAAGATCGACGAGATAGATACACGGTAGATGGTTTTGCTTAACGATCTCTTGCACGCGGAAGTGCTTCTTCACGGTCATCGGGTAATGTGTGCCCCCCTTGACAGTGGCATTGTTCGCGACGATCACACATTGACGACCTTGGATGCCACCAATGCCGGCGATGACACCAATCGAAGGAGCCTCGTCGTCGTACATGCCCAGCACAGCCAACTGCCCAATTTCCAGAAACGGAGTTCCTGGATCGAGCAGTTGCTCCACGCGCTCACGCGGGAGAAGCTTGCCACGAGCGGTATGCTTCTGCCGCGCCACTTGGCCACCGCCTTGAGAAACCTGCTCGACCTTGCCATTCGACGCTTCTACCAGTCCTCGCACGTGCGCAGCGTTGGCCTGGAAATCCGCCGAGCGGGGGTTGAGTTTGGATGGGACGATTTGCACGACGCTCCTCAACAATCACTGGTCCAGATGTGTCAGTAGCTTAGACAGCCTCCAAACAACGCCGCGCCAAGTTATTTGCAAATCCTGCCAATGGATTGGACAATATGTTAATGAATCCCGCCATCGCAGCAACACCCATCGCGTTCGCTCAGTCAATCATTCGTGCCTATGAACGGTACGGAATAGACCCCCGCAACGCTTTGCGCGCCGCACAAATACAGCCATCAAGCCTGCCTCGAACCGACGTATGCATGACGGCCGATCAGTTGGAGGTGCTTACAGATATCGCGATGCGAGAACTGGATGACGAGGCGCTCGGCTGGTTCTCCCGACGCCTGCCGTGGGGTACTAACGGCATGCTGTGTCGCGCCGCATTGCCGTCAGCCAACTTGCGAGTGGCGTTGTCGCGCTGGTGTCGCCATTACGCGATGCTAATTGACGACATCCGCCTCGAACTTCGCGTTGAAGGTGGAGTTGCACACTTGAACGTCTATGAACGCGCGAACTTGGGACCTCAGCGTGAGTTTTGTTTGGTGAGCACCTTGCGCAATATCCACGGCTTTGCGTGCTGGCTGATCGACTCACGCATTCCACTGACGAGCGCAACATTTCCCTACCCTGAACCCGCATATTCCAAGTCCTATGACCTGATGTTTCGCGGGCGGGTGAGCTTTCAGGAACCACACGCCGGGTTCAGCTTCGATGCCGAATACCTCAAGCTTCCCATACGTCGCGATGACCACGACTTGCGCCAGATGCTGCTACGCCCCCTGCCGCTGATCGTGCTGCAATACCGGCGCGACCGATTGCTATCGCAGCGCCTTCGTGACCTGCTGCGCACACGCAGCCTTGAGCTGTCGAATGCTGATGTATTGGCGTTCGAACTCAATTTGTCGACCCGAAGTCTGTATCGCCATTTGGCCGAGGAAGGCACCTCCCTGCAACACATTAAGGATGAAGTGCGAAGGGATGTCGCCAAGCAACTTTTGACCCGATCGCACAAGTCGCTCAAACAGGTGGCTGCTGCGGCGGGATTTCGCAACGAGGCGAGTTTCAATCGCGCGTTCCGGCGGTGGACCGGCCAGAGCCCAGGCGAGTATAGGCAATCCATGAAGGGCGCATAGAGCAAGCAAGGTCGGGCATAAGGCTGGCACGAATTGCAAATACCTTGGCACTGCGTGTCGCCGACACGGCGTCTAATCTGAAGGCAAAAAACCATGCCGCGAAGGAGACGCACGATGATTCAACTGCCCGGACTCACGTTCGAACTCGGTGAGTCCATCGAGATGCTGCGTGACATGGTCAGCAAGACCACGCATGAGGGCCTGCACGTAGGTGATTTCTACGCGGCGCGCTGGAAGGCCGGCAGCGAGGTGGTGCGCTTCCAGGACGATATCTACAAGTACATCACGCCAGTAGACCTGAAGCAGTGAGTGCCCTGTGCACTTCAAACCATCCTCAATCTCGGAGACACTCCCGCATGTCCACACAGCATCCCGGCACCGAGGCACTGCTCGTGCCCAAAGATGGCCTTTCCCATGTGCGCGGCTCGACCGACGTCCCGCTTGCCGATGTCACGATCGGGCAGTTTCTGAGCGAGACCGTGAGGCGTTTTCCGCAGCGGCCGGCTGTCGTGTTCCGTGAGCAGGGGATTCGCTGGACCTGGCGAGAATTCGCAGACGAGGTCGACGTGCTGGCGGCCGGCCTCGCCGCGCTCGGCATCGAGAAAGGCGATCGCGTCGGGATCTGGTCGCCGAACCGCGTGGAGTGGCTGCTGACGGAATTCGCGACCGCCCGCATCGGCGCGATCCTCGTCAACGTCAATCCCGCCTATCGGCTGGCGGAACTCGAGTATGCGCTAAACAAGTCGGGCTGCAAGGCGATCATCGCCGCCGAACGCTTCAAGACGTCGATGTATCTCGAGATGCTGGGCACGCTCGCGCCCGAGCTTGTCATGGCCGAACCCGGCGATCTGCATGCAGCACGCCTGCCGCATCTGAGGATCGTGATCCGCATGGGAGACGCCGCCACTCCCGGCATGCTCTCGTTCGCCGAGGTCGTCGAAATGGGACGCAAGAGGCTCGACAAAGCGGCGCTCGATGCGCTCGGAGCCGCGCTCGCGCCTCGCGATCCGATCAACATCCAGTTCACGAGTGGCACGACAGGTAATCCGAAAGGGGCCACGCTGACGCACTACAACGTCGTCAACAACGCCCGCTATATCGCGAGGGCAATGCGCTTCATGGAAAACGACGCGCTCTGCATCCCCGTTCCGCTCTATCACTGCTTCGGCATGGTGTTGGGGGTGCTCGCCTGCGTCTCGACGGGTGCGAAGATGGTGTTCCCCGGCGAGGCGTTCGAGCCCGGCGTGGTGCTTGCGGCCGTCGCCGAGGAGCGCTGCACGGCGCTGCACGGCGTGCCGACGATGTTCATCGCCGAGCTCGATCATCCCGATTTCGAGAAATTCGATCTGACGTCGCTGCGCACCGGGATCATGGCTGGCTCCCCGTGCCCGATCGAGACGATGAAGCGCGTCGTCGCCCGCATGCATTTGTCGGAGATCACGATTGCCTACGGCATGACGGAGACGAGCCCCGTCTCGTTCCAGAGCGCCACGACCGACCCGCTCGAGAAACGTACGAGCACTGTCGGCCGGATCCGGCCGCATCTCGCGGCGAAGATCGTGGACCCCGCCGGCGCGATCGTGCCCGTGGGGCAGACGGGAGAGCTCTGCACTAAGGGCTATGCGGTGATGCTCGGCTACTGGGATGACGAGCCGCGCACACGCGAGGCGCTCGTCGACGGCTGGATGCACACGGGCGATCTGGCGACGTTCGACGTCGATGGCTATTGCAACATCGTCGGTCGGCTGAAGGACATGCTGATCCGCGGCGGCGAGAACGTTTATCCGCGCGAGATCGAGGAGCTGTTGTTTCGACATCCAAAGATTCAGAGTGTCCAGGTCTTCGGCGTGCCCGACGAGAAGTACGGCGAGGAGGTGTGCGCGTGGATCGTCGTGCGCCCGAGCGAGCAGTTGAGCGAAGACGAGGTGCGACAATACTGCCGTGAGCAGATCGCGCACTACAAAGTGCCGCGCTATATCCGCTTCGTCGACGAGATGCCAATGACCGTCACGGGCAAGGTGCAGAAGTTTGTCATGCGCGAGCGCATGATCGAGGAGTTGAAGCTGAAGGCCCTGAAGACGGCGTGAGAGAAAAAACGCAGGAAAAAATAAGAGTGGCTGGTGCTTCATCTGCAAGGACTTCCATATGAAATGGATTGGAATGCGACAGATGAAAGGCGCCAGCAGCTCACTTATGATATGTGCGATTCAGAGACATCGTTTCACCTCTTAGGGCACCGCGTTTGTTGCGTGATGACTTTCGGCGAGAATCTTCGAGCAATTGTCAAGACTGGTGTATGCGGGTCGGGCAGCCAGCGCTTGAGGAGCCGGTGTGCTTTCGATCACCGGAGTGTCGTCATTGAAAGGAATGCCCTTCAGAAGCGGTTCGATCTTGCCGACGCCGCGAATCTTCCTCCGGGTCAGCTCGACCGCTTCGATCAGCTTGAACGACCATCGCGAGGAAGATGGAGCGCGACAGACAGTTGCGCTTGCGGCTCGTGAGATGGCGCACCGTCGCGACCATCGATTCAATCGGATTCGTGGTCCGCACGTGCTGCCAATCTTGTGGAACCAGCAGCGCTAGTGCCGTGTCCGCGGATACACCTCTTCAAGCGTCGCCCACATCCCCATCGCGCTGTCGCCGACAGTAAGCAGCGGCGGTGCTTGCAGAGTTCGTTTCTTCAGGTCGAGCAGCAGCTCTTTCCAAGACTTCTTCGATTCGCGATAACCGTCGTTGACACGCGCGGCGACTTGCGCACATAGGACGGCACGATCGTCGAATTGAACTTGATGTCGGAGCCCGAACGATCGTCGTGGACGCCGTTCATCGGCCAACTCAGCGCGTCAAGATGTGCATCGAAACTCCACGTAGAGTCTAGTGCCGAACGAACGTCGAGAAGCAAGCCGATCTACTTGAGAAACCTCTTACCGCCTGCGAACAAGCCATCGCCGATGTTCAGCGCTGTGTCATCCGTCACCGATTCGGCGAGACGCAAAGCGGCGAACTGCGCGCTTTCGTCCTGAAATGCAGCCAGCGCGCCCCGCTCAACTTGTTCGTCCAGACGCTGCGGCGGTCCACGACTGGAGAAACTGGCGTGGCTGGGCCGCTACCAGCGCGTGACGGAGTGCTTCGCCAAAGCCTGCGAGAAGCTGCTGCAAGCGGCCAACGTGCAGGCGGTGGCGGCCGCCTTCGACCTGGGCTGGCACACAGGCAAATCGATCGACAAGATGCGCCAGCGGGCGCGCGTGAGCGAACCCGACTCGTCAACGATCCGCTATCTGGCGATGGACTAGTTCGCGCTACATAAAGGCCATCGCTATGCCACCGTGGTGGTCGAGCCGATCAGCCGGCAAGTGCTCTGGATCGGGCCGGACGCTCGCGGGAGAAGCCGGGCCTTCTTCGAACAGCTTCCCGAAGGCCTCGCCAAGCGTATCGAATCGGTAGAGATCGACATGACCACGGCCCAGGAACTGGAGATCAGGGAACAGCGTCCGCAGGCGGAAATCATCTTCTACCTATACCACGTCGTGGCCAAGTACGGCCGCGAAGTGATCGATCAGGTGCGGGTCGATCAAGCCAATCAACTGCGCCATGACAAGCCGGCCCGCAAGGTTCTGAAATTCAGCCGCTGGCTGTTGCTGCGCAACCGCCACAACCTTAAGCCAGATTAGGCCATGCACCTGAAGGGCTCCTGGCGGCCAATCAGTCGCTCTTATGCGTCTACGTGTTACGCGACGAGTTCAACGGGCTCTGGTTCTACCGAAAGCCGGCCTGGAAGCGATTGTTCGAGCGGGCTCAGCACAGCGGGATCGCTGCCCTGCAAAAGTTCGCCGAGCACTTGCTGGGCTACCGGCACGGAATCGTGACTCGCTGCCGCCATCCGCTCAATACCAGCATCGTTGAAGGCATCAACAATACCATCATGGTCATCAAGCGCCGGGCTTATAGCTACCGCGACGACGAATACTTCTTCCTCAAGATCCGCGCCGCGTTCCCCGGTAGGCCTCGATGAACCCGAGTTGCGGCTGCGATCAGAACGGGGGGCGAAATACTCGGTTCATCGTGTTTGCTCTAGAACGGGATAGTCGATATAGCCTTGGGGGCCGTCGGAATAAAACGTTTCGCGTTCGGGCTCGTTGAGCGGCGCGCCAGCGACGAAGCGTTCTAAAAGGTCGGGATTCGCGAGGTACAGACTACCGAACACGGCGGCGTCAGCATCGCGGCTCACGATCAGCGACGCGGCGCTATCCCGGTCCAGTCCCCCGCCGAGAAGCAACGCACCGTTGAACAGTGGCCGCACCAGCGCGCGGTAGTCAAACGCGCTGCCGGTCCGTGCAAGATGTAGGTACGCGAGCTGCAGCATGCCGACCCGCTCCACGAGGTACTTGTAGGTTTCCTGCGGTGCCGCGTCAGTCACGCTGTTGAAGCCCATTTCCGGCGAAATCTTGATGCCGACGCGATCGCTGCCTGCTTCGTCGATCATCGCGTCCAGCACTTCAACGATGAAGCGTGCGCGATTCTCCGGCGATCCGCCGTAGCGATCGGTGCGCTGATTGGTCCCCGACGACAGGAACTGTTCCGGCAGATAACCAGAGGCCGCATGCAGTTCAACTCCGTCGAATCCAGCCTGCAACGCGTGACGCGTGGCGAGTCGGTACTCGTCAACGATTGCAGCGATCTCGTCGATGTCGAGCGCGTGCGGCACGACGAAGTCCTGCGGCCCTGTCGCGGTGTATGTCTGGCCAACGGCGGCGATCGCAGAAGGCGCGACAGGCGTCGCCCCATCCGGCAGCATGCTCGGATGCGAAACGCGCCCGGTGTGCATCAACTGCAGGAAAATCAGGCCGCCTCGCTCGTGGACCGCCTCGGTGATGCGCGTCCATCCCTCGATCTGCGCAGCGGAATGGATGCCCGGCGTACGAACGTAGCCTTTGCCCATCGGCGATGGAAAAGTCCCTTCGGCGATGATCAGGCCGGCGTCCGCGCGCTGCGCGTAGTATTGCGAGGCGAGCGCGGACGGTACGCCAGTCGTGTCGTCGGCACGCGAGCGCGTCATTGGTGCCATGACCAGCCGGTTGCGCAGTGTATAGCGTCCAATGCGAACGGTTTCGTTGAGTGGATTCATGTCGATTCCTCGAACGGTGAAGGGGTGTCCAGATGGTGATCTGATTCATGAATGGGATAAAGAGCTAAAATTGAAATCACTAATCCACCAATGGAGCAATTGCCGTGGAACTGCTCAGCTACATGCACGCGTTCGTTGAGGTCGCACGAACCAAGAGTTTTCGCCGGGCGGCGGACGCCTTGGATATGCCGAACTCGACGCTGTCACGTCATATTGCGGAGTTGGAGAAGAAGATCGGATTGCGGCTGCTGAATCGCTCGACGCGCAGAGTCGAGCTGACCGACGCGGGCGAGGTGTATTTCAAGCGCTGCCAAAGCATCGTCGAGGAAGCGCGGATCGCGCACGAGTGGCTCCTCGACGTGGCCGAACGTCCGACCGGCACGCTACGTGTATCGATGCCCGCGGACCTCGCCACCGGTTATCTCGCACCGATCATTGCGGATTTCGCGAAAGCGTATCCGCTGATCGCGTTCGAGTTCGATCTGTCGCCGCGCCCTATCGATCTACAGGCGGAGCCCTTCGATCTCGCAATCCGCATCGGTCCGCCGCCCACGGCGCCATCGACGCTCGTCGCACGGCCGATCGCCGTGCTGCCGCGCTATCTGTATGCGTCGCCCGAATATCTGCGCAGCGCTGCGCCGCTCACCCACCCGAACGATCTCGCGCAGCACGTGGTCTGCCTCGTGGAGGGCGTAGGGAAGCAGGGGCGAGCCGAAAGGACGTTCTATCGCGGCGGCGAGTCGGTCGCCGTAATGATCGGTACACGCTTTGCGATGAACAGCGTCGCGCTCAGCCGTGCGCTGGCGATTCAAAGCGTCGGGCTTGCGGTGCTGAACAATGTGCTAGCGCAGCATGATGTCGAGTTGGGGCGCCTCGTTCGCGTGCTCCCCGACTGGAGTCTTGCGCCGGTTCAGGTGCACGCGTTGACCGACACCCGTCTTCTACCGGCGAGAGCGCGACTGTTTATCGATTTCCTGAAGGCGCAATTGAGCGAGCCCTAGACAGGCGCAATGGCCCGTTTCGCCGACCGGAATGACCGCTCACTGGGTGGATCTGACCTCTGAGCATCCAAGCAATGAAGGACGCGAACGACGTTTCATGGCCGACACGAACAAATGAGTCACGCTGACTTGAACTCGGCGATGAACCCGAATTATTACTCGTCACGCCCCCCCGCCAGCAGCCACTTGTAATGGTCAAACCCGATCCAACAGCGTCTGCGGCGTGCAGCCGACCATCAGCGCAATTGATTCGATTGCCGCCCACATCGACGGGTACTCGCTACGCAGCTCGCCCGCGCGGACCAGCGCATAATATCGTCAGTTTATCGGTCCGGCGGGACGCGGTCGGCGATTACTGTGCCAACCCACTAAGATCGACAGTTTCCCCTCGCGCGTATCAATATTTCGATTACTGTCGCGCGAACTGACTACGAACCACTTCGAACTCGCTGGGATTGTGCTGCTTAAGCTGCTGGTAGTAGCCCACACGACTTATCTGATAGCCACCCTGGCTTCGTAGGTCAGCCAATGCTTCGGCCATCTTCAAAGCCATCGTGTTAGGGTTGAGAAGAGCATGGTTTCGTTTCGCACCGGTGTCTCGCAGCCATTTCTCATAACTGGCCGAAATGAGCGTGCAGCCGAAGACACAAGCCTCAGCATTGCTCGCTTCCATCGCTGCGGCAGCTTTCTTTGCGGCATCGACAGCCACTGCCTCAGTGTCTTTAATCATGTCCGACGCGAACCAATCGATACAAGAGACGCTTCGGCAATTTGATTCCTGACCGTAGACCCGCACCATATCTCTCAGATAGGGAACCGCTTTGTGGTGGTCGGTAACTACTACGAAATCGTGGCCATAATATGGCGCAAACAGCATCGTGGCCTCAAGCGGCCCAATAACAGGAATATCAACCAGCTCTCGAGATACGCGCACACCAGGATCGTAGCAACAGCCTACAATGACCGCGTCGAATCCCGACTTCTCGGCCATGATGACTTCATTAAAGACAGCCTCTTCGATAAGATGTTTGCTGTAGTAGTAGTCAATATTCTCCGGGCAATTAGTCGTGTTTGTCACGACGAGTTCCGCATCTTTTCTTAGATATGGGGTCAATGTCTCCGAAATTAGCGCGTTGTATTGTGATGTGCCGAAGGGGTTGATGAAACTTATGCGCATACTCATAGCTATGTTCGGATCCGTTTGATTTTGATCAGGCGAAAACGGGGTGAAGGCTGGGCCTCCACCTTGTTAGCGAGAGCACTTCATTGAATAAATCGGCTTGGCCCCACATCTGCGCTCTTCGGGTCTAATCCATAGGCTTGCATGATCCGAGCAATATCCTTAGTCTTCTGCATATCATCGATATCAGCATTCAAGGCAGCGCTGAGGGCAGCGTTGCCCTTCGAGTACACAAATCCAACTTGTGCCGGCTGGACAGATGCTCGAACGCGAGGATCTCCTGACCCGACGAGGATTTTCATTCCAGGATAACCACCTTTCTTTTGTGCATACAGACCAGTAGCGATACTATCGAGAGCAGCGTCCAGGCGTCCCGCCTGTAAATCTTGGGCCATTGCGACAGGAGTCGGGTAAAGCTTAAGGTTGTCTTTAAACAACGCCTGCAGGTCAGCCGTCCAGTTGTAACCTTGGATAGTGCCTACTTGCTTACCCTTGAGTTGGTCGAACGTCGTGTAACCTTCCTTTGAGTAGATCGCCAATTGGTCGAGGTAGAGTGGATCGCTCATTCCGACAACCTTCACGCGATCGGCGGTCCGATACCACTGAGCCGCCGAAATATCAGCCTTTCCTGTAGTGACGTATTGGATGGCAGAACCAAAGCCGACGGGCAGCGCATTAATTTTCAGACATTCTTTCTCAGCGATTTTTTTCAAAATATCGCCCTCTACTCCAGAAAGCGACCCTCCGCTACCCGGCACATCAAACGGCGGGAACTCAGCCGTCGAGATCGTCAGAATACCCGGCACAACCGTTTTGAATTGATGGGCCGGCACACACTCTGCGACCGCTGCATTCATACCAATTATGGAAGATGCAATAATGGTGAGGCTGACAACGTATTCTTTAGATTTTCTCATGACGACTCCATTCATCAGTGCTGTTGAACAATCCGGAGGTTGAAATTCTTGGGTGTAGTCTTTAAGTGAAACTCATTGAATGCGCGTGCTAAACCTTCGCCTCGTGTCGAGACAGTCTCCGCTCCAGCGAGGAGACAAGCAACGTGGATGGGACGCAAATCACCGTGTAGAGCAAAGCAGCAAGTAGCAACACCGGCATGTACATGAAAGTTTCAGAGCCAATCTGCTGCGCCTTTGTCACCAACTCTGGAAGCGCAACGGTAAAGCACAACGATGTGGCTTGAAGCATGACAACGCCGAATCCGAGCAGCGGCGGAATAGAAACTCTGAGTCCTTGGGGTACGATGATCAGGCGTAGCGTGTCCACCTCGTCAAGTCCGATGGCGTATGACGCTTCGCGTTGACCGTGCGGGACCGCCTGTAGGCCTGCCCTGATAATCTCGCTCGTATATGCGCCTGTGCACCAAGCCAGAGCAAGCACCGATGACAAGAACGAGGAAAGTGTTATGTGGACCGACGGCAAACCAAAGTAGAAGAACTGAAGCAAAATCAGCACGGGAGCACCACGACCGAGCTCTACCAACACAATTGTGATGTTCCGCAATACACGCTTCGACGTACCGACTCCGAGCGCAAAAAAGAGGCCGAGTGGCACGCCAATAAGCATGCAGAGGACGGTTACTTTCAAGCTCGTAAGAAGTCCTTGCGCCAGCGTCGGTAACCACTGAATCCACATATCAAAGAACGGGCTCATCGTGCAATCCGTAGTCTCAAGCGTTTATCTAGACTTCTCGATACATAGGCCATCACAAGGCTAATTGCGAAATAGAACAATCCCGATATGATGTAGACCTCGAGCCCCCGGAAGGTCTGTTGCGACACTCGATATGCCGCTTGCGCCATCTCGGGTACACCAATTGTCGACGCTACGGCAGTATCTTTCAAAAGACCGATTGCATAGGTAGCGGCAGAAGGAAGGGCAACTCGAAAGATCTGTGGAGCTAAGATCTCCGTGTACTGACGTAACCCCGATAGTCCAAGCACCTTCGCTGCCTCGAACTGGCCAGCCGGGATCGCCTTCATGGCGCCCCTATAAATCTCACCAAGATTTACTGCAGTGATAAGTCCAAGACCAGCTACTGCAGCTGTCATCGGACTCATAGCAACGAGTCCGTTTCCAATTCCGAAGAAAATTATGAATAGCCACACTATTGGCGGAATCGATCGGACAACAAGTATGATGGAGTGCGATACAGTTCTCACGACAGCGCTCTTGGACGATGCGACGGTGCAAATCGGCACTGCGAGAACTGCACCGATTACGAAAGAAGATGCCGTGAGCATCAGCGTCCACGGCAGCGCCTGAATAACAGCAATCGCAATCGTTGAGAGAAGGTGCTCCATCACCGATTCCTCACGGCTGAGAGGAAACGCTGAACACGCTCGGTCTTCGGATGTTGCATGACCTCCCTGCTACTCCCTTCTTCTAAGATGCCGCCATCTGCCATCACAATCACTCGGTCAGACACACTCTCAGCAAATCGCATCTCATGCGTCACCACGAGCATCGTCATGCCGTCCTCGGCTAGCTCCCTCATCACGGCAAGCACCTCAAGACCGACTTCAGGATCAAGCGCCGATGTCGGCTCGTCAAAAAGCATTATTTTGGGGTCGAGTGCCAGGGCACGCGAAATCGCGATACGCTGTTGTTGCCCACCGGAGCAGCGGGCCGGATATTGGTCCGCCTTATTAGCAAGACCAACTCGCTTCAGAAGCGCAAGAGAGCGTTCGTTGGCCTCTTCTCTAGAGCGCCCCAATACACGACATTGGGCTAGGCTGACGTTCTCGAGCACGGTAAGGTGCGGAAAAAGATTGAATGACTGGAACACCATTCCGAGCGTACGCCTGAAATGGTTAAGTTTTGCCTTCCCCGGGGCCTGCCCTGCGACAATCTGCACTCCATCAACAGTCACGGCGCCCGCAGTCGGCGGCTCGAGCTGGTTGATGCATCTCAATAAGGTGCTCTTTCCCGAGCCGCTCGGGCCAATCACTGCTACAACTTCCCCCGCTATCATCTGCAAGTGGACATTGAGCAAAACCTGATGGTCCCCATACGCCTTCGAAACGGCATCCAGCTTCAACAAGGGAGTGAAAGTATCTGCTTGAGCCCCCATGATCGCACTCACTTCTGAAATATCACCCATGCTGCTCACCGGTTTTCCGTTGAAAAAGGCGTGGCCAGGAGACCTATCGAGATTTGTCTGCACCAAGTCGGTTTCCCCAGCCGCACAACCCACGTTTTCACTGGCCATTAGACCAATTGACCTCTAAATTTGACCACTCAGTCAGTATGCACGAGCATACTCACGAGTCAAAATATTTTTCGATGAGTCAGGGGAAACGAGGAGGCGTCCGATGTCAGAATTGCGCGCACACCGAGGGGTATAGGCGATATAAGGAACGGCCGCTACTTGACATTGCAATCCGCGGACATGGCACCGATGTAGGAGGAGGCGCAGACGGTACTAGCCATGTCGCTGTATCGTGACAGTTGTGGCCTAGGATACGCACTTGCAACCGTGCGGAAACGACTTTCTTGGCACATGAAACGACGCGCGGCTGTCAAGCAAAGCCGAGCGCAACTTGCCCGCGAAGACGAGCTCACCATCCGCGATGGCGGTCCGCACTTAGCTCAAGCGCAACAGCCTTTCTTGCAAAAGCGCCTTTCCGTTTCATTCGAACGTCCGCGTCTTGCTGTAGCGATCGAGATATGCTCGTGTCGCAAAGAGCTAGCCGAGTCATAACCTTTGTCAGCATAAAATGCATCGTTAGCGATTGATGTGCCGCAGCATATAATCCATCGCCGCGAGTTGTGGCGCACCTCCGGCGTGCACCCGGATCGGAACTACACGAACATCGATCCGATCGAAATGGGAAGACGCCTCGAGCGGCCGCGCCAGGATCCGCCAAAATTGGGAATTCTCCCCCCAAGACACTCCGTTTTACCCAGTCATCGCTCGTCTTATGCACGCCGGTGCCGCCACCAATCGCTCAGGCAAAATGTGGACACTAATCGTCGAAGCTCGCGCGCGGCTTGCACGGCCGCTCATTGCACCTATGATCTATGCTGGTCAGTTAAGGCAGACTCACGATGGTCATAGGAATACAGGTTTGCCAGACTCTTGGCAAGGGTGGGGTAAAGTTGTTGCGCCATGGCCTCGGGCCGGATCACCTCGAGACCGTCTCTTCGCCCAAGGACCAATCAGGTCCTTGGGCAAACGAGCATCGTTTTGATCCGAGAATACTGAGGCCGGCTCACAGACTCATCAAGAGCCCTCGAACTTCCCTTTCAGGATCGTCGACCAGCTTCGACTCCGGTCCGAAGACCATGGTCGTGCGCGAGGAGGAATCGTACGTCGGCCACGGCAAATCCTTCGTCGAAGGATTTCCGCTCCGAGCAAAGCTAACCCACGCGTCGAACATATGACGGCCGACAACGGCTCGCTTGTTCTCAGGATCGGCCGCAGCGCGCAGCGCATCCGTATCCTCTCCGTCCCACGCCGTACCGTATTCGTCGAGCGCAAAGATAAAGGGCAATTCCACCCCATGAACGGCCCATTTCCCCCGGAAGCACGGCGTCTTCCACGCGCATTCATACATGTAGACCGGCGCCCCCTGACGGGCAATGAGGAGCTCCGACTGAATGACAGCGCCCTTCCGAAAGCTGACATCGGATGCGACCCGGACAACCATCTCCGCGTCGGAAAGATGGGGCATCAATTCGCGATACTTTCGGACAACGGGAACCAGTTCTTCGACACTGAAGTTCCATTGCAATTGACTTTTCGCGCACAGTCTTGCGATGTCCACATCCGCTTTCAATGGACCATACATGTCGAGGCCAACGTACGTCGCACCCTCGTCGGTGTTCAGGCCGATTAGAAATGGAATGTCGCGCACGAAATCGGGAGCCTTGTCGCGCCAGACCATGTCAGGCATGACGCGCCCGTCCACCGTGGGACCAAACGCGAGATACGGCGTGTAGTAGGTGTTGGTTTCTGCGGCGACTTTATCGAAGCACCGAACAAGCGTGTCGGCTGGCACGGCCTGCAGCGCTCGGATGTCACCGCGTTTGAGCTGGAGGGTATCGAAAACGGCATCAGTCAGCATCGACGCTTCACGAGTGGTTCGGATTTTCATTATCGAACCGCTCTGAACAATGGCCTTATGGAACAGGCCCCGTGCAGCCGGCATGCCGCAGAGCATGGTGATCTTGCCGCCCCCGCCCGATTGCCCGAACACGGTAACGTTACTCGCGTCACCGCCGAAGCGCTCGATGTTGGCTTGCACCCACTTCAGCGCCTCGATGATGTCAAGATGACCTGCATTGCCTGCCGTGCCGAAGCGTTCGTCGTCGCCCAGGTAGGTATAGCCGAACCCGTGCAGACGTTGATTGACCCCCACCGTAATGACGTTGCCACCCTTGGCAAGATTGCCGCAGTTGTACCCAGGCGCATAGCCTGAGCCAAACGAATAGCCACCTCCGTGCAGCCACACCATGACCGGCAATCGTGAGGACTCAGTAGCACTCGCCGGGCAAAAGACGTCCAACGTCAGGCAATCTTCGCTCGCCGGGCCGGGATTGAGCCAAACCGGAAAGTCAGGGTTGGTTTGCACACAGTGATCGCCAAGCACGAGTGCATCGCGGATACCGGTCCAAGGCGTCACCGGCTGCGGGGGCATGAACCGATTCGCTCCCGCAGTGTTAGCGCCGTATCGAACGCCTAGAAAGGACGCCAGTCCATCGCTCACACGACCGCGCAGTTTGCCGTACTGGGTCTCGACGACCCTAAGCGAGTCCTCGGCGTGTCCACCAATATTTTTGTCTTGCTCAACTGCAATGTTCACGATCTCGATTCCTTAAGAGACGGTTTCATAAAGGCTGCTCGGCGCGCCGGAGGGTATTCCAGCAGCTCAGGCAGCAACCGAGTTTGAGGAACGCGCCGTGAATGTCAGCACGGCGCTCGAAACGAATGCGGAGACGACGGAAGTGATGCAGCCAGGCATGTGTGCGTTCCACGACCCAGCGATATTTGCCAAGGCCGCTGCCGTGTTCGGTACGGCGCTTGGCGATCACCGGCTCGATACCGCGATTGCGCAACGCTCTTCGATGTCGCTCGGAGTCGTATCCGCGATCGGCGTAGACCACACGCGGTCTGTGCAGCGGGTGGCCGCGCAAACCGCGAATCGGCGGGATCGCGTCGATCAGCGGCAGCAATTGCGTGACGTCGTTGACGTTCGCGCCGGTCAGGATCGCGGCAAGCGGCGTGCCGTTGGCGTCGGTGACGATGTGGTGCTTGGAACCGGGTCGCGCGCGATCGGTAGGGTTTGGCCCAGTTTTTGACCCGCCCCAACGGCGCGAATCGATGATGAATCGACAGCGGCTCGCGAGAAGTCGATCTGGTCTGCTGCTCGCAGCTTCGCGAGCAGCAGCTCGTGCAAACGGTCCCACACGCCCGCAGCCTGCCAGTCGCGTAGTCGTCGCCAACATGTCACGCCCGAGCCGCAACCCATCTCGGCAGGCAGATCGCGCCAGCGCAGTCCGGTCTTGAGAACGAACAAGATGCCGGTCAGCGCGGCGCGATTCGAAACCGGGAGGCGGCCCGGGTTCTTCATGCGCCGTGGCTTGGATGGCGGCAGTAACGGCTCGATCAGTGTCCACAATTCGTCGTCGATGATCGGCTTGTCCATCTCCTCAGTCTCGGTTGTTCCGATGCCTGAGGTTAACAGCTCGCCGCGAAAGTCTAACAGCCCCAAGGGGCCATTTTGAAACCGTCTCTAAGTGAATATCAGTCATTGGACCGGCGCGCGGGCACATGCCCGATCGCTAGCGCCCGGCGACTCGACCGCTGCCAACATGAAGTTAGGAAACGCACGCTTTATGAAGACCGCACACGTTATGCGATCGATGGCCCGAGTCGCATCAAATCACCTGCCGCCCGATAGCACGATA
>NZ_QTQF01000044.1:0-63895 GCF_003854235.1 Burkholderia sp. Bp8998
GCTCTGGCAGAAATGCTAACCCACGTTTGATTCCTCACGAGAGGCCAGCCCCTGCCACGCGGAGTCATACTGTCTAACATTGCCTTCAGCTTGAGCGGGGCATCCTGTCTCCATGGCGGAAGAGGTGTTCTCGGATGCCGACCCTGTTCACAGGAGGTCAGGATCATGAAATTCGTTATCCGTACCATCATGCTGGCGGCAGTCATCGTCCCCGCGTTCGCATCGGCAGCGCAATCGAACAGCAGCCCGACCCGGGCAGAAGTGCGCGCAGATCGTGCAGGTCGAGCAGGCCGGTTACAACCCGGCCCGCAAGGACATTCACTATCCGCAATCGATCCAGCAGGCCGAGGCACGCCTCCGGTCGTCGGAATCGACGCAGCAAGCCGATGCATCGGGCTATGGGCCGGCACCGGCGGCAGGCGGCGACGCCGGGGCTGCGGTCCCGGGCCATGCGGCGGCGCAACGGTTGTACGTGCATCATTGACGTCATGCGCGCGAGCGCGGGTCGACCCGCGCTCGATACGACTTGCCGGCACGGTCGCCGACTCGCGTAGCGCGCGGTGTCAGTCGTCTCCCTTCTCGAGCACGTTCTGCGTGAGCGTGACCGACGGAATCGTCGGCTTGAGCAACGCGCGGCGCGCGCGGCGGCTCAGCCACTTCCAGCCGGCCACGAGCAGCAGTGCGACCAGCGGGATCGACGCGATCGTCCACGTACCGTTCGGGTAGTCGAATGCCATCAGCACCAGCACGCCGAGGAGGAACAGCAGCGTGAGCCACGATGTCACGGGCGCGCCCGGCATCCTGAACGACACGTCGTCCACCTCGCCGCGGCGGACCGCGGCGCGGAACTTCATCTGGCACACGACGATGAAGCCCCACGTGCTGATGATGCCGAGCGACGCGATGTTCAGCACGATCTCGAACACGCTCGACGGCACGAGATAGTTGAGCAGCACGCCAACGACGTAGATCGCGACCGTCACGAGGATGCCCGCGTACGGCACCGATTGCGCGCTCATCCGCGCGAGGAACGCGGGGGCCGAGCCGCCCATCGACAGCGAACGCAACACGCGCCCGGTCGAATACAGGCCCGAGTTGAGGCTCGACAGCGCCGCCGTCAGCACCACCAGGTTCATCACCGAGCCGATCCCCGGCACGCCGAGCGCGCCGAAGAACGTGACGAACGGGCTCTGGCCCGCCTTGTACGCGCTCCACGGCAGCAGGCAGACCAGCAGCACGACCGACGCGACGTAGAAGATCGCGATGCGCCAGATCACGTTGTTGATCGCACGCGGCAGCACCTTGCGCGCGTCCTTGCATTCGCCGGCGGCCGTGCCGACCAGTTCGACGCCCGCGAACGCGAACACCACCCCCTGCACCAGCACCAGCGCCGGCATCAGTCCGTGCGGAAAGAACCCGCCGTTGTCGGTGATCAGATGCATGCCGGTGTCGTGGCCGGCGACCGGCACGCCCGTGCCGAGGATCACCGAACCGATCACGAGAAACAGCACGATCGCGGCGACCTTGACCAGCGCGAACCAGAACTCCATCTCCGCGAACCACTTCACGCCGATCAGGTTCATCGTCGCGACGATGCAGAGCGCGACGAGCGCGAAGATCCACTGCGGCACGCCCGCGAACGGCGCCCAGTAATGCATGTAGAGCGCGACCGCGGTGATGTCGACGATGCCGGTCATCGCCCAGTTCAGGAAGTACATCCAGCCTGCGACGAACGATGCCTTCTCGCCGAGGAATTCGCGGGCATACGACACGAAGCTGCCGCTGCTGGGGCGATGCATCACGAGTTCGCCGAGCGCGCGCAGGATCAGGAACGAAAACGCGCCGCACACCAGATAGACGATCGCGAGCGACGGTCCGGCAGCCTGCAGCCGGGCACCGGCCCCGAGAAACAACCCGGTGCCGATGGCCCCGCCGATCGCGATCATCTGCACCTGTCGATTGCCGAGGGTCTTGTGATAACCGGCTTCGTGCGATTCGAGCCAGCTGCGTTTGTCGGTTTCACCCGTGGTCGACGGTTCGGGAATCGATGCCATGGCTGCGTCCTCGTGCACTAACGTGATTGGATTCATCCCGATCGCGATACGACCGGGACCACCGGTACCCAGGACCCGGCGCGCTGCAGCGCGCAGGGTCGTCCTGATCGCGGTTCGCCGATCGTGGCGAACGGCACGGTACGTCGCGAACGTATTCAGCCGTAATTCCGATCACAAACAGCATGCAAATTTCGACTGGTCCTGTTCGAATCCGTGCATACGGGCCATCGCCATCACGCCGCCCGGCAATCGCCTTGCACCGCGTGAGCGACGCCGGAGGTCGGGAACCGGCGAGCATCGGTTACGCCAGACCCCGATTCGCGGAATGAACCAGTTGGTTAATTTGGTGCGTCGGCGCGCGCTGCGGATGGGCAACCGCTGCGGCCGGCGCCGGCTCATGCACCGAAATGGGGAATCCGGTCCGCCGGAATTTCCGTCCGGTGCCGGTGCGGCAAGCATTTCACGGCGATGGCCCGGTTTTTGCTGGAGTAGCCCTGGCCGCGCAACGGTTGCGCATCGCCCGACGACATACCAGACAAGGAAGATTCACCGTGAGCCCGACGACTCGACCGTTCCCCCGCCGCACCTGGCTGGCTGCGCTGATCGCAGCCCCCGTGATGGCGCTGTTCGCTGCCGCGCCGGCGCAAGCCGACGCGCTCGACACCATCGCGAAAAACGGCGCGCTGCGCGTCGCGGTGCCCGAAGACTATCCGCCGTTCGGCTCGGTCGGTACGGACATGCAGCCGCAGGGCTATGACATCGACATGGCCGAACTGCTCGCCAAATCGCTCGGCGTGAAGCTGAAGCTGGTGCCCGTCAACAGTGCGAACCGGATTCCGTACCTGACGACCAACAAGGTCGACATGGTGATCTCGTCGCTCGGCAAGACGCCGGAGCGCGAGAAGGTCATCGACTTCTCGAGCGCATACGCACCGTATTTCCAGGGCGTGTTCGGGCCGTCCGACATGAAGGTGAGCACGCCCGCCGACCTGACCGGCAAGACGGTCGGCGCTACCCGCGGCGCGCTCGAGGAGATCGCGCTGTCGCAACTCGCGCCGAACGCGACGATCAAGCGCTTCGAGGACAACAACGCGACGATCCAGGCATTCCTGTCGGGGCAAGTGCAGCTGATCGCCGCCGGCAACATCGTCGCGGCGGCGATTCTCGCGAAGAATCCGCCGCGCCGCCCCGAGGTCAAGTTCGTGATCAAGAATTCGCCGTGCTTCGTCGGCGTCAACAAGAACGAGCCGCGCCTGCTCGCGAAGATCGACGACACGATCGCGCATGCGAAGCAGGACGGCACGCTGGGCGCGATGTCGAGGAAGTGGCTCGGCCAGCCGTTGCCGGCCGGACTGTGACGGATCGCAGTGTCGCCTGATACCTTGCCGCGGCCGGCACCCACGGCGCGGCGGGTGTCGTTGTCCGAACCCGAATCTACCCACTTCCCATGAGCTACCAGCTTCAATTCGGCGAGCTCGCCGATTACGCCGGCGTGTTCGCGAGCGGCGCGGCGATCACGCTCGCGCTGACCGCGGTCGCGACCGCACTCGGCGTGGCGGTCGGCGTGCTCGGCGCGGCCGCGTACAGCGCCGACGCGCCCGCGGCCGTGCGGCTGCGCCCGCTGATCGGCGCGTACGTCGAGGCGGTTCGCAACACGCCGTTCGTCGTCCAGCTGTTCTTCCTCTTTTTCGGCTTGCCGGCGCTCGGCGTGCACATCGGCGAATACACGGCCGCGATCCTCGCGATGACGCTCAATCTCGGCGCGTACTCGGTCGAGATCGTGCGTGCGGGCGTCGCCGCCGTGCCGAAAGGGCATCTGGAAGCGGCGTCCGCGCTGGCGATGTCGCGCGCGCAGATGCTGCGCCACGTCGTGCTGCCGCAGGCGCTCGCCAAGGTGTTTCCCGCGCTGTCGAGCCAGATCGTGATCACGATGCTCGGTTCGGCGGTCGTGTCGCAGATCTCGGTGGCCGACCTGACTTATGCGGCCGGCTACATCCAGTCGCGCAACTTCCGCGCGTTCGAGACGTACTTCGTGATCACGCTCGCCTATCTGGCGATGGCGCTGCTGCTGCGCGCGACGCTCGGCTCGATGGGGCGCCGCCTGTTCTCCCGTCGCGTGCGAGGTGCGCGATGACCGATTTCACGTTCGGGCAGATTCTCGCGAATCTGCTGCTGGCCGCGCGCTGGACGATCGTGCTGTCGATCGTGTCGTTCCTGTCCGGCGGCCTCGTCGGCCTCGGGCTGCTGGTGATGCGCGTGTCGGGCTCGAAGGTGCTGCGCGGCGCCGCCAAGCTGTATATCGAGGTATTCCAGGGCACCCCGTTGCTGATGCAATTGTTCATCGTGTTCTTCGGCCTGCCGCTCGTCGGTCTCGACGTGCCTCCATGGGTCGCGGCCACCGCAGGGCTCACGTTCTTCACCAGCGCGTATCTCGCGGAAATCTGGCGCGGCTGCGTCGAGGCGGTGCCGAAAGGGCAGTGGGAGGCATCGGCGAGCCTGGCCATGAGCTACGTCGAGCAGTTGCGGCACGTGATCCTGCCGCAGGCCGCGCGCATCGCGATCGCGCCGACCGTCGGCTTCGGCGTGCAGGCCGTGAAGGACACGGCGCTGGTGTCGATCATCGGCTTCACGGAGCTGACGAAGGTCGGCACCGCGATCTCGAACGCGACGTTCCGGCCGTTCGTCGTGTACGGCCTCGTCGCGCTGATCTATTTCGCACTCTGTTATCCGCTTACCCGTTACGCGCGCACGTTGCAAAGGAGATGGCATGCCGCTCGTTGAAACCCGTGGTCTCGAAAAGAACTTCGGCACCCATCATGTGCTCAAGGGCATCGATTTCGCCGTCGAGCGCGGGCAGGTCGTCTCGATCATCGGCCGCAGCGGCTCGGGCAAGAGCACGCTGCTGCGCACGCTCAACGGGCTCGAGAGCATCGACGCGGGCACGATCTCGATCGACGGCGAAAGCGTCGATGCACGGCACGCGGACCTGCGTGCGCTGCGGCTCAAGGTCGGCATGGTGTTCCAGCAATACAACCTGTTTCCGCATCTGAGCGCCGGGCAGAACGTGATGCTCGCGCAGTCGGTCGTGAAGAAGGCGCACCGCCAGCAGGCGCGCGCGATCGCGGAGCTGATGCTCGAGCGCGTCGGCCTCGGCGACAAGTTCGACGCGTTTCCGGAGCAGCTGTCCGGCGGCCAGCAGCAGCGCGTCGCGATCGCGCGGGCGCTCGCGATGAAGCCGAGCGTGCTGCTGTGCGACGAAATCACGTCGGCGCTCGATCCCGAGCTCGTCGGCGAGGTGCTGGGCGTCGTCGAGCAGCTCGCGCGCGAGGACATGACGCTGATCATGGTCACGCACGAGATGAACTTCGCGCGTGCGGTGAGCGACAGGATCGTGTTCATGCACCAGGGCAGGGTGTGGGAGAGCGGCACGGCAGAAGACATCTTCGAGCGGCCGCAGACGGTGGAGTTGACGCGGTTCCTGGGCAGCGTCCGGAACACGGAAGCCGTGGCGCGCTGATTCGCCGTGCCGGCGGGGTGCTGACATCGTCGCCCGGATCGTCGACAATCCGGCGAGTGCGCCGCGCCCGCGCGCGCCAAGCCGCCCGAGAGACGCTTCCATGTCCGGACTATCCATCCGCTCCGCCAGCCTCGACGATGCGCAGGCGATCGCCGATTTTCACGTCAAGGTCTGGCGGCATACCTATCGCGCGCTCGCGCCGGCGCAAGCGCATGCCGTCCTCGACGAGCGCTATCGCGGCAGGACATGGCGGGACAAGCTCGCGTCGAACGATGGCGACCAGCTGGTGCTCGTGGCGGAAATCGACGGCACGATCGTCGGCATCGGCGCGGCCGGCGCGCCGTCGGAGCCGATCTTCGGCGGCCGTGGCGAGATCAAGTTCCTGTATGTCGACCCCGAATTCAAGCGGCGCGGCATCGGCCGCGCGCTGCTTGCGCGACTCGCAACGCATTTGCAGACGATGCGGTATCGCGGCGCGGCGTTGAGTGTCGTCAAGGGCAACGACGCCGCGCTCGCCTTTTATGCATCGCTCGACGGCCGCCTGGCAGGCGAATTCGTCGATCCGGGGCCGATCTGGCGATCGCACAACATCGTGATGGTATGGGACGACCTGGCGCGTCTCGTTACCTGAATCCGCCTGCTGCCGCGCGCTCGCGCGTCACGCCAGGCGCGCGCGCAGCCACGTCGTGAACGCGGTCACGAGCGGCGAATCGGCCAGCTCGTGACGCGTGACCAGATAGTACGCATGACGCGACGGCACCGCCGCGCTGAACGGCCGCACGAGCGTGCCGTCGAGCAGGTCGTCGCGTACGGAGAGGCTGTCGCCGAGCGCGACGCCTTGCCCGTGCACCGCGGCTTCGACGCCGATGTGCGCGTTGCCGATTTCCAGAATGCGGATGCCCGGCAGCTTGTCCGCGTTCGCTTCGGCCAGCCAGCGCATCCACGAGCCCGCGTGCTCGCAGAACAGCGTGCGTCCCGCGAGATCCTGCACCTTGCGGATCGCATCGGGCCCGTTCATCAACGCCGGGCTCACGACCGGGAACAGCGCCGGATGCGCGAGCAGCTCGACGCGCCGGTTCCGCCAGTTGCCTTCCCCGTAGCGAATGCAGACGTCGACGTCGGGCGAATAGGTCTCGCGATCGTCGTTCGACGGAATCACTTTCAGGTGGATCCCCGGATAGCGCTCGAGAAAATCGCCGATGTGCCGGGCGAGCCAGCGCGACGTCAGCGACAGCGGGGTCGACACGACGAGATCGCCGGCGGCCGCCGGCGAATCGAGCCTGACGGTGGCGTTCGCGATCATGTCGAACGCGGCGCCGACCGGTTCCAGCAACGCCTCGCCTTCGGGCGTGAGCTTCACGCGTGCTTTTGATCTGACGAATAGCGCGACGCCGAGCGTGCTCTCGAGAATCCGGATCTGGTGGCTGACCGCGCTCGCGGTCACGTGCAGTTCGTCGGCGGCGGCCGACACGCTGCCGCGCCGGGCGGCGGCCTCGAATGCGCGAAGCGGGTTCAGCGGAGGCAGGCGGTTGCGCATCGGCGGGCACGTCGCGGGCGACGGTGCTGAGAAAAATTTCATTAAAGCGGATTCAATTTCTCGCTACAACAAAAAAAATTGAATGCCTACAGTGAGGGCAATCCAACCGAGTCGAGGTCGACCGCAATGAGCCTTACCGAACCGATCGAGCGCCTGTGGGGCGGCCGCTTCCAGTCGAAACCGTCCGACGCGCTGCAGAACCTGTCGCGCTCCGATCCGAGTTTCTTCCGCCTCGTGCCGTACGACCTGGCGGGCTCCCGCGCCCATGCGCGCGAACTGAATCGCGCCGGCATCGTGAACGACGACGAACTCGCGCAACTGCTGGCCGCCATGGACGGCATCGCGCGCGACTACGCGGCCGCTGCGATCGCGCCGTCGCTCGCCGACGAGGACGTGCACACCTTCCTCGAGCGCGTGCTCACGCAGCGGCTGCCGGCGCTGGGCGGCAAGCTGCGCGCCGGGCGCTCGCGCAACGACCAGGCGGCGAACGACCTGCGCCTGTACCTGCGCGACAAGGCGCGCCAGCTCGTGCGCGGCGTGCTCGACCTGCAGGATGCGTTGATCGGCCAGGCGAGCCGGCACGTCGACACGGTAACCGCCGGATTCACCCACCTGCAGCCGGCGCAGCCGATCGTGTTCGGCCATCAGTTGCTCGCGCACGCGCAGTCGCTGTATCGCGACGCCGACCGCCTGGTCGACTGGGACCGCCGCGCCGCGCGCTCGCCGCTCGGCGCGGCCGCGCTCGCGGGCTCGGCGATCTGCGTGCGGCCCGAGCTGTCCGCGCAGGAGCTTGGTTACGACGCGCCGTGCGAGAACTCGATCGACGCGGTGGCCGCGCGCGATCACGTCGCCGAATTCGTGTTCGTGACGAGCATGCTGGCCGTGAACCTGTCCCGGCTGTCGGAAGAAGTGATCCTGTGGACGTCGCGGCAATTCCGCTGGGTGGAACTCGACGACGGCTACGCGACGGGCAGCTCGATCATGCCGCAGAAGAAGAACCCGGACATCGCGGAGCTCACGCGCGGCAAGGCAGGGCGCCTGATCGGCAACCTGACGGGCCTGCTCGCGACGCTGAAGTCTCTGCCGCTCGCGTACAACCGCGATCTCGCGGAAGACAAGATCGCGGCGTTCGATTCGATCGACACGCTCGAACTCGTGCTGCCCGCGATGGCGGGGATGATCCGCACGATGCGCGTAAACGTCGACGAGATGCGTCGCCAGGCGCCGCTCGGCTTCACGCTCGCGACCGAGGTCGCGGACTGGCTCGCGCTGACGGGCGTGCCGTTCAGCGAGGCGCACGAGATCACCGGCGCGCTGGTGCGCGCGTGCGAGCGGGACGGCATCGAGCTGGCCGACGCGAGCGCGGAACAGCTGCAGGCCGTCGACACGCGCCTCGCGCCCGCGGTGCGCGCGCATCTGACGCTCGACGCGGCCGTCGCCGCCCGCGGCGGTGCGGGCGGCACGTCACCCGCGCGCGTGCGCGAGCAGATCGGCCGCCTGAGCGACGCGATCGAACGCCAGGCCGCCTGGGCGGCCGACTACCGGGGGCCGTCATGCTGAGCGCATCCGAATCGAGCCGTCTCGACGGCACACCGCAGCCGGCCGCCCGCGCGGCGGACGATCTCGCCGGGCTCGTGCGCGTGCGCCGGCGCTACTGGGGCCGCTATGTCGCGTCGATCGCGATCATTGCCGCGCTTGCCTACGTGGCGGTCGCGTTCGCGCGCGGACAGATCGAATGGCGTGTCGTCGGCCAGTTCCTGACCGCACACTCGATCCTGACGGGGCTCGTCAACACGATCGTGATGACCATCCTCGCGATGACGCTCGGCGTCGTGCTCGGGGTCGTCACCGCGGTGATGCGGCTGTCGTCGAACCCGGTGCTCGGCGCGATCGCGCAGGGTTACATCTGGTTGTTCCGCGGCACGCCGGTGATCCTGCAACTGCTGCTGTGGTTCAACCTCGCGCTGGTGTTTCCGACGCTCGGCATCCCGGGCATCGCCGCATACCGGACCGTCGACGTGATGACGCCGTTCCTCGCGGCGGTGCTCGGGCTCGGCATCAACCAGGGCGCCTATACGTCGGAAGTCGTGCGGGCGGGGCTGCTGTCGGTCGACACCGGCCAGTACGAGGCCGCGAAATCGATCGGCATGGCGCGCCTGCAGGCGCTGCGCCGGATCATCCTGCCGCAGGCGATGCGCGTGATCGTGCCGCCGATCGGCAACGAGCTGATCGGCATGGTCAAGCTGACGTCGCTGGCGAGCGTCGTGCAGTACGCGGAGATGCTGCACAACGCGCAGAACATCTATTACGCGAACGCCCGCGTGATCGAGCTGCTGATCGTCGCGGGCATCTGGTATCTCGCGGTCGTCACCGTGCTGTCGCTCGCGCAGGCGCGCGTCGAGCGGCGTTTCGCGCGCGGCGCGGGCCGGGCGGCGGGCCGCAAATGAACGACACGACCCTCAACCATCGGGAGAACGTCATGACGAACGCGGTCGTTCGCGCGGTCGACGTACGCAAGTCGTACGGCGATTTCCAGGCGCTGCACGGCATCACGCTCGACGTCGCGCCGGGCGAAGTGCTGTGCATCATCGGGCCGTCGGGCTCGGGCAAAAGCACGTTCCTGCGCTGCATCAACCAGCTCGAGACGATCAGCGCCGGCGCGCTGTGGGTCAACGGCGAACTGGCCGGCTACCGCCGCGCCGGCGACCGGCTCCACGAGCTGTCGGAGCGCCAGGTCGCGCGCCAGCGGCTGGCCACGAGCATGGTGTTCCAGCGCTTCAACCTGTTTCCGCACAAGACCGCGCTCGAGAACGTGATCGAAGGCCCGGTGCAGGTGCTCAAGCGCCGCCGCGCGCAGGCGGAGGAGGAAGCGCGCGCACTGCTCGCGCGCGTCGGGCTCGCGCACAAGTGCGACGCGTTTCCGGTCGAGCTGTCCGGCGGCCAGCAGCAGCGCGTCGCGATCGCGCGGGCGCTCGCGATGCATCCGCAGCTGATCCTGTTCGACGAACCGACGTCGGCGCTGGACCCCGAACTCGTCGGCGAAGTGCTGGCCGTGATGCGCGATCTCGCGAAGAGCGGGATGACGATGATCGTCGTCACGCACGAGCTCGGGTTCGCGCGCGAGGTGGCCGACCGCGTCGTCTTCATGGACGGCGGCCGGATCGTCGAGAGCGGGCCGCCCGACCAGGTGCTGTCCGCGCCGACCCACGCGCGCACGCGCGAGTTCATCTCCGCCGTGATTGCATGACCGGGCCGGGCGCCCCGTTTTGCAGCGCCCCAACGACCGAGCCGTCGACGAGCGCGGCGTAGTCCCCATTACTCCACCATGACAAGGCGACACCCATGAAAGCATCCGTCCTGACCCGCACGCTGGCCGCCGTCGCATTCGGCGCACTCGCATTTCATGCATCGTTCGCCGCCGCGCAAGCCGCGAGCGCGAAACGCACGCTGAACGTCGCGATCGTGCCGAACTACCCGCCGTTCGAATACAAGGATCCGGCGACCGACAAGCTGGCCGGCTTCGACGTCGATCTCGGCGAGGCGCTCGCCGCGAAGATGGGCGCGAAACTGAACTGGGTCGAAACGAGCTTCGACCAGATGATGAGCGCGGTCGCGACGCAGCGCGTCGACATGATCCTGTCCGGCATGACCGACCTGCCGACGCGCCGCGACGCGGTGACCTTCGTCGACTACATCGAGACCGGCCCGCAGTTCTATACGCTGAAGACACGCGCGGGCGAGTTCGCGCAGATGGGCGCGCTGTGCGGCAAGCGCGTCGGCTCGAGCCGGCGCACGTCGTTCCCCGACAACACCACCGCGTGGAGCGCCGAGAACTGCGTGAAGGCCGGCAAGCCGGCGATCATCGTCGTCGGCACCGACGGCTCGTCGGACGCGCGGATGCAGTTGCGCCAGAACCGCATCGACGCGGCCGTGCAGGGCGGCGAGACGCTGCCGTACCAGAACAGCCTCGAGCAGAACGCGTATGCGCCGGTCGGCAAGCCGTTCCTGTCGCAATACACGGGCATCGGCGTCGCGAAGAGCAACACCGCGCTGAGCGGCGCGCTGACGACGGCGCTCAACCAGCTGATCGCGGACGGCTCGTACCAGAAGCTGCTCGCGAAGTGGGGGCTCCAGGAGCATGCGGTGGCGAAGGCGATGGTCAACGGCACCCACTGAGCGAGCGATGACGGACCTGGCTCCCCGCTGGCCGGACGCGAAGCGCGCGTGCGTCGCGCTCGCGTTCGATCTCGACGGCCCGACCGGCGACGCGATGCTGAACGGGTCGATCTGGCGCAATCCGGCGTATTTCACGCTCGGCAGCTACGGGCCGTGGCGCGCGCTCGGGCGGTTGCTCGACATGCTTGCGTCGTTCGGCCTGCCCGCGACGTTCTTCGTGCCCGCGTGGGTCGCGCGGACCTGGCCCGACCAATGCGCGGCGATCGTCGAGCGAGGCCACGAGATCGGTTATCACGGTGTCCGGCACGAAGCGTTCTGGACGCTCGAGCCGGGGCGGCAGCGCGAGATCATGGCGCAGTCGGCCGACGTCTTCGCCCGCACGCTCGGGGTGCGGCCGGTCGGGTTCCGCACGCCGTCCGGCGACTGGAGCGAGGCGACCGTGGCGGTGCTGCGCGAAGCGGGCGTGCGCTATTCGAGCTCGATGCGCGGCGACGACCGTCCGTACCTGCTGCCCGGCGCGGACGGCGAAGCGCCGCTCGTCGAGATTCCCGGCCGCTGGGAGACCGACGATTACGCGTCGCTTGCCTATCACCGCAACCCCGACTATCCGGCCGGGCTCGACCGGATCGCCGGCTACGCGGCGACGCTCGACAACTGGACGCGCGAATTCGACGGCATCTACCGCGAAGGGCTGTGCCTGACGACGCTGCTTCATCCGAAAGTCTGCGGGAAGCCGGGGCGCATCGCGCTGCTGGAGGCCTGGCTCGGCCACATGTGCGCGCAGGATGGCGTGTGGTTCGCGCGCTGCCGCGACGTGGCCGACTGGTGGCTCGCGCAGCACGCGCGCGGCGCGCAACCCACGCACCGGAGCACCCCGTGAACACACCTCGTGCCTGGCCGGGCGGCGCGCGATGCGCGGTCGCGATCACGGTCGACTTCAACGACATTCATGGCATCCAGACACGCGAGCCGCGCATCGTCGGCCGGGAAAAATCGCTGTCGGTGTGGCGCTACGGCGCGACGCGCGGCGTCGACCGGCTGCTCGCGGCGTTCGACGAATTCAGCGTGCCGACGAGCTGGTTCGTGCCGGGCCGCGTCGCGCAGACGCATGGCGACGCCGTGCGGGCGATCGCTGCCGCCGGGCACGAGCTCGGCGTGAGCGGTTTTCGCTGCGAGGATTTCGACGCGCTGCCGCTTGCCGCGCAGATCGATGCGTGCCGTGCCGGGCGGGCCGCGCTCGCGGACGCGACCGGACATCGCGCAGAAGGCTTTCGCTCGTTCACGGGCAACTGGGCCGACGGCTTTGCGGACTTTCTCGTGGCGGAAGGCTTCACGTGGTCGTCGTCGTGGCGCGGCGACGACTTGCCGTACCTGCATCCGCGCGGCGACGGACGCACGAACGAAAACGACCCGCGGCTCGTCGAGCTGCCGCTGCACTACGAACTCGAGGACGAGCCGTACTTCGAGTTCAACCTGTCGCCGCCGGTGCCGGCCGGTCAGCCGCGCATCGCCGCGTACCGTGACGTGCTCGACAACTGGCGGCGCGACGTCGACGGGTTTCGGCGCTTCGGGCTGTGCTGCGTGCTGCGCCTGCATCCGGAGATCATCGGCACGGTGGGGCGGATCGACCTGCTGCGTGCGTTGCTCGAGCACCTGCGCGACGCGGGCGACGTCTGGTTTGCGACCGGGCGTGACGTCGCGCGCTGGTGGCGCGAGCACGTGAGCGCCAACGAGCCGGGCCATCCGGTCGATGTATTTGCGCGCTGCGTCTCTGAGGAGTCGGCGCGATGACGATGGATCCCGAAACGCGCGCCACCCGGCTCGCGACGTTCGTCGCGCACACGCCTGCCGCCGCCGTGCCTGACGAGGTCGTCGCAAAGGCGACGCGTCATGTGCTCGATACGTTCGGTGCCGCCCTGGCTGGAACCTCGGCCGTCGAGACGCGCAGCGCGCGTGCGCTCATCGGCGCCGTCGCGCACGGCGGCGCGTCGCTGTGGGGCACGCAGTGCAGGGCAGGGGCGCGCGACGCCGCGTTCGTCAACGGGATCGCCGCACACGCGCTCGAGCTCGACGATGCCGGCGGCTGCGATCATTCGGGTGCCGTCGTGCTGCCGGCCGTGCTCGCCGCGCTGTCGTGCGCCGGCCGCCCCGTGACCGGCCGGGAATGCGTGACCGCAATCGTGCTCGGCTACGACGTCGGCCGGCGCGTGCTGGAAGCCGCCGGCGGCTACGCGGCCCACAACGGTGCCGGCTGGCACTCGACACTCAGTTGCGGCGTGTTCGGCGCGGCGGCCGCGAGCGCACGCGTGCTCGGGCTCGACGCCGCGCGCACGCGCGACGCGCTCGGGCATGCGGCAAGTTTCTCCGGTGGTCTGTGGGGCTTCATCCACGACGGCTCGCAGACGAAACGGCTGCATGCCGGCCGGGCCGCGGAAGGCGGCGTGCTCGCGGCGCTGCTGGCACGCGAAGGGGTGAGCGGCCCGGCCAGGGTGTTCGATGACGTATGGGGTGGCTTCTTCAACACGTTCGCCGCGCAATCGCAAGCGCCCGACGCACTGACCAACGGCCTCGGCGCGCACTGGAAACTGATGCGCTGCTCGATCAAGCCCCACGCGTCGTGCCGCAGCGCGCATGCGGCGGTCGACGCGGCACTGCAGCTTGCGGACGGCCGCACGTTCGAGGCCGGCGAGATCGAGCGGGTGGTCGTGCGGGCGAGCGCGTTCGTGGCCCGGATGTGCGGCGGGCGCGACCTGTCGACGCTGTCGTCGGCGCAAATGAGCCTGCCGTACGCGGTGGCGGCGGCACTCGCGTACGGCGACACGGGGATCGGCGTGTATCGCGACGACCGGCGTACGAATTCGCGCGTCACGGCGTTGCTCGCGCGTATCGCGATCGAGGTCGATCCGGCGCTGCGCGATCTCGACGAGCCGGCCGTGATCCTGCAGCGCGCGGACGGACGGCGGGAATCGCGTCACGTGCCGATCGCGCTCGGCGATCGGCGCAATCCGCTGTCCGATACGGCGCTGCTGGCGAAGTATCGCGCGCTGGCAGGCATGGCGCTCGAGCATGCGCAGGCCGATGCGTTGAGCGACACGTGCCTGTCGCTGGACCGGTTGGCCGACGCGCGGGTGCTGAACGCGCTGCTCGCGGGGGATGCGGAACGGTGTCGATCGTGATTGCTTGATGACTACACCGTCGATGTTGCCGAGAACGGCAAGATCGGATTGTTCCTCGCGCTGCATGAAAATTTTGACCTCGTCGTGCTCGACGTCATGCGCCCGGAGCTGAACAGATTCGAGGTGCTCAAGCGCCTCCGTGCGGAAAAGCAAACGCCCGTGCTGCTGCTGACTGCCCGCGAAGCAATCGAGGACATGGTTTGAGCTCGGCGCGGACGACTATCTGCTCAAACCGTTCGCCTATGCGGAATTTCTCGCCCGGATTCGCTCGTTGCTACGGCGCGCACCAAGGACCGCCCGGGACATCCTGCTCGTCGCCGACATGGAGATCGACCTGCTCAAGCGGCGCGTGCGTCGCGGTGACAATTGCATCGAGCTGACCGCGCAGGAGTTCGCGTTGCTGCAACTCCTGGCTGAGCGGGAAGGTGAGGTTCTGACACGTACTTTCATCATCTCGCAGATTTGGGACATGAACTTCGACAGCGACACGAATGTCGTCGACGCCGCGATCATGCGCCTGCGCGCCAAAGTCGACAATTCGTACGACAAGAAACTGATCCACACCATCCGGGGCATGGGGTACGTGCTCGAGGACCGTTCATGACGGAAAACGCGGCGCCTTACTCGCTGCTCACGCGGCTGACGGTCGCCTTCGCCATCGTCGCCGGTATTGCGTTTGCGCTCTCTGCCGCTTACCTGTATCGATCCCTGTCGACTGAACTGCAGCGGCGCGATGACACCGAAATCAGCGGCAAACTGAGTCAGTTTTTGCAGTTGGCTCACGCAAGCGGTTCGGCACGGAACATTCGGGCGATGCCGGCGGTGTTTCACGAAGTGCTGCTCTCGCATCCCGGTGTTTACCTCGGGATTTACGACGCGCGGAACAATCCGCTCGTCGAGAACACGGCCGTGCCGATCCGCTGACGCTCTCGATCAATGCGTTGATCGCGAACGGCAGCTACCGGAACGTACTCAGCCGCTGGAGTCTCGATGCGGAGGCGATCGACCGTTCGCAGACCAATCCGCCGGGATTGCCGAAGACGTGAGCCGGTAGGGCGGGGTGACGGGCGACGGGTGTCACGCACGGCGTGTGAAATGATCAGCAGGCGAGTGTGCCGAAGCGCGCGCGCCGCAAGCGGGAGACCCGTGCCCGCAAGCTGGACGCCGCGCTCAGAGCGATGGCCGAGAAGGGCATGGAGAGCGTCGCCATTAACGAATCCCGGAGGCCGCCGCCGTAGGATCTGTAGCTGGAACGCGAGCGGACGCCAGCCTCATCACAGGCATATACTTCCAAAATTGGTTGAATAGGATTTATGCGATGAAGGAAGAGCGACCCATTGGGGCCGCGCGGCTGGAGTTGCCGGCTGAGCGCGGCGTTGCACAGTATCAGCGGCTGGCGTCCCTGCTGCGGCACCGCATAGCAAAGGGTGATTACCCGCTCGGCACGCAGCTGCCGCCGATCACGCAGCTTGCAGACGATCTCGGCGTCGCCGTCGTGACCGTTCGGCAAGCATACGAGCTGCTTTCCAAGGAAGGGTTGGTCCGCAGCCAGCGGGGCGTCGGGACCCACGTTACAGCGCTGCCCGCCACCACGGGCGACTTCGAGCAGGTAATCAACAACCCCTTCGCCGCGCCGCAGGCGCTCGTCTTCGAGATACTCGAAGTCCGGCACGGCACCAAGGTGCCGCACGAGCTGCTCGGACCCGATGACCGGGCGGTCGACGACTACGTGTGTGTTCGCAAGCTTCACTCGTATTCCGGCGAGCCATTCTGCTACACCGAAATCTATCTGCCCATTTGGGTATTCGAATCACTGCCCCAGGACACCGCGAGGAAGCGCAAACTGCTTGCCGCGGTGCTCGACCAACTGGGCCCGCGCTGCAAACGCTTGCGGCAACGCATGGCCGTGATGCCCGCGGATTTTCCTCTATGCGACATGCTGAAGATTCCGTTTGCGTCGCCCGTCGCGAAGATCTCGCGGCGCCTGGTTGACGGTAAAGGCAACGTGCTGTACGCCGGTGCCGCCTGGTATCGAGGCGACCGCTACGTCTCCGAGATCGACCTCCCGGCTTCCGCCCTGAAAACCGCGCCCGAAATCACCGAGCCTCAGCGACGCACTGTCGGATAAGTCCGCGACTGTCGGGTAAGCCCGTACTTGACGTCATTTTTCGCATACCTAAACTACTAACATTAGGCATTTAGGTTCAATTCTCCGAAGTTAAGTCCTCGAAGGAGTTCGAAGCGCATGCGGAACCATTTCCTCCTCGCTGCCGCCTTGCTCACCTCGCAAGCAAGGGTGGCGGCTCCTTATCCGACCAACCCTATCGCTTCCGGCTTCATGGCGGCGCAGGCAACCGGCCCGGCGATGAAGACCACATGGTGCCAGCCCCAATGAAGCCCATACCTCGCGTGATCCGCGCGGCAGACCTTGCCGCCTACGCGCCGGCCAACCATACCGGCACCTCCAATGTGCGCGTGATTGGTCCCGAGACCGTCGGCGCGACGGCGCTCGAAGTGCTGATCGGCACGATCGTGAAATCGCACGGTGCGCGGCCGCACGCGCATCCCCACCTGGAGCAATGCGCGTACATGATCGAGGGAACCGGCGAGTCTGGGGCGGAGGGTCGCGTGGAAGCGATGGAGCGCGGAACCTGGGCCTACGTTCCGGCAGGCGTGTTCCATTCGTTTCGCGTGACGAGCGAGCAGCCCGGGCGGGTGCTGGTCGTCTATACGCCACCCTATGGCGAGAACCCGGCGCACACGGTCACGGAACCCGACGGCGCGTCCGGCACGAGCGGCCACGGCGAGGTGCGCGTGATTGCCGTCGGGGACGCCGCAACGGGCACCGTTCCCCTTATCGACCGGGAGACCGTTGGCGCGCGCTGGGTCGACATTGCTGCGCTGCGCATGAGCGCCGGCAGCGTATCGGCCTGCGGCACGGAGCCGGACGCCGAGCAGGTTCTCTACGTGGAAAGCGGACGAATCGATGCGTGTGTCGACGGGCAGGCCTTCGGTCTCGCCCCGGGCGATTTCCTGTTTGTTCCGCGCGGGGCGGCCGCCTCCCTGCGCTCGTTGCCGCAGCAGCCTGCGTCCGGCTTCCTTGTCAAAGGGCGCGTTCCACCCACGGCTTTACCTTCACCCACCATCGGAGACAACAGATGAACGCACGGATTCTCTCGCAGCCCGCCACGTCCACCGGCGCCCCGCTGCCGCTGCCCGCTCTGCCGCAGGACAAGCTCCTGACCGTCAACATCGAGCAGATTCCGCTGATCAAGGATGTCTTCCCGGGCATCCACATCAGGCCGCTGCGCCTGGATCTGGAGCGCGGCGAATGGGTCATCATGGCCATCCTGGAACCTGGCTGCTCGCTGCCGATTCACTACCACACCGGTACGGCGCAGGTGTGGACGATCCAGGGCCGCTGGATGTATCGCGAGTACCCCGACCAGCCGCAGACTGCGGGCTCCTATCTGTACGAGCCTGGCGGCTCGGTGCATACGTTCTACACCCCCGCGGACAACACCGAGGACACCATCACCATTGCCTGGATCGAGGGCGCGCAAGTCAGTTTCAACGAGGACGGCACGTTCCATTCGCTCAATGATGCGGTCTCGATGCGGTACGCGATCGAAGCGCTCTCGGCGGTGCGCGACATCGGGCCGGTGCCCTACATCCGCGGCAATGGTGCCGACGTAGCCGGTTACTGACCGAAAAGAGGAGCACGGGCCAGATGAAAAACGACTCCGACCAAGGCGGACCGCTCGCGGGCTTGCGCATTGTCGATATCACCGAGGTCGTCATGGGACCTTCGGCCACACAGATGCTGGCCGACCTTGGCGCCGATGTGATCAAGGTCGAGCCCCCCGGCGGCGACATGCTGCGCGCCACCGGTCCTGGCGGGCGCGCGGGCGCTGGCCCGCTGTTCCTCAACCTGAACCGCAACAAGCGCAGCATCGTGCTGGATCTGAAGCGCCCCGAAGGCAAGGAGGCGCTGCTGAAGCTGGCGCAGACGGCCGACGCGCTGGTCTACAACGTGCGGCCGCAGGCGATGACGCGCCTCGGGCTCGACTACGACGTGCTGCGGCAGGTGAACCCGCGACTGATTTATGTTGGCACGTTCGGTTTCAGCCAGCGCGGCCGCTATGCGGACATGCGCGCCTTCGACGACCTGATCCAGGCGGCAGTCGCCATCCCCGAAGCCAGCGTACGGGCCGGTTCGGACATGCCGCGCTATGCTCCGCTCAATCTCTCCGACCGGGCGACGGGCCTGTACGCGTTCGGTGTGATCTGCGCGGCGCTGTTCGCGCGCGAACGCACCGGCCGCGGCCAGGCGGTCGACGTGCCGATGTTCGAAACGACCGCGCAGATGATGCTGGGCGACCATCTGTACGGCCACACGTTCGTCCCGCCGCGCGGCGGCTTCGGTTATCCGCGACTGCTCAACCCGCAGCGCAGGCCGTACGCCACGCACGACGGCCTCGTGTGCCTCGTCGTCTACACCGACGAACAGTGGAAAGCCTTCATGCGCGTGATCGGCGAGGCCGAGCGGTTTGAGAGCGACCCGCGGTTTGCCGATGGTGAAACGCGCACGCAGCATGTCGAGGCGTTGTACCAGATCCTCTCTGATGCGCTGAAAACCAAGACTACGCAGCAATGGCGCGAACTGCTGGAACCGCTCGGCATTCCGGTATTGTCGGCACACACCTTCGAGTCGCTGCTCGACGATCCGCACCTGCAGGACATCGGGTTCTTTCAGCAGCTCGAACATCCCACGGAGGGCGTGCTGCGAACCCTGGCGGTGCCCAGCGAATGGCCGCAAACGCCGCTGCCGCCCCTGCGCCCGCCGCCTTTGCTTGGCGAGCACAGCGCGCAAGTGCTGGCCGAAGCCGGCTACTCGCCCCAGCAGATCCGCGAGATGGTACAGGCGGGAGTGACGCAAGTGGCGGCGTGTAGCGAGTCAACGGGAGTCGAAGCATGAGCGAGCTCGTGCACGTCAGCCGGCAGGATGGGCGGCTAATGCTCACCATCGACCGCCCGGAGCGCCGAAATGCACTCAACGCGGAAGTGATCGGAACCTTGGAGGATGCGCTTGATTGCGCCCGATCGGACGAGACGATTCGCGCTGTGGTGCTCAGCGGCGCAGGCGACGACGCGTTCTGTGCCGGCGCCGACCTCGGCGGGGATGCGTTCGCGTTCGACTACGCCATGCCGACCAGCGCCTATGCCAATCTGCTGCGCACGGCCCGCACGCTGAACGTGCCGCTCGTCGCGCGCGTCAACGGCGCCTGCATGGCCGGCGGCATGGGCCTGCTTGCCATGTGCGATCTCGCGATCACCGCCCGGCATGCCACATTCGGCCTGCCGGAGGCGAAGGTAGGCGTGTTCCCGATGCAGGTGCTCGCCGTTCTGCAGGCTCAGCTGCCGCAACGCTGCCTGGCGCAGCTGTGTCTGACGGGCGAGCCCATCGACGCGGCGCGGGCACGCGAGATCGGTCTGGTGAATGAGGTGGCCGACGACCTCGATGCCGCGCTCGAGCGCCTGCTGTCGCGGCTGCTCGCCAACTCGCCCACCGCGCTGCGGCGCGGCATGTATGCGATGAAGGCGATGCGTTCGATGTCCTTCGAAGAGGCGATCGCGTTCGGCGAAGGGCAGCTCGGCCTGCTGGCACTAACCCGGGACGCGCGCGAGGGCGTGGCTGCATTCAAGGAAAAAAGGAAACCGCAATGGACGGGAAAATGACATTCTCGATGCCGGGCAAGGTCGTGCGCATCGGCGGCGCCTCGGGCTTCTGGGGCGATAGCAGCCTCGGGCCGGCGCAACTGGTGCGCTGCGGGGGCATCGATTACCTGGTGTTCGACTATCTCGCCGAGCTCACCATGTCGATCCTCGCCGGCGCGCGGGCGAAGCGACCGGAGGAAGGCTACGCCATCGACTTCGTCACAGTGGCGCTGCGCTCGGTGCTGAAGCAGGCGGTCGAGCAGGGCATTCGCATCGTCAGCAACGCGGGCGGCGTGAACCCGAAGGGCTGCGCGACAGCGGTGCAGGCGCTGGCCGACGAACTTGGCGTACCGGTGCGCGTCGCGATCGTCGAAGGCGACGACGTACTTGCGCTCGCCGACGCGATGCGGGCGGCCGGCGCCATCGAAATGTCCAGCGGCGAACCGATGCCGGAGCGGTTGGTGTCGGCCAATGCCTATCTCGGGGCACTGCCCGTCGCGCAGGCTCTGGCCGCGGGCGCCGACATCGTGATCACCGGGCGCTGCGTCGATAGCGCTGTCACCCTGGGCGTGCTGATGCATGAATTCGGCTGGGCGGCCGACGACTTCGACCGGCTCGCCAGCGGCAGTCTGGCCGGCCACATCATCGAATGCGGCTGCCAGGCGACGGGCGGCCTGCACACCGACTGGGCCAGCGTGCCGGACTGGGCGAACATCGGCTATCCGATCGTCGAGTGCCACGAAGACGGTAGTTTTGTCGTCACCAAGCCAACGGACACCGGCGGCCTCGTCACGCCCGCGACCGTCGGTGAGCAACTGCTGTACGAGATCGGCGATCCGGCCAGTTATCTGCTTCCGGACGTGACCTGCGACTTTCGACACGTGCGCATCGAACAGACCGGGCCGCATCGCGTGCTCGTGACCGGCGCGCGCGGCCGGCCACCGACTGACACCTACAAGGTCAGCGCCACTGCGTCGGCGGGCTTCAAGGTTTCAGGACAACTTACCATCATCGGAATCGACGCTGCAGCCAAGGCGAGGCGCACGGGCGAGGCGCTGCTCGAGCGAGGCCGGTTGCTGCTGCGTGAGTGTGGGTTCACGGATTTCCTGGGCACCCATATCGAGCTGCTCGGCACGGAGTCGGCCTACGGGCCCCATGCGCGCCCGTTGCCGACGCGCGAAGTCGTGTTGCGCCTGACGGTGACGCATGCCGACCGGCGTGCACTGCAGATGTTCAGCCGCGAGTTGGCCGCACCAGGGACATCCTGGTCACCCGGCACGACCGGTGCGGGTGGCCGTCCCTCGGTGTCGCCGGTGCTGCGGCAGTTCGCCTGGCTCATGCCGAAGGAGCAAGTGACGCCGACGGTCACGCTCGGCGACACGACCTTCACGGTGACGCTGCCGCCACCGCAACCGCAGGTCGCGCGAGAACCGCTGGCGCCTATCGAAGGTGCGCTGCCTGCCGGCCCACGCCAGACCGTGCCGCTGTTGAGAATCGCGCTCGGACGCAGCGGCGACAAGGGCGACATTTCCAACATTGGTCTCATCGCGCGGCATCCGGCCCTGCTGCCGGTGCTAAGAGACCAGGTGACGTCAGAGCGGGTCGCGACGTACCTCGGCCATCTGGTGCAGGGGCCGGTCCAACGTTACGAACTGCCCGGCATCCATGCCATCAATCTCGTCTGCGAGCGGGCATTGGGCGGCGGCGGCATGGCATCGATGCGTAACGACCCGCTCGGCAAGGGCATGGCGCAGATGCTGCTCGACATGCCGGTCGACGTTCCCACCGGCATGTTGCAGGAGTTCCCCGCGTGAATTTCGATTTTTCCGACGACCAGCTTGCGATTCGCGACGCCGTCGACGCGCTTTGCGCCGACTTCGGCGCCGATTATTGGCTCCAGCGCGACCGCGATGGACGCTGGCCCAGCGAATTCTGCGATGCCGTTGCCCGCGGCGGGTGGTTTGGCGTGACCATGCCAAGAGAACATGGCGGCGCCGGCCTCGGCATCTCGGCGGCCGCGATGGTGATGCGTACGGTCGGCAAGCTCGGTTCGGCGGCGGTGTCGTCAGTCCACCTGAACCTGTTCGGCCCGCAGCCGGTGGTCGTGTTCGGCAGCGAGGCGCAAAAGCGGCGCATGCTGCCGCCGCTGATCGACGGTTCGGATCGCGCCTGCTTCGGTGTGACCGAACCCGACGTCGGGTCCGACACCACACGCGTCAGAACCTCCGCCCGCCGCGCGGGCGACCGCTACATCGTCCACGGCCAGAAAGTCTGGACTTCGACCGCCCAGCAAGCGAACAAGATACTGCTCGTGGCCCGCACGACGCCGATCGAGGCATGCGCGCGGCCGATGGACGGCGTGACGCTGTTCTACACCGACATCGATCGTTCGCATTTGCGTATCTGCGAGATCGAGAAGATGGCGCGCAAGGCGGTGGACTCGAATGAACTGTTTATCGACGGGCTGGAAATCCCGGTCGAGGATCGCATCGGAGAGGAAGGCCAGGGTTTCAGGTACCTCCTGCACGGGCTGAACCCGGAGCGCATCCTCGTCGCGGCTGCCGCGCTCGGCGCCGCCGAGACAGCGTTGGCGCGGGCCACGGACTATGCCAAGGAACGCGTCGTGTTCGGCCACCCGATCGGCAAGAACCAGGCGATTCAGCATCCACTGGCGGAATGCTGGATGCGCCTTCAATCGGCCGAACTGCTGATGTGGAAGGCGGCGGCGCTCTATGACGCCGACAAGCCCTGCGGTGTCGAGGCCACGGCGGCCAAGTACCTGGCGGCGGAGGCCAGTTTCGAGACGTCGTTGCGCGCGGTGCGCACGCACGGCGGCTATGGCTACGCGAAGGAGTACCACGTCGAGCGCGGCTTGCGCGAAAGCGTGCTGTCGCTGCTCGCACCGGTGACGCAGGAGCTCGCATTGTGCTACGTGGCCGAGCAGGCGCTCGGGCTGCCGAAGTCGTATTGACGCGCACGGCGCGAGGCAAACGGAATCCAGGGGGCAGGACCTGCGGGTCAATGGCGGAGCGACGCTGCGCGGCAATCCGGCAGAAATGGGCGACGCCTGTGCCCGGGTTATTGCCGACCGTCCGCATGACGGAAACATCGCGATAGATGGAAACGTGTCATCGTCAGCGGCCGAACGTGTCGCGTGGCGAGATAAACGGTTAGACATCCAAATTGTAAAACTGAGTTTTCAAAGGAAATGGCGTGAAGAACTTCACAGTAATATCGCCTGAATTCAAGGATCTGGAACGGCTGCACCGGGTGCATGAGTTCAATGGCTTCGATGGCAGCGGTCAGAACAATTCACCCGCCCTGCAATGGAACGGCGCGCCGGAAGAAACCAGGAGTTTCGCGCTGACGCTGTACGACCCGGACGCACCCACCGGCAGCGGCTTCTGGCACTGGATTCTGTTCGATATCGATTCGTCCGTCACGCAGCTTGCCGCCGGTGCAGGCTCCACCGACGCCGCTGACCTCGGCGCCAGTGGCACTCAGGCCACCAACGACTACGGTACCGCCGGCTACGGCGGCCCCTGCCCACCCAAGGGCTTGCCGGCGCACCGCTATATCTTCACCGTGCACGCGCTGCGTGTGCCGAAGCTTGATTTGCCAGCCAACGCGCCCAACGCGGTGGTGCGCTTCGTGATCCACCAGAACACGCTCGCCGTGGCCACCCTGACCGGCCTCTACAGCCGATGAGGGTGCTCGCATGAATGGGGCGGACACGATCGAATAATCCGATGCATTACAGCTTCCCAAACTTTGGAGACTGCAAGATGAGAACGGGCATGGTCAAAACGGTACTGATACTGCTGGCGTTGTTGACGACGCCGTTCGCCGCGAAGGCCTGGGAGCGCGGCAAGGTCGAAACATTTGCCACGTTGCCCCCTGGCGAGGCGCATCCTGAGGGGATCGCCCTGGACCATGACGGCAACGTCTACGTCGTGACGGTCGCGGCGAACAAGCCTTTGACGAGTGAGGGAACGCTCATTGTGTTCGACCCACAGGGCGAGCACCTACGGACTGTCCGCATCAAGGGCTCAAGCCGGCTATTGCTCGATGTCGGTTTCAATCCGCAGACCGGCAAGTTGCTCGTCATCGATTATCAGTATGGGAAGGTTTTGAGCGTCGATCCCGATACGGGTGTCTCAGCGGTATTCATGACGGTCACGGGCAAGAATCCCGGCCTTGACGGGATGACGTTCGATGCCGCCGGCAACGTGTACGTCACCGACTCCCACCAGGGCATCATCTGGAAAACCGGACCAGGCGGCGGCGAAGGGTTGGCATGGGTCAAAAGCCCACTGCTCAGTCCGACAAGGCCAGCGCCGCACATCGGCGCGAATGGTCTCGCGTTCAACAAGGAGCGGACGGCGCTGTTCGTCGCCAACACATCGAACGACACGATCGTGAAAATACCGGTGACCGGCTTGGCGCTTGAACCTGGCACGCCCGAGGTCTTCGTCAATCGCGTCGGCGGCGGGCCCGACGGCCTGATCATCGACGAGCACGACAACATCTGGATTGCATGCAACCAGTCCAACGAGATTGTCGTACTCGAGCCGACACAGGGGCGAGTGATTGCAAAGCTCGGCGATTTCGGCGGAATCGATCGCAAGGGGGCGCCCATAGGTCTCCTTTGGTCGAATAGCCTGGTCTTCCGCGATGACGACGTGCTTGTCACCAACTTGTCTCTCGATTACGCCGCGGCACTTTCGAGGCTTAGCGATGAGCTTGGCTTCGCGCATCCCGTGGCCGCGGATCTGCGGACAATCGATGGGCCATGGGCAGGCCAGGTGAAGGTCCACACGATCTCGAAAATCAAGAGGCGGATACCGCAAGGCCAGGACCTCACCGCACGGCAATAAGATTCTGCTGCTCCACTGCACTGCGTTCGACCGCTGGCGTGCGCATATCACGCGATCGAACACATGCAGCGCAAGACCGAGATGAATCGGCGAATGGTCGGTATGTACCGTCAATAAAAGCAGTGGGAATAAGGATCGTATCGAGGTCCTCATTGCCGCTCGATATCCACCGTGGAAGGAAGAAAGGAGACGAACGTGCAATTTTCTGCGAAGACCATTTGCGGGGCTACATTCCTGTTGGCGGCCGGGAGTGCGGCCGCAGAGTCGAACGTCACACTGTACGGCGTGGTCGATACATTCATGCAGTATCTTAATAATGGCGGTCACACTTCGTACTCCGAACGAAGCGGTGGTGAATCGGGTTCGCGCTTCGGATTATTGGGGCGGGAGGATCTGGGCGGAGGGCTTCAGGCAAAGTTCGATATTGAAACAGGCTACAACGTCAATAACGGGATGCTCTTCACCGATACGACGGCGTTGTTCTACCGTCAGGGATGGGTCGGGCTCTCCGATAACAAATACGGTTCGCTGACGTTCGGACGGCAGTATCAGCCCTCATTCAATACCGCCTATGGCGCCGATCCGTTTGCACTCGACGAAGTCCTGTCGCCGTTTGTCGCGTCGGTCCTTGCCGTAGACAGGAACACGCTGTCGACACAATCGATCGCCGGGCGCACGAGCAATGCCGTGCTCTATCAATCGCCGGACTTCGGTGGCGTACGGCTGGCCGCGATGTACGCGTTCGCCGCGACGGTCACGCAACCCGTGCCAGCTTCGACGGGCAACCTGCTTGACGTGTCCGCAACCTACACCGGGTATGGGCTGTATGCGTCTATCGCTTATCAATCGCAGCGTCCGGGAACGCAGGCAGTCACCGTCGGGCCGCTTGCTTCGCTAAACCTGGTCGCCACCGAACACTTCACCGGTGCACTCGCATATCGCTTCGGGATTGCGAACATCCAGTTCCTTTATACGTACGCGCGACCGCACGACGCACCAGCGGGCTCGGCGGCCGCGCTCGCCGGCACTGCGCACCCGGTAGGCATCGCGGGCATCGGCGTAACCATTCAGGCATCGCCGCAAGACGTTGTCGAGATCTCGGGAATCGAACGTAACGTGCGCGGCTCACACGACAATACGCTTGGCGTCCAACTGGGTTACGACCATCTCCTTTCGAAACGGACAAGCTTGTACGTACGGGCCGGCCATATGAAGAACAACGGTACCGCAACGACGAGCTGGGTCGGGGTACGGGTTGCCACGCCGACGGGTGCGCCGGATTTTGGTGCGTCTCAGACACTGGTCGCTGTAGGCGTCTCGCATCGCTTCTGATTTGGCTGTCAGCAGCCGCGCCATCATGGGGATAGGCCAGGTGGCGTGATTCGCTTTCATGAGCTCGAACCCTTGTCGGGCAGCGTTGTGGCGGCGACGTTCAATTCCCTCGATGCGCGTCGCATGGCTCGCTTGCCTCGCCTTTCTGAACTGGAATGGCGGGTTTCGCGTCGTTCAGGACTGAATCGAACCGCGCGCGAAACGCGGGGTCCCGCCTTGCGAGAAGGCTTGCCTCGACCCAGAGGGTAAAGCAATCGTCGCTTTGCAAGTAATCACGGAGTTTCAACAACGCGGAGTGCAGGTTGCACGTCCGCTCGTCCTGCTTCCAGTGCAATGATTCGATCAACAAGTCGGACTTGTCGTAAAAGTTGCAATAGAACGCGCCGCGCGTGTAGCCTGCCGCTTCGGCGACATCGGCCACGCTGGTCGCCGGAAATCCCTTTTCGATAAAGAGCTCCCGAGCGGCTTTCACCATTTGCTCGCGCGTCTGCGCTCTTCGTTCCGCGTGCGTCAGCCTTTTGCGTTTCATTGGATGTCCATGAGAAGTCCAGTGTCCCAATGGGCGGATCGGAGCAGGCTGCCGGCTGACGCCCGAGCAAAGACGAGGCCAATTCCGCAATTGTAAATGATATTCAGATCAATAGTGACTTGTTTGTCGATTAAGACGTTTGAATCTATACTGCGGTTCTGATCGAGATCGGAATCGTCATGTCGAAGACAACAAATCGCCCGATACAAAAGCGCGCCGCTCCGCGAACGCCTGCCGTTACTTTGGAGACCGCTGACGCGCGGGAGCCACGCGGCGCCCGCCGCAAGAGAGAGACGCGGGCCCGCTTGCTCGAGGCTGCGCTCAAGCTCATGGCCGAAAAAGGCATGGAAGGTGTGGCCATCAACGAAATCACCGAGGCGGCCGACGTCGGCTTCGGCTCGTTCTACAACCACTTCGAGTCCAAGGAGGCGATCTACGCGACGCTGGTTGAGTCCGTGTTCGAGGAGTTCGCCGACTGGCTCGACCGTCTCGCGACCGGCGTGTCCGACCCGGCCGAGGTGATCGCTGTCTCCGTGCGCTATACCTTGCTGCGCGCGCATCGCGAGCCGCTTTGGGGCCAATTTTTGGTACGGGAGGGCTTTTCCTCGCGCATGCTTACCCGCGGACTGGGTCAGCGTTTGTTGCGGGATGTGCAAAGGGGCATCGATGCAAAGCGTTTCGCCGTCGCGGATCCATTCGTCGCGTTCTTGTCCGTGGGCGGCACCGTGCTTGCCGCGGTGACAGCCGAACTCGGCGTCGTCGTGCCGGAGGCGCCGAATGCCGACGCGTTGAACGCGTTCGATTTCAGCAGCGAGCATCTCGCCGAGCGCGTGGCCGCCGTTCTGCTGCAAAGCCTGGGCCTCAAACGGGCGGAAGCCGAAAAGGTTGCGACGCGTCCGTTGCCGATCGTGGAACCCGCTGTCGAAGCCGACTGAAAACCATGACGGCATACCGCTCGGCTGACCGTCGGCAAGGCGGGTAGCCGAGCGGTATTCACTCATTGCGCGAACCCCGAACGGGCCGCATACGATCCCGAAATCGATATGGCGTCGTTTGCGATGTGGGTGGCCGGGGACGGACACTGCACCGTCGGCGCCCAATTCGCTGAACGGCTTGCCGTCGACATTGGCGGGCTGCCCGCGCCGGCGTCGAGAGCGCGAACGGTCGCCGCCAGTTGCCCGGCGATGGTCGTCAGCGCGCGGCGATGACCGTCCGCCAGCGCATCGTAACCAGCGGCTACAGGCTCGAACACCGTGCTGCGGCAAGTCAGCTTTTCACCGGGCGCGCCCGGCGAGCGAATACTCCAGATCGCATCGACGACCACCCGCGCACCAGGCCACGACTCGAAACGCTGCATGTCGACGGCAACGCGATAGACGTGCGCATCGCCTTTCTGCTTCGGACGGGGAGCGCTGACCTCGCTCAACTGTTGTGTCGCTGCGATCGACAGGGCCATGCGTATTTCGTCGCTCAATGGCGACGCCCAGCGTTCGTTTTCGAGCACGTCAACCTGCGTCTCGCTGATCCTGACGACGAGCTGATTGCGCGCAACCTGGTCCGGCACGTTGACAGATTGAATGTCGATCAAGGCAGCGGGACCGGAAACGCTCGAAGCGGCCCCGGCTCGCGCCTCCGGCGCCAGCGTATAGAACCGACTGGGCGGCGACGACGCACAGGCGGACAGCGCGAGCGCACTCGCCGCTGCGAGTACTCGAATGACGGCGGCGCGTCTTTGAAATGCGTTGAACATCATTGACGATCCCCTTTCTTGCCGAACACGAGTGCTTCGGGATGGCGGTCCAGATAGTCCGCGAGCCCGTTCAGAGACTGCAACGTGCGGGTCAATTCCTGCATCGCCCCATGAACGTCCGCTTGCATCGGCGAATCCTGTCCAAGAGTCGCTTGTGCCGCGTCGAACGTTTTCTGGGCGGATGCGAGCGTGGATCGCGCTTGCGGCACGACTTCCGTGTTGAGCTGACCGAAGAGGCGGTTCGCGCTTTCGAGTGTGCCGTTCAGATTCGCCCCGATCTTGTCGAACGGAACCTGATTGAGCTTCTTGGCGATTTCGGCAATCTGAACTTGCAGTTCATCGAGCGTGTTCGGCACGGTGGGCAGCTCGATCGGCGTGTTGCGCAGATTGACCGTCGCGTGCGGTGCATGCGGGAACATGTCGAGTGCCACATAAAGCTGGCCTGTGAGCAGGTTGCCGGTTCGCAATTGGCCGCGCAGCCCCTGCATGACGAGGTGTTGCAGCATGTCGTGGCCGCCCTGGCTATTCGGCGCGGGCAGCGACGTGTTCGAACGGCGGCTGAGCCGGTCGGGATAGAGCGCCATGGTCACTTCCATGCTGAAATTCTCGGCCTTCTCGTCGTACTCGAGACCGATCTTCGTCACTTGACCAAGCGTGATGCCGCGCAGATCCACCGGTGCGCCGACCGACAGTCCACGCAGCGACTGGTTGAAATGCATGGCGACATAGAGCGGTGCGCCGTCCGGCTCCCGCATGGCGTCGGTTTGGTCCGACGCGAGCCTGAACGCCGCGCCGTCGGCGGCTTGCGGGCCGGCATCTTGTCCCGGCGGTGCTTCGAAGGCCAGCCCGCCCATGATGACGGTGGCAAGCGATTGCGTGTTGAGCTTGAGCCCGCCGGAGTCGAGACGCAGATCCACGCCGCTCGCGTGCCACCAGCGCGTGTCGGTCCCGACGTACTTGTCGTACGGCGCATTGACGAACACGTTGACGATGACGCCCGATCCCTTGGGGTCGAGCGAAAAGCCGACGACCTGACCGACTTGAATCCTGCGGTAGAAGATGGGGGCACCGATATCAAGCGAGCCGAGCGAATCTCCTCGCAGCGTGTATTGATGTCCCTGCTGGTCGGCGGTCACGATCGGAGGATTCTCGAGACCGGCGAAGTCTGTCTTGCGCACGGTCGAGCGGCCGATGTCGGCGCCGATGTACGCGCCGGACAGCAACGTGCCAAGGCCGGATATTCCGCTCGCGCCGACGCGTGGACGCACCACCCAGAATCGCGCCCCCTCGGTGGCGAACTTTCCGGCTTCCTTATCGAGCTGGATCTTGACGCGGACATGCCGAAGATCGTCCGACAGCGCGATAGTGCGCACGGTGCCGATCTCGACATCCTTGTATTTGACCTTCGTTTTGCCCGCCTCCAACCCTTCGGCGTTATTGAAGGTCACGGTGACGGTCGGCCCTTCATCGGTGATGGATTTCGCGAGAAGCGCGATACCGATCAGCGCCGAGATCAAGGGAATCAGCCATACCAGAGAAGGAAGCCAGCGGCTACGAGGCTTTATCTCCGGATGCGGTAAGTCAGAAATTTGCATCGCTGAAAGGAATCGAATGAATGGTTGTCGAAGCCGGACGGTACGCGGCGATTACGATCGTGCGGAAGAGCGTGCCGGCCGGCGCCGGACGTTGTCCCAGATCAGGCGCGGATCGAACTCGTTCGAGGCGAGCATGGTCAGCACCACGACCGAGCCGAAGGCCAAAGCCCCCGGTCCCGCGGTGATCTGCGCCAGCGATCCGAAATGCACGAGTGCCACGGTGAGCGACACGACGAATATGTCGAGCATCGACCAGCGCCCGACGCGCTCCACCATGCGATAGAGCTTGGCGCGCTCGAGCGGCTGCCAGTCGGAACCGCGATAGGCGGCGACGGTTTGCAGCGTGAGAATGGCGAGCTTGAGCATCGGCACCAGGACGCTGGCGACGAACACGATGACCGCGAGCGGCCAATCGCCCGACCGCCAGAAGTAAGAAATGCCGCCAAGAATCGTGTCGTCCTCGGCGCGTCCAAGCGAAGAGGTATGCATGATCGGCAACAGATTGGCCGGGATATAAAGCAAAGCAGCGGCAAGCAGCAACCCGAAAGTCCGCGTGATGCTTTCGGGGCGCCGCTCGTGCAGCGGTGAGCGGCACCGAACACAGCGCGAATCGGCACCGTGCGCGCTGCGCGAGTGAACGAGCCCGCAGCAGTGGCAGGCGATGAACCCGGCGTGCCTCGCGGTGACCGAAGCCGTTGCCGACTCGGCGGCAGGCGCAGCATCGCCATGCACATCACGCTGCTTGTTGCGCCGCCGCGTCAGCCCGGCGGGAGCGCCACCATGCATGACTTCGTCGCGCATCTCCCATAGCATGCCGGGGTCGAAAGCGGCGATCACGCAAAACATCAGCGTCAACGCGCCGAACGCGAACAGCGACGTTCCCGGGATGACTCGCGCGAGACTCACCATCTTCACGATCGTAATGAGCACCCCGAGCATGAAGACTTCCGTCATGCCCCACGGACGCACGAATTGAACGAGGCGCAGTACGGCGTCGAAAGCGCGTGGCACACGGCCCGCACGCAGAGGCAGCAAGAGATAGAGCAGGGCGACGAGTTCGAACGACGGGAACAGCATCGTCGTGCAAAAGACCATGGCTGCAACAATATGCATATGGCCTTTCCATAGCGCCTGAACGGCTTCAAACAGCGTGGCGTGCGACGTCAGGCCATTGGTTTCCAGCGCGAGTACCGGGAACGCCTGCGCGATCAAGAACGTGATCAGTGCGGCGAGCGTGACCGCGCAGACCTTCTCGAGCGTCAAACCGGCGTGACGCACCCCTTTGATGCTTGCGCCGCAAGACGAGCAGTGCGCAACCAGACCGCGCAGACGCGGCGGCTTGCGAAAGAGGGAATCGCACTCGTGACAGGCAATCAGATCTCGATGTTCCATATGGAAGAAAACAGAACGGACGAACATGGACGACCGATCGTGGCGGGGCGGCCTGCTTCTCGCGTGCCGGCCCGCCCGATCGCAAATGAACCGAACGGGCGCGAATCAGTCGCGCGACGCCGACTTCCCTGGCTCGGGCGGCAATTCGCCCATCGCCTGAAACAGCGCCGCGGTATCGCCGAGCCGCTGGCTCTGCGCGCGGACCGCGTCGAGCCGTGCAGTCAGGAACTGCTGTTCGCTCGCTTGCGCCGCCGATACCGGCAAGGACCCGAGTCGATAACGCGACGTCGTTTCGTCGAACAGTTCATGCGCCGAGCGCACCTCGCTTTCGGTCGATGCGAGCGTCTGCGCATCGTTTTCGAGCGCGGCAAGCGAATCGGCGACGTTCTCGAAGGCGGACAGGACCGTCGATTTGTAGTGCAGCACCGCTGCCTCATACGTCTCCTTCGTCGCACGCCGATGCGCGAGCAACGCGCCGCCATGGAAGATCGGTTGCGCCGCACTTGCACCGATCGCCCATATGCCGCCGGCGCCGGTGAGCAGGGCCGGCCAACTGAAGCCGGCGCGGCCCATCGAGGCCGTCAGCGACAGGCTCGGGAAAAGCTGCGCCGTCGCTTGGCCGACATCGGCCGCGGCCGCTTGCACAGCGGCTTCGGCAGCTTGAATGTCCGGACGCGAGCGAAGCAGCTGCGCCGGTACGGCGACCGGTACGCGCTCGGGCAGCGCAAGGCTATCCAGATCGGGGACGACAGGCGCCGCATCCGGCGTGCGGCCCAACAGCACGGCCAGTGCGTGGACGGCGCTCGCGCGCTGCTGTCGCAGCGGCGGGAGGGTAGCGGCGAGCGCGGCGGCCTGCCGCGCGGAGGCCAGTGCCTGCGCATGCGAGATCGAGCCGAGCGCTTGTCGCAGCGCATCGTCGCGCGCCGTATCGCCGGCAAGCGTCACGAGACGTTCGGTGAGCGCGATCTGACGATCGAGCGCCGCGGCATTGATGGCGGCGCCGACGATATTCGCGGCGAGCGCGCGGCGCGCCGCCGCCAGTTCATACGCCTGCACGTCGACGCGAGCCGCACTGGCCTTGTTCCCGTAGCGAGCGGCGCCGAACAGATCGAAGTTGTACTGCGCCTGCAACTGACCGACGAAGACGTTGTAGCGTTCGGTGCTTGGACCGATGCCGGGGACGACGGGCGAACGCGTACGCTCGACCTGCGCGCTCGCGTCGATCGACGGCAACGTCGACGCACCGATCTGGGCCCGCAGTTCCTGCTGCGCGGCATTCAGCGAGCGCTGCGTGGCGGCGAGCGTCGGGTTGTTGTGCAGCCCTTCTTCGACGAGCGCATCGAGCGCGTCGGAGCGGTAGAGCGTCCACCATTGCGGAACCGGCGTTGCGCCGACATCGAAATGTTGCGCTGTACCGCCCGCCGCGACGGTCTGCCGAGGTTGCGGCTGCGCCCCATAATGCGCGGGCGACGGCATCGCGGGTGGCGTACCGCTCGGGCCCAACGAACAGGCGCTCGTTGCAAGTGCCGCGAACACGGCGATAGTGGATGTCTTGATGGCAAGTTGCATGATCAGATCTCCGCGTGTTCGACGACGGGCTGTTGCATTCCGCGCTCGTCGCGCCGAACACGGAAGGAAGTTGCATAAAGGGCCGGCAGGAAGAACAGCGTGAGCACGGTGGCGATCGTGATGCCGCCCATGAGCGACGTAGCCATCGGGCCGAAGAAGCCTGAACGAAGGAGCGGAATCAAGGCCAGCACCGCGGCCGCGGCCGTGAGCATGATCGGACGGAAGCGCCTGACGGTCGCGCCCACGATTGCATCGAAACGGGGTTGGCCTGCCGCGATGTCCTGCTCGATCTGATCGACGAGAATCACCGAATTGCGCATGATGATGCCGAACATCGCGATCACGCCGAGCATGGCCACGAACCCGAATGGTTCGCCGAGCAGCAGCAGCGCGCCGACGACGCCTATCAAGCCGAGCGGTGCGGTCAGCACCACGATCAGCACGCGCGAGAAGCTCTGCAGCTGGATCATGAGCAGGGTCAGCACCGCGATGATGAGGATCGGCATTTCGGCATTGATCGACGTCTGGCCCTTCATGCTTTCCTCGACCGAGCCACCCACCACGATGCGATAGCCGATCGGCAGTTGCGCGCGAAGCTCGCTCAGTTGCCGGTCGACGTCGTGCGTGACGTCGATACCTTGCGCGTCGCCGCGAATGTCGGCTTGCACCTTGATGGTCGGCTGCCGATCGCGTTCCCAGATCACGCCGTACTCGAGCGCCGTGCGCACATGGCCGAGCGTGCCGAGCGGTACGGGGCCGCTGGGTGTCGGAATGGCGAGGCTCGCGAGTTGCGACGGATCGACGCGCTCGCTCTTGGGTGCGCGCAGATCGACGTCGATCAGCTTGTCGCGCTCGCGGTACTGCGTCACCGTGTAGCCGGAAAGCGTCATGGCGAGGAAGCTCGACACATCCTGCGAGGTCACACCGAGTTGACGAGCCCGGTTCTGGTCGATCTGGAACGACAGCGAGCGCTCTTCCGGCTCATCCCAGTCGAACTGCACATTGCGCGTGCGCGCGTCGGCACGTACCTTGTCCGCCACCTTTTGTGCGATCTCATGCACTGTCGTGATGTCGTCGCCGCTCACGCGGAATTGAATCGGATAACCGACGGGCGGCCCATTCTCGAGTCGCGCCACACGTGTTTGTACGCCGGGGAATTGCTTCTCGAGCGACGCGTCGAGCCATTTCATGAGCTTTTCCCGTTCCTTGACGTCCTTTGCCGTGATGACGAATTGCGCGAAGTTCGGCTGCTGCAATTGCTGGTCGAGCGGCAGATAGAAGCGGGGCGCGCCGGTGCCGACGAAGTCGACGACGCGATCAATTTCGGGGCGGCCGTGCAGGGCCTGCTCGAGGCGTTGCGCTTCACGCAGCGTCGCGGCGAATGAAGCCCCCTCGGGCAGACGCATATCGACGAGCAACTCGGGGCGCTCGGAGTTCGGGAAGAATTGCTTCGGCACGCGAGTGAAGGCCGCCATGGCAACGGCGAATGCGATCGCCGTTGCGCCCAGCACCAGCCAACGGTGCTCGATGCACCAGGCCACCCAGCCGCCCATGCGGCGATAGAAACCCGTGTTGTAGATATCGTCGTCGTGGCCGTGGCCACCGTGCTCGCCCGCCTTGCGTTCGGGGAGCAGGTGATAACCGAGCAGCGGAACGAGCACGACGGCGGCGAACCACGAAACGATGAGCGCGATCGCCGACACTTCGAAGATCGAGCGCGTGTATTCGCCGGTGCTCGACTTGGCGAGCGCGATCGGCAGGAAGCCCGATACGGTGACGAGCGTACCCGTCAACATCGGAAAGGCCGTGCTCGTATAGGCGAATGCCGCCGACCGCGTGCGGCTCCAGCCTTGCTCGAGTTTCACGGCCATCATCTCGACGGCGATGATGGCGTCGTCCACGAGCAACCCCAGCGCGAGCACGAGGGTGCCGAGCGAGACCTTGTTCAGGCCGATGCCGAACAGATACATGCACAGCGACGTCACGGCGAGCACGATCGGGATCGAGATCACGACGACCATGCCCGTGCGCAGGCCCAGCGAGACGAGGCTGACCACCAGCACGATCGCGACGGCCTCGGCCACGGCCTCGACGAAATCGTCGACCGAATGCTTGACGGTGTCGGGCATGCTCGAGATCTGGACGAGCTTGAGCCCCGCGGGCAGGCGTGCTTGCAGTTCGGCGCGCTCGCCATCGAGCGCCTTGCCGAGCCGGATTACGTCGCCGCCTGTCTGCATCGTGACGCCGATCCCGAGCACGGCATGGCCGTTCGTGCGCATCTGCGTGACGGGCGGATCGTCATAGCCGCGGTGGATCTTTGCGATGTCGCCGAGGCGGAACGTACGGTGATTCACCGAAATCAGCGTGTCTTCGAGCGCATGCACGTCTTTGAACGCACCGCTCGTGCGCACGAATACGCGATCGTCGGCCGTGGTGAACGTGCCGACCGGCGCCACGGCGTTCTGCGCATCGATGGCGTGAGCGAGTTCCGCGGGCGTGATCGCGAGCTTCGTCAACTGCGTGTTCGAAATTTCGATGAAGATGTGCTGGCCAGGGTCGCCAAAGTAATCGACCTTCGCGACGCCAGGCACGCGCAGGAGCACCGTGCGCAATTGGTCAGCATAGTCGTGCAGTTGGGCGGCCGAAAAGCCGTCGCCTTCAAGCGCATAGATGTTCGTATAGACGTCGCCGAACTCGTCGTTGAAGAACGGGCCGACGATGCCCTGCGGCAGCGTGGCCCGGATGTCGCCGACCTTCTTGCGCACCTGATACCAGGTTTCAGGCACCTCCTTGACGGGGGCCGAGTCCTTCATCGCAAAGAAGATCATCGACTCGCCGGGGCGCGAATAGCTCTTGATGTTGTCGACGTAGGGCGCGGCTTGAAGCTGGCGCGCGATGCGATCCGTGACCTGCTCCTGCACTTCACGTGCACTCGCGCCGGGCCAATACGTTTGAATGACCATCGTTCTGAACGTGAACGGCGGATCTTCGGATTGCGAAAGATGGGTGTAGCCGATGACGCCGAACAGCGTCATCAGACCGATCAGGTAAATGACGAGCTGCTGATGACGCAGCGCCCATTCGGAAAGATTGAAGCCGCCTTTGCCTTTGCTTTCGGCCTGCGGAGCGGCGGCGAGCGTCGTGTCGCCCGCCTTTTCATGATCGACGATGCTCATGACGCGAAGTCCTCGGGATGCAACGGGGCGACGACTTGCACATGCTCGCCGGCGCTCACGGTATGGACGCCCTGCACGACGACGCGTTCACCGTCGTGCAGGCCGGTGGCGACTTCAACCGTTCGCTCGCCGTAGTTCGTGACGGTGACGGGACGCAGCACAAGCTTGTCGGTGCCCGGTTGAACGACCCAGACTGCGGGCTTGTCGCCATCGTGAAAGAGCGCCGTGGCTGGCAGCGCGAAGGGGGAAACGCCGTTGTTCGCGTGGGCGATATCGAACTGCACCCGAGCCGTCATGCCGAGCCGAATCTCGGGAGTCGGCGCAATGAGCGTCAGCTTGACGCGCCAGGTGCGGCTTTGCTGATCGGCGCTTGGTGCGACCTCGCGCACGCGTGCTTCGAAGGTCTTGCCGGGCACAGCCGACAGCGTGACCTTCGCGGACTTGCCGACATTGAGCGAATTCAGTGCGCTCTCGGGGGCGTCGCAGGCGATATCGACATCGCCGCTCCAGTCGAGGTGATAGACGGCCTGCCCTTGCTCGACGTTCTGGCCCGTATCGGCGTCCTCGGACTTGATCACGCCGTCGTGGTCCGCGACCAAATTGGTATAGCGCAGGTGGTCTTCGGCCAGGCCCATCTGAGCCAACGCCGAATCGCGCTGCGCGAGCGCCGTTGCATAGGCGTTCTGCGTTTGCTCCAGCTGCGCCGGGGCAATCAGATTGGCCTGCGCCTGCGCTTGATCCCGAGCGAGCTGCTGTTTCTGATAGGCGAGCTGGTGCGTTGCCGCATCGAGCTGAGCGCGTGCGTTCGCTGCATTGTTGCGCAGGTCGGTGGGGTCGAGGACTGCGAGCACTTGCCCGGCTTTCACCGTATCGCCCAGGTGTACGCGGCGCTCGGCAATTTTGCCGCCGACGCGAAACGAAAGCGTCGTCGCGTAGCGCGCGTCGACCTGCGCCGGCAACGAGGTGGCGTCCGGCGTGCCGTCGGCATGCACGGCAAGCGCGACGACGGGCTTCACCTCGGGGGCGACAGGTTCGCGCGTATGACAAGCCGCGAGCAGGACCGCGCCGCAAACGGCGAGACAAAGGCCCGCCCGACGGGGCAACGCAGTGGAAGACGGGCGCGAGGACGACCGCGTTTCAAGACCTGGGAGTTTCACGATGTTTCCAAAGCAAGGGGTTAGCAACAGGAAAGGGGACCAGTCATTCGTCAGGGTTTTTACCGATAAGCATCGATCGGTGGTGACATTAAAGTCGAAGATGATAGAATTGTCAATTATGACTTTTAGATCCGAAACGATGAGCGACAAGAAACAGACAGGCGCACCGGTGAACGGTGGGCACCCCGGTTCGCGATGGCCCCGCGAAGGGGCCATGGAAGTCGGCGGTGCTCGTGCGGTGGACGGTGCGAGCCCGGGCGAGGGCGACCGGCGCGAACCTCGCGGTGCACGGCGCAAGCGTGAGACGCGTGCTCGCCTGCTCGACGCGGCGCTCGCCCTGGTGGCGACGAAAGGTCTCGAATACGTGACCATCAACGAGATCACGGAAGCAGCGGATGTGGGCTTCGGCTCGTTTTACAACCATTTCGAATCGAAGGATGCGCTTCATGCGGCGCTCATCGATTGGGTGATCGAGGAGTTCGGCGACCGGCTCGACGCGCTTGTGAGCGGTCTGTCCGATCCGGCGGAAGTGGTCGCCGTGTGCGTGCGACAGACGTTGTTGCGCGCGCGGCGTGAACCGGTTTGGGGGCGTTTCCTGATCCGCGAGGGTTTTTCGGATCGCGCACTGCACCTCGGCATGCATCGGCGGTTGAGGCGCGATAGCGAGGCGGGTATTGCCGCCGGACGCTTCGTCGCGGCCGATCCCTTCATGAGCCATGTCTCGGTGACAGGCATCGTACTCGCGGCGATTGCCGCGGAGCTCAATGTCGCCGCTCCGGACCGCTCGCCGGCCGAACGGGATCAGGACCGGGACGTTGTGCAAGAGCACCTCGCGGAGCGCGCCGCCGTAGCCGTATTGCAGACGTTGGGTCTGGATCGTGCCGAGGCAGAGGGCGTCGCACTGCGGCCGTTGCCGGTAGCGCCACATTGACGGCGAACGAACGGACGTAACCGGGACGATCTCATTTCCCGACACGAATTGTGCTGAAGATTGTCGGCATCGTGCTGCCGCGCTCGCCGTGGCTGCTGGTGCCGGCGTCGTCTGGGCACGCGCGTTCGTATCGTAGGGATACCTGCATCATGCTTGCCACGGCAACGCGTTTTTCGAAGCAGCTACGCCGTCTTGATGAGCGGGCCGTCGGGTACCGCGGCCATCGAAGGTGTGATGATGCTCGGTGCGCAGGACGTCCGATCGCTGACGATCGTGCCCGTTCCAGGCCCCGGCGCCGGCGCCGGGCGGCACGGAGCGCGCCGGGCTCGTGCGGCGTACTGAAGCATGATTTTTGGAGGCGATGCGCGGGCGGTGGGGAACCTACTCCCGCCCATTCGCATAAAGCGTGCTTGCCAGATAGCGCCGACGCACCTCGCGCAGTGCTGTCGCAAGGATGGCGCTGACAGGAAGCGCGAGCAGTACGCCGAAAAAGCCAAACAGTTGGCCGAATGCCAGCAGCGCGAAAATTGCCGCGAGCGGATGCAGACCGATGCGCTCGCCGATGAGCCGCGGCGTAAGAAACGCCGTCTCGAGCACTTGACCGATCCCATAGATCAAGGCCACCGCACCGAACCCGTACCAGTCGCCGAACTGGAGCAGCGCGGCGAGTAGCGCGAGTACGAGCCCCGTCGCGAAGCCGACATAAGGGATGAAGACCGCAAGCCCGGTAAACACACCGACAGGCAGCGCGACGCCGAAGCCGGCGAGGCCCAGCGCGATCGGGTAGAACGTGGCGAGCACGACCATGACGAGCAATTGGCCGCGCAGATATTGCGACAGAATCTGATCCATCTCGGTGACGAGCGCGTACGTTTTGCCGAGCCACGGCCGAGGCACGAGGCTTTCGATCCGAGCGAAGAACTTGCGCCTGTCGTAGAGCAGGTAGTACAGCACGAGCGGTACCACGACGACATTGCCGACCACGGCAACCAATGCGCTGCCGCCCGTGCGCACAGAGCGCCATGCTGCAAGCTGTACCGACTGTTCGCCGCCTTCGATCCGGCTCGTCAGTACGTTGCGCAAGCTCGACAAATCGAACGACCCGTTCAGGCCGAACATGGCGAGCTTCGGCTGCAGCCACGCATTGATCTGTGCCGCGAATCCTGGAATTCGCGCGGCGAGCGCCGGCAGTTCCTTCTGGATCACGGCGAACACGAGCAGCCCGAGCGACACGATCACCGACGCAAACAAAAGCATCATGACGAGCGCAGCCAGAGAGCGTGGAATACGCTGACGCACGAGCCATTCGACGCCGGGCTGGAGCATGTAGGCAATCAAGCCGCCAAGCAAGAACGGCGTCAGCACGGGACGCAAGGTCCACATCAGAACGCCGAGCCCGACTGCGAGGGCACCGCAGAGCACTGCCTGGCGCTGGTAGGAATGGGGTCGCGTACGCTCTTGCTGCGGCTCGCGCGTTGCGGGTGGATTCGTCGACATCTTCGGGCTCGTGCGTGGCTGGCCGGTCCTGCTTCTCGGGATGGGGAGACGACGATCGTCCGGCTTGATGTCGGCTCTGGATACGACATCGTACCCACAAATGATAATTTTATCACCTATGACAAAATAGGTTGAGTATGTGCGTGCCGGCATCCGACGATAAAGCTGCCCCAGGCAGAGTCGCCGCGCACGTAACGTCTCGATCGCACTTATTGACAAAACTATCAGCGATGAGTTTAATGTCACCAACAGACCGAGCAATGAATCGGACAAGCAACCATAGAGACGATAGGAGCTGAGCGTGGAGACAAGTACGCATCGTGGCGTTCCCGGATTGACTACTGCACAACCGTCGCGTCATCCCCATCCCACGACCAGGGCGTCAGCGTTGTCGTACTTGATCTTCGACCGTCCGGACCTCGGACAGGCCGAGCGATTTCTCAACGACTTCGGACTGCGAACGGTCTTTCGAAACGAAGCGTCGTTGCTGTTGCGAGGCACCGGCCCGGCGCCGTTCTGTTATGTCGTTCGCCACGCGACGAAGGCACGGTTTGCCGGCTTTGGGTTGAAGGTCGATAGCCAGTCGGACCTGCATGCGCTGACCAAGCTCCCCGGCGCCTCGGGGGTGGAATCGTCGGACTGGCCTGGCGGCGGATATCGCGTCACGTTGACCGACCCGTCGGGCTTTCGCGTCGATGCGGTCTGGGGCGTTCGCGAAGTCGAACCGTTGCCCCATCGAAACGCGCTTCAATTCAATTCCGTGGACGCGGCAGTACGAATCAACGACATGCAGCGCCCGCCGACGGTCGCGTCTGAAGTCATCAAGCTGGGGCATGTCGTGCTCGAGCTGGCGGACTTCCAGGAAACGTGCGCGTGGTACACACAGCACTTCGGTTTCATCCCGAGCGATGTGCAGACGCTCCCGGACGGCTCACCCGCCGTCGCCTTCATGCGTCTGGATCTTGGCGAGCGGCCAGCCGACCATCACACGCTCGCGTTGGCGCAAGGCTTCATTCCGAAGTACAGCCATAGCGCCTTCGAATTGATCGATGCGGACGCGGTCGGCATGGGGCAACGCGTGCTACGCGAAAAAGGCTGGACGCACGCTTGGGGTATCGGACGTCATATTCTGGGCAGCCAGATATTCGACTACTGGCAAGACCCCTGGGGCGACAAGCACGAACACTACTGCGACGGCGACCTCTTCACGTCGGACGTACCCACCGGCCAGCATGTGGTCAGCCGTGAAGCGATGGCCCAATGGGGGCCGACGATGCCACGCAGTTTCACCAAACCCAAGCTCTCGCTATCGAGTCTGGCCGCCCTCGTTCGCAACCTCCGACGTAGTCCGGATCTGACGCTGAGCAAGCTGCTGGCGCTCGCCAAGATATTCGCCTGACACCCCCGCATCTCCGACCCATAGAGGCTCGAAACCATGTCACTGCATGTTCTGCATTATCGGCACGAAGGCCACGCTCGTTGGGGCGTGGTACGAAACGGCGCCATCACGCCCATTCCCGGCGAATTCGCGACCACGGCGGAATTTATCGCCGCGAATCCGGTTGAGCGCCTGCTCGAACTCGACGCTCCGACGATTCCCGAGTCGACCGTGCAATGGCTCTCGCCGGTCACGTCGAATCAGCAGTTCATCTGCCAGGGCGCGAATTATCGCCAGCATATGATCGAATCCGGCATGGATCCGGACGTCAAGAAGTTCAACATGATCTTCACGAAGGCCGCGAGCTGCATCGTCGCTGCTGACTCGAAACTGGTGAAGCCACGCGAGGTACGGTTTCTCGACTATGAGATCGAGCTCGGCCTCGTCCTCAAACGCGACATCACGTCCCGCGAAACGGTGACTGACGAGAACCTGCACGATTTCATTGCCGGCGCCGTGATCGTCAACGACTACTCCGCGCGCGACATCCAGATTCCGCAGATGCAGTTCTACAAGGGCAAGAGCTATCGTACGTTCGGCCCTGTCGGTCCGTACCTTTGCCTGCTCGAAAAGCACGACATGCCGAAGCTGAAGGACCTCGCGCTGACGCTGACCGTCAACGCAACGGTTCGACAGAGCGATTCCACTTCGGGTCTCGTCTACGGCCCGGCAGAGACGTTGACCGAGTTGTCCGGCGTTCATGACCTGCATGTCGGTGACTTGCTCGCAACGGGTACGCCATCCGGTTGCGCGCTGATCATTCCGTCGCCGGAGAAGCAACGCGCCGCGGCACAGCTGCCTGAAGCGGAGAAATGGCGTCTTTTCCTCGCCTTGCAAGCGGAGCGACCGCAGTACCTGCAGGACGGCGATGTGGTCGAAGCACGTATCGTCAGCCAGGATGGCTCGATCGATCTGGGCACCCAGCGCAACGTCGTCGTCGCAGAGGCCGCATGAAAGGCGTCGCAAACGAGCAGGACGTCCTCGCTATCGAATCGCAGGGTCAACCGGCGGATATCCCGTCGAGTACCTACGAAATGATCTGCCGGGGCGCCGCCATCAATCCATCGGCACCCGCGCTTTCGTTCTTCGCAACCGCGGACGACTACGCGAACCCGGAGCGCTGGACTTACAGCGAACTGGTGCGCGACATCACGCGCACGGCAAACATGTTGTCGCGGCTGGGCGTACAGCGAGACACGGTCGTCGCCTATGTATTGCCGAATCTGCCCGAAACGCACTTTGTGATCTGGGGTGGCGAAGCCGTCGGCATTGTCTGCGCGATCAATCCACTGCTCGAAAGCGACGCGATCGGCGAGTTGCTCAATGCGTCAGGCGCCAGTGTGATCGTCACCTTGGCGCCGCATCCCGGCACGGACCTGTGGCCGAAAGTGCAGGCGGTGTTGCACAAGGTTGGGTCGCTCAAGCATGTCGTGCTGGTCAACCTTGCCGACCATGTGCCGGACGAACAGCGATTTGCGGCCCGAATGCTTCAGCGCGGCGAATGCTCGAGATTGCACGGCGAGGAAGGTGTGCAGGGCGCGGTTCCTGCGCAGATCGCCATCCACGACTTCGGCGAAGCAATCGCACGGGAGCCGGGCGTGGAGCTCTGCACACCGCACCGAATGAACAGGGACGACGTGTCGTCCTACTTCTGCACGGGCGGCACCACTGGCCTGCCTAAAATCGCGATGCGCCGGCATGGCAACGAGGTGGACAATGCATGGAGCGCCGGACGATTCCTCGGCGAAAGCGTTGGCCCGGGCAAGACGATGTTCTGCGGATTGCCGCTGTTCCACGTCAATGCCGTGATGGTGACGGGACTGCTGCCGTTTTCACGCGGTGCGCATGTCGTGGTGGGCACGCCGCAGGGTTATCGCGGAGAAGGCGTCGTCAAACGCTTCTGGGATATCGTCGCGCATTACCGGATCAACTTTTTCAGCGGCGTGCCGACCCTCTATGGCTCGCTGCTGGACGTGCCCGCTGACGGCCGGGACATCAGTTCGCTCGAGTACGCGTTGTGCGGTGCTGCGCCGATGCCGATGGAATTGTTGCGTGCTTTCCAGACGCGAACCGGAATCAGGATCCTCGAAGGCTACGGTCTCACGGAAGGCACTTGTATCAGCAGCGTCAATCCGCCGCTTGGCGAACGGCGGGTCGGCTCGATCGGCCTTCGCCTGCCGGGCCACGCCATGAAAGCCGTGATGGTTGATGAAACAGGCCGCTACGTGCGGGACTGTGTTGCGGACGAGATTGGCCAACTGGTGATCTCCGGTCCGAACGTGTTCATCGGCTATATGCGGCCGGAGCAAAACAGCGGCATCTGGATGGATCTGGCTGATGGCGGCAGATGGCTCAATACAGGCGATCTGGGACGCTGCGACGCAGACGGTTACTTCTGGCTCACCGGCCGCAGGAAGGAGCTGATCATTCGCGGCGGACACAACATCGATCCGGCAGCGATCGAAGAAGCGCTGCACCGGCATCCCGCAGTGCAGATTGCCGCGGCAGTAGGGCGTCCTGATATGCACGCAGGCGAACTGCCGGTCGCCTATGTCCAGCTCAAGCCGGACATAACGGCAAACGAAGCGGAAATGGCAGCGTTCCTGCGTGACGAGATCAGCGAACGCGCTGCGATTCCCAAAGGCATACGGATCGTTGAAAAGATGCCCTTGACGGGTGTCGGCAAGATCTTCAAGCCCGCGTTGAAGCGGATCGAAACCGTAGATGCGCTGCGGTCTGCGCTCGTCGAAGCTGGCGTCGAGGGCGCAACTGTCAGCGTCGTTGAAGACGCCTTGCGCGGGATTTCAGTTCATGTCGAATTGCCCGACTCGGAACTCGAATCATTGGCGACGTCCGCGCTTGGACGCTTTCCGTTCGCGTTTTCGATCGCTATCGCGGCGAGTGCCGGAAGCAGCGTTGACGACAACGCGGCGTCGGATACGCCCAGGGCGTCGAAGTGATTCACTGACGTACTGGACAACTTGTCGAACCTGACTGCCGCGTAGAAGGGCAGAAAAAGTAACTGACGTTCGCAGTTCCTGACTCCACACGGTGCGAAGACATCAAACAACGCAGGGACTCGGATAAATCATATCGTTGTACTGAGCATGCCTACGTAACAAAGGGGGACGATGTCTGGAATCGGTCCAAGGATACGAGAACCGATCCAACGATCCGGATCAATGGGCGGATCGTTAAAGCCGTGTGGACGATAAAAGCCATTTAGCCGATGAGGCAGGAGAAGACGCGTGATGAACTACTGGAACAATGTCCGGCCTGCCGTTGCGGCGGGTGTTATCTGTTCGGCTGCGCTTGCTGGAAATGCGAATGCACAGTCGGCAGGAAGCTTTACCCTGTCGACAGGGTGGCTTCACGTCGCACCCCAGGGCAATGCCACGCCGCTCACGGTGGAGAGCGTGGGTGGCGTTGCCGTCAATCAGCAGTTGCCGGGCACGGGTGCACACGCGTCGTCAACCGATACGCTCGGCATCAACACCGAGTACTACGTGACCGACAACCTCGGCATCGCCACACTCATCGGCCTGCCGCTCACGGTCAATCTGCAGGGCAGGGGGACGCTCGCGAAGTACGGCACCCTCGGCACGACGCGACCGATGCCGCCTGCCATCGAGCTTCGATATCACCTGTTCGATGCTCAGTCGAAATTTCGTCCTTTCGTCGGATTGGGCGTGAACTACACGTGGTTCACCCAGGTTCGCGCAACCAACGCCCAGTTCATCACCGATAGCGTGGGTCCTGGCGGATCGATACGCGCGACCCTCGGTGCATCGTGGAACCCCGTGTTCGATGTCGGGGCAAGTTACGCGATTTCCAAACATTGGTCGGTCGGAGCGTCTGTCGGCTACATCCCGCTCAAGACGCACATGACCATATACGGACGGACCGCAACCGGAACGCAGATCGTTTCCAGGTCGACGCTCCGGATCGAACCCATTAACGTCTTTCTGAACGTCGGCTATACGTTCTAGCGCCAGCGACGAGCGTTCCCTGACGTCAAACCCGGCGGCGGATCGTGCAATGGGGCCCGGCTTTCCCGGGTCTTCAAACCATCCCCACACATGACCGCGCCTGCCTGAGCCGTTTGACCGCTCGGGGGAACGGGTCGGTCATACCCCGATGCTCGCATTTGCGCAGACTTACCATTGGATCAAAAAGTGAAACGACAGATCCTCAAGGCCATTCTCTTTGCCATGCCCAAGGTCCTCGACCTGACGGCACGCCGCTTCCCTGCCTATCGCGATCGGCTCAAGGAGCGCGATCTCGTCGCGTGGATCGGGCTCATGGATCAAAGCATCGGTCGCGTCATCAAGATCAAGAACGGCCGCATCCGGTCGTGTGCCGGCAGGCATCGTCAGCCCGACGTGCGCATGCAATTCAAGGACGTGGCCACCGCGCTGAAATTTCTCTCCGCCAGTCCGGACTACCTGGATATCATCCATGCGGCGAAAAACTTCAAGGTGGTCACTGAAGGCGACGACGCGTTGCTGGTGTGGTTCATGCAAACGCTGAGCATGATGCAAACCATCAGCCTGCCGATGGGTACGCCCATGCGCGACGGCACGCAGCGCTACACCACGTGCACCAACGGCGGCCCTTTGTTCGTGTACGTGAGAAATGGACGCATCGTTCGCGTGACGCCTGTCGATCTCGACAACAAGGATGCGTCGAGCTGGGAGATTGAAGCGCGCGGACGCCGTTTCAGCCCGCCACGGCGTGGCCTCGTCGCGCCGCACGCATTGGCGATCAAGTCGCTCGTCTATTCGGAAAAGCGCATCCTTCACCCGATGAAGCGAGTCGATTTCGACCCGGACGGCGAGCGCAATCCGCAAAACCGCGGCAAGTCCACCTATGTACCCATCAGCTGGGACGAGGCGTTGGACATCGTCGCGAAAGAGATCAATCGGCAAAAGCGGGTTCACGGTCCGGGCTCCATTACGTTTCCGATGTCGTCGCACCATCAGTGGGGCAATATCGGCTACTACCTCAGCGCGTTGACGCGGTTTGCCAACCTGATCGGCTTCACGCGGGTGGCCGCCAATCCGGACAGCTGGGAAGGGTGGTACTGGGGCGCCATGCATCACTTCGGCAACTCGATGCGCGTTGGCGTGCCGTCCGGCTATGGCGGAATCGAGGACTGCCTGAAGGAAGCCGAAATGATCGTTTTCTGGTCGAGCGACCCGGAAAGCACGAATGGCGCCTACGCCGGTTTCGAAGGTACGCCGCGGCGTCTTTGGGCCAAGGAACTGGGAATCGAGTTCGTCCATATCGATCCGCACTGCAATCCGACTGCCCAATTGCTGGGTGGGCGATGGATTCCGGTCCGACCGCAAACGGACGCGGCCCTCGCCACTGCCATCATGTATGTATGGCTGATGGAGGACCTGTACGACAAGGATTACGTCGCTAACCGGACGACCGGGTTCGACGAATGGCGGGCCTACCTGACGGGCGAGACGGATGGCGTGCCCAAAACGCCCGAATGGCAGGCGCTGGAAACCGGCGTGCCCGCCAAGGACGTCCGGGCCCTGGCGCGGCGGTGGGGGAAGAAGAAGGTGTATCTCGCCGTCGGAATGACGGGCGCGGGATTTGGCGGGGCGGGACGCGGTGCGACGGGGGCCCAATGGGCGCGTTGCATGATCATGATGATGGCGATGCAGGGTTGGGGCAAGCCGGGCGTCAATTTCGGCTGCCTCGAAATCGGCGTTCCGCACGATCTGAACTTCTACTTTCCAGGCTACGCGGACGGTGGGATGTCGGGCGAGCTCGCGTGGACCGCGAACGCCGTGAACAACTATCAACGCATGCCGCACATCCTGACGATGAATCCGGTCAAGCAGATGGTTCCGCGGCAGCAGTTGCCCGATGCAATCATCAACGGCCACGCGACAGGCTACCTCTGGGACGGCATGTCCCAGGAAGCGCAGTTCGCGCCGTTCAGTTATCCGATGCCCGGTTACTCGCCGATCCGCATGATCTATCGCTATGGCGGCTCTGCCTTCAGCACGGTGACGAAAGCGGGGCGCTGGGCCGATGCCTACCGTCACCCGAGCATCGAGTTCGTGGTCAATCAGTCGATCTGGATGGAAGGCGAGGCGACGTTCGCCGATATCATTCTGCCTGCATGCACATCGCTGGAGCGGTGGGACATCGGCGAATGGTCGAATTCCGGTGGCTACGCGCATCACGGCTTCAACACGGTCAATCACCGCATGATTACGCTGCAGCATAAGTGCATCGAACCTTTGGGCGAGTCTCGCTCTGACTATGACATCTTCACCGCTATTCTGACCCGTCTGGGACTTGGCAGCGTGTTCACCGAGGGCTGCGGGGAGCTGGACTGGGTCAAGCGGGTTTTCGACTCGTCGGATTTGCCGGATCACATTTCGTGGCGCGAGTTCTGCCGTAAAGGCTACTTCGTTGTACCAACCGAAAAACCGGAATTGCGACATCCAGTGGATATGCGCTGGTTCGCGGAAGGCCGGCGCAAGGATCTGCAGGAGCCGCATCCGATGCCGTCGCAATATGCCGAAAAATTCGGCATGGGCCTGCAGACGCCCAGCGGCAAGCTCGAGTTCGTACCCGAGTTGCTGAAGCGGCACACAGCGGACAACCCGGAGCGGCCGGCGGTGAACCGATACATCCCGTCCTGGGAGGGCATGCGCTCTCCACTGGCACAGCGATATCCGCTGCAACTGATCGCCACGCATAGCCGTTACAGTTTTCACACCCACTGCGACGGCAAGAACTCCTCGGTCAACAGCATCGAGGATCATCGTGCGTTGATTGGCGGACATCGCTTCTGGCTGCTGCGGCTCGGCGCCGTCGACGCTGCGGCCCGCGGCATTGCCCATCGCGATCTCGTCAAGGTCTACAACGACCGCGGTGCGGTCATCTGCGCGGCTGATGTATCGCCGCTGGTCACTGCCGGGGTAGTCAAGTCATACGAGGCGAGCGCTGAATTCCAGTTGATCGAAATGGACGGGGAGTGCGTCGAAATTGGCGGTTGCATGAACCTGCTGACTCCGGATCGGCCCCAGACGGCAGGTACCAGCAGCATGAGTCCGAATTCATGTCTTGTGCAGGTGGAAAAGTGGAAAAGCGCGGATGCTTTCCTGATCGGTCGCGCAGCGTGAGGAGCATACGATGAGCAAATGGAATCTGGTTATCAAGGTCGGGCAATGCGAGAACTGCCAGAACTGCGTCATCGCGGCGCGCGATGAGCATGTCGGCAATGACTTTCCCGGGTACGCCGCGCCTGCCGCGGCCAGCGCCGAAAGCCCCATTCGCATCCTGCGCCGCGTGCAGGGCGAGTCCCACATGGTCGAAACGACGTACTTGCCGGTGATGTGCAATCACTGCGACGACGCACCCTGCATGCGCGTCGGCGGCGACGCGATCCACAAGCGATCCGACGGCATCGTCATCATCGATCCGGACAAGGCGCGAGGGCGCATGGACATCGTCAAGTCCTGCCCGTACAAGGCAATCGTCTGGAACGAGGAACTGCAACTGCCGCAGACCTGGATCTTCGACGCGCATCTGCTCGATCAAGGTTGGTCACACCCGCGTTGTCAACAGTCGTGCCCGACCGAGGTGTTCGAAGCGGTCAAGCTCGATGACGGGTCGATGGCCGAGAAGGCTCGCCGCGAGGGCCTCAGGGTGCTGCAGCCCAACTTCGGGACGAAGCCACGCGTGTGGTACAGCGGCCTGGAGCGATGGGACACCTGCTTCATCGGAGGAAGCGTGAGCGCGCTGATTGGCGATGTGGTCGAATGCGTCGCGGGTGCGGAAGCGACCCTGTACAGCGGCGATCGCTTGGTGGCCGAAACCGTGTCGGACGACTTCGGCGATTTCCGGTTTGGCAGTTTGGCGAAGGGCAGCGGCGTCTACACAGTCGAAATCCGTCATGCACACGGGGAGGCTTCGCGCCAGTGCGAGCTGGGCGAAAGTGCCTACCTTGGCGAACTCCGCGTTGCTCCGTCTTCACGAAATATCGCGAATGACGGACTTCATCAGGCTGTGTTATCCGAGAGCCGCGGTTCCGTCACATCGTGACGGACTCGTCTCGCCTCGATGCGTAAGGGCGTTCGTGCGCTAGCTGCGAACGCGCGCCTTTTGAGGATCGTAAAAAACGGGCGCGGTCACCCGCGCGTCGATGCGTTTCTGCTGGCCGTCAAGCTTGCCGACGTGGAGCACGTCGCCAGGCTGCGCGTGGTACACGTCGATTCGCGCGAGTGCGATGTTCATGCCGAGGATCGGCGAGCGCATGCCGCTCGTGACGACCCCCACCTGCGCCCGCCCGTCGTGCACGCAATCGCCGTGACGGGCCGGTTCGTTGCCGGCGAGTTCCAGCCCGACCAGCCGGCGATGCGGATGCGCGCTACGGCGCAGCAGCGCGTCCCGCCCGACGAAGTCGTCGGTCTTCGTGTTGAGCGGAACGCTGAATCCGATGCCGGCCTCGAACGGATCGGTTTCGTCGGTGAATTCGTATCCGGCGAACACGAGCCCGGCTTCGATCCGCAACAGGTCGAGCGCCTCGAGTCCGAGCGGCACGAGCCCGTGCGGTTGACCTTCTGCCCAGATCGCATCCCATACGGCCTGCGTATCGCGCGGATGACACCAGACCTCATAGCCGAGCTCGCCGGTGTAGCCGGTCCTGCTGACGATGACGGGGCAGCCGTCGTCGCGGCCGAGGCGGCCGATCAGGAACCGGAACCAGCCGAGGCTGTCGAGCGACGGTTGCGTCGCGGGCGTCCGGATCAGCGCGCGCAGGATCTCGCGGCTGCGCGGCCCTTGCACCGCGACATTGTGGATCTGGTCGGACGACGACTTGATCCATGCCTTCATGCCGAGCCTGTTCGCCTGCTCCCGCAGCCAGATACCCGCGAAATCGTCGCCGCAGATCCAGCGGAACGTGTCGGGGCCGAGCCGCATCAGCGTGCCATCGTCGAGCATTCCGCCGTGCGGATGGCACATCGCCGAGTAGACGACCTGGCCGACCGCGAGCCTGCGCACGTCGCGCGTCAGGCAGTATTGCAGCAGGGCCTCGGCGTCGGGACCGACGACATCGAACTTGCGCAACGCGGACAGATCGATGATCGCCGCGCGCTCGCGGCAGCCGTAGTACTCGTCGATCGCGCCATAGCCGTCGAACCGCGCCGGCAGGTGCCAGCCGCGGTAGTCGACGAAGTGTCGCGTGAGCGCCGACGTGCGCGCGTGGAAGCCCGATTGGCGCGTCAGCACGGGCAGGGCGTCGGGTGTGGATCGGATAGCGGTGGACATGGTGAAGCGCGCTTCGCTTGAGTAGGTTCGGATCCGGATGTCGGTCGGTTGCCACGCGTTTGCGGGATCGATGTCGTCGGGGCACGACGTGCTGACGCAGAGCAACGGCTTCAACGCGCGCATCAGCACGTAGTCGCCCGGGCGCGACCACGGTTCATCGATCGTCATCTGCCCGTGCGCGTCGATCGCGGTATTGAAGAAGAAATTGATCGCCGGCCAGCCGGGACGCGCGGCCACGCCGTAATCGGCGAGCGCCGCGCTGATGTTGTCGCTGCAGTTCGGATGACCCGGGTAGCCCTGCGTTTCGTAATAGCGCGCCGTGCACGCGAGCGCGAACGTGTCGTGCCGGCCGACGGTGTCGTGCACGACTTCCAGCATCGGCTGCATGAGCTGGTCGAAGCATCGTGCATACAGACCGGGCAGCGGATACGCATGGCCATTCAGCGTGCGCGTGACAGTCGGATCGATGCCGACTTCCTGATGGCGGCCGAGCGCGTCGAGATCGAATGCGACGAAATCGGAGCATTGCCTGCCATCGACGTCGACGATCTGGATGTACTCGCCGGCCGCCACCGTGTAAGCGACGGCGGTGCCTGGACGGATCACGAAATCGGCGAGCGGATCGGCGAGCGGCACACTCGTCTCCGTGGCAGCGGACTTTCGTGCGCGGACGACGGACAGGTGCAGTTCCGTCGCCGGCCGGCCGGCCCGGTCGACGGGCACGGGGCCGCCGGGGGCCGCGACAATCGCGACGAGCGGCTCCGTCGCGACGAACGTGCGTGCGCAGCCGGCATGGGTGTCGCCGGACCAGAGGATCGCTCCGACCGGCAACGGCGCGCCCGTCAGTCCGTGTCGTTCGAACAGGGTCGTGATATCCCGTTGTGCGGCGAAACCGCCGTTCAGGCATTCGGCGATGAAGCGCGCGCCGTCGTCGGGCGTCAGGTCGAGCGCGGCAAGCGCGCTGCCGCCGTCATGCACGCGCAATGCGAGCAGTTCGGCCCGCTGCCGGCCCTCGACATCGATCACCTGCAGCGTGTCGCCGGCATCGAGCATGACGGCGGCGAGCCCCGAACCGGCGACGCGATGGCGTTCGCGGCCGGCCGCATGGCCGGACAACGCGGGTTCGTGCGGCCGCGATACGGACGGCGGACGAATAAGCATGGACGTTCCTTGCATGGATGGACGGGCGCGGCTCGCGATGCGAGTGGCCGCGAATGACACGGCTTGCGTCGCGGCGCCCGGTGCACGGCCGGGCGCCGCAACTCGGCGCGACGGTCAGCCTGCACGCACGCGCGGCTCGGGCGCCCGCTCGCCGAGGTACGCGTCCATCGAATCGTCGAGCGCGTCGAGCCAGGGCGTGTGATGCGGCGGCGACTGGGTGCCGGTCATCAGCGAGCGATAGGACTTGTCGCGATAGCCCATGATGTTCTCGTGCTTGTCGTGCTTCCACGCGAGGAACGTGCGATTGACGCCGGCGATGTCGAAGTTCGGATAGTCGGTCGCTTCGATCAGGTCCTGGATATAGCTGCCCTGGTACTCGAACATCTGCTGGTTGGTGACCAGCGATTCCTCGCGCGCACGCCACGCGAGGCTGTCTGCGTGCATCGCGTCGAAACCGGGCAGCGCGATGCGGCCGAGAATCACGTCGCGTGCGTACCAGGCTTGCGCGTCGAACATGTTGAACGAGTACCAGAGGTCCTGCATGCCGAGATAGATCAGTTTCGGATTGCGCTCCCAGAAGATGCCCTTGTACAGGTCGAGCGGCCAGAGCCGGTTGTTCGTCTTCAGCCGCAGGCTGTCGGGCAGGAACGGGAAATGGTGCTGGTATCCGGTGCAGAGGATGATCGCGTCGATCTTCTTGCTGGTGCCGTCGGCAAAAAACGCGACGTTGCCGCGAACGCGCTCGAGCAACGGCTTTTCTTCCCAGTTCGCCGGCCAGTGATAACCCATCGGCGCGGTGCGATAGCAGCTCGTGATGCTGCGCGCGCCGTACTTGTAGCATTGCGACCCGATGTCCTCGGCCGAATAGCTGCTGCCGACGAGCAGGATGTCCTTGTCCTTGAATTCGAGCGCATCGCGAAAATCGTGCGCGTGCAGGATGCGTCCGCCGAAACTGTCGAAGCCGGGAAAGCTCGGCAGGTTCGGCGTCGAGAAATGGCCGCATGCGTTCACGACATAGTCGAAGTCTTCCGCATACACGACGTCCTTGTCGAGATCGTGCACGGTCACGGTGAAGCGGCCGCTGGCGTCGTCGAACGCGATCTGGCGCACGACGGTGCCGAACCGGATGTATGGACGCACGCCGGCCTTCTCGACGCGTCCCTTGATGTAGTCCCACAGCACTTCGCGCGGCGGATAGGACGCGATCGGCTTGCCGAAGTGTTCCTCGAACGTGTAGTCGGCGAACTCCAGGCATTCCTTCGGGCCGTTCGACCACAGATAGCGGTACATGCTGCCGTGGACGGGCTCGCCGAATTCGTCGGTGCCGGTGCGCCACGTATAGTTCCACATGCCGCCCCAGTCGCGCTGCTTTTCGAAGCAGACGAGTTGCGGGATGTCCGCGCCCTTCGCCTGGGCCGACTGGAAGGCGCGAAGCTGGGCCATGCCCGACGGGCCCGCACCGATGATTGCAACACGTTGTGTCATCGCGTTCTACCTCGTTGGAAGTGATTAGCCATTCGGGCGCGGACGTACGTCACGTCGCGCGCTGCCGCCGCGCCGCGAGCGCGGTGTTCTTCATCAGGAAGGCGATCGTCATCGGCCCGACGCCGCCCGGAACGGGCGTCAATGCACCGGCGACGCGCGACACGCTGTCGTGGTCCACATCGCCGACGAGCCGCGTCGCGCCACCGGATTCGATCCGGTTGATGCCGACGTCCACGACGACCGCGCCCGGCTTGATCCAGCCCGCATCGACGAGCCCCGGCTTGCCTGCCGCCGCGACGACGATGTCCGCCTGGCGGCACAGCTCCGCGGCATTCGCGCTGCGCGAGTGGACGGTCGTCACCGAGCAGTCGCACTGGAGCAGCAGCGCCGCCATCGGCTTGCCGACGACGTGCGAGCGCCCGACGACGACCGCATGCTTGCCGCGCAGATCGCCGACGATCTCCCGCAGCAGGTGAAGGCAGCCCGACGGCGTGCACGGCACGAGCACGTCCTGGCCGAGCGCGAGCCCGCCGACGTTCTCGCGATGGAAACCATCGACGTCCTTGCGTGGATCGATCGCATCGATCACGGCCGCGGCGTCGAGCTGCGCGGGCAGCGGCATCTGCACGAGAATCCCGTGTACGTCGGGGTCGGCGTTCAGTTCGGCGACGAGCGCGAGCAAGGTGGCCGCGGCGCTGTCGGCGGGCAGTCGGTGCTCGATCGAACGGATCCCGACCTGCTGCGCGCGCAGGATCTTGTTGCGCACATAGATGTGGCTCGCCGGATCGTCGCCGACGAGCACGACCGCGAGGCCGGGCATCACGCCTTCCGCGCGCAGCCGCGCGACGTCCTGCCTGACGGATTCCAGCAGCGCGTCGGCGATCGCCTTGCCGTCGATGAGCGTCGCGCCGCTCATTTGAAGATCACCGTGCGGCTCCGGTTCAGGAACACACGGTGCTCGGTGTGGTACTTGACCGCGCGCGACAGCGCGACCGTCTCGGTGTCGCGTCCGATCGACACGAGATCGTCCGGTTGCAGCACGTGGTCGACGCGCTGCACCTCCTGCTCGATGATCGGCCCTTCGTCGAGGTCGGACGTCACGTAGTGCGCGGTCGCGCCGATCAGCTTCACGCCGCGCTCGAATGCCTGGTGGTACGGCTTCGCGCCCTTGAACCCCGGCAGGAACGAGTGGTGGATATTGATCGCACGGCCGGAAAGCCGCTCGCACAGGTCGTTCGACAGGATCTGCATGTAGCGGGCCAGCACGACGAGCTCGGTGCCGGTTTCGTCGACGATGCGCAGCAGCTCCGCCTCCTGCCGCGCCTTGGTGTCCGGCGTGATCGGCAGGTAGATGAAGCGGATGCCCTCGCGCTCGGCCATCGGCCGCAGGTCGAGATGGTTCGACACGACCGCGGTGATCCGCATGCGCAGCTCGCCCTTGCGGAAGCGGTACAGCAGGTCGGACAGGCAGTGGTCGAACTTGCTCACCATCAGCAGGACCTTCATCGGTTCGCCGGCGCTTTTCAGTTGCCACTGCATCGAGAAGTCGCGGGCTACGCTGCCGAAATCGCGCTGCAGCTGCTCGACGTTGCCGCTCGCACCGGCGTTGAAGCGGAACACGGCACGCATGAAGAACGTGCCGCTGACCTCGTCGTCGTACTGCGCCAGTTCGCTGATGTAGCAGTTCGATGCGGCGAGCTGAGAGGTGACGGCAGCGACGATGCCGGACGTGGCCGGGCAGCTGATCGTCAGGATGTAGTTCGGATTCACGTCGTGTGTCCTCGAAACGGATCGGAATGCGGGAAAGGCCGGCCGCCACCGTGGCGCGTGGTCACGCGCGGTCGTCACGGCATCAGCCGATGGCGGTGCGCTTCGTCTTCTCGGGATCGTCGAACGGCAGCAGTGCGGCGGTCGCGCGCGTCTCGATGCTGCCCTTCACGACGAGCGGCGCGCCAGCGTGGGCATGTTCGACGTCGAGGCGGGCGATCGCGAGCGAGCGCCCCGTCAGCCGCGAGACCATCGCGCACGTGATCACGCCGACCTGTTTGCCGTCGCGCCATAGCGTGTCGGCAGCCTGCGCGGCCTTCGTGGCCTCGAGCTCGACGCCGAAGATCCGGAACCGCTCCTTGCCAGCCAGCCGGACATGCTCGGCAGCGCCGCAGAATTCGGTCTTGCCGGGCGACACCGTGAAATCGAGGCCGAGCTCCCACAGCGTGTCGCCTGCGCGTTCGTCGGCAAACGGGTACATCTCGGAGTTGTCGTACGGGTAGAACAGCAGGGAGCTCTCGACGCGCAGCCAGTCCAGCGCGGTGAACGCGCATGGGACGATGCCCATCGCCCGGCCTTTCTCGAGGATCGTGTCCCAGATCAGCGGCGCGTCGGCGGCCTTGCAGAAGATCTCGTAGCCGCGCTCGCCGGTGTAGCCGGTACGCGAGATCATCACCGGCCGCCCGAACAGGCGCGTCTGAATGTGGTGGAAGTAAGGCAGGTTGCGGATCTCCGGCACGTATTCGGCGAGGAAGTCGACCGCGACGGGCCCTTGCAGCGACAGGTCGTGCAGGTCGTCGTCGAACAGCACGGCGACCTGCCGGCCGTACGCGGAGCGCACGAGGCGCTCGTACCCCGCGCCCGCGCCATGGACGACCATGAACGCGTTGGGGCCCGTCCGGTAGACGATGCAGTCGTCGATGAACTTGCCGCGCTCGTCGAGCATCGTCGCGTACACCGACTTGCCCGGATACAGCTTGCCGATGTCGCGCGTCGTCGCCCAGTTCAGCAGGCATTCGGCGTGCGGGCCGACGTAGTGCACCTTCTTCAGCCCCGATACGTCCATCAGGCCGGCGCGGGTGCGAATGGCCTCGTGGTGGTCGGCGAGGTCGGTCGAATAGGTCCATGCGGTGCCCATGCCGTTCCAGTCCTCGAGATTCGAGCCGAGTGCGCGATGCCGGTCCGCCAGGGCGGAGATGCGCCAGGAGTTCGCCATCTTGAATGCTCCATACGAAAGTGAAGGTCGATCACGAAAAAACGCCGGGTCAGGCGTCGACGTCGAACTGGCTGAGCCACTCGACGAGCGTGTGCCGGTAGCGGGACATGCCCTTGTATTCGGCGATCGGCTCGGGCAGGTCGCGCAGCACGCGGTGCAGCCGGCGCGCCCAGACCGGATTGCCGACGAGGTCGGCCATGCTGCAGAGGTAGGTGCGGATGCCGAACATCAGCGCGTTGCTGCGCGGCAGCCGCGCCATCAATTGCAGCTCGACGCGCAGATGCACAGCCTCGCCGACGTTGTCGGGCGTCACGCGCCCGCGGTCCGCGCCCCACAGGTGATAGGTTTCGGGCGACGTGTCGAGGCGCGGATGGATGGTCAGCGTCCAGTTCAGGCGGCGCACGGGTTGCCCGACCTGCACGGCGAGCAGGTATTTCAGCGCGCGGTCGAATACGCCCGCCTGGTGCGCGAGCGGCACCGGCGCATGCCATTGCCTGAAGCTCATCCCGGCATCGAACGCGAGCGACCAGTCGGCCGGGCCCGTGACGACGCCGGCGTCCATGTACAGGTCGCCGTCGCGCTGGTCGAGCAGCGCGATGTCGCCTTGCGCCTGCCGCATGATGTATTCCAGCGGGCCGTACGGCAGCGTGCGCGCGTCGCCGAACACGAAGGTCTGTTCGAGGTCGAGCGCGCGGTTTTGCCATCGCCAGCGATCGTCGTCGCGCTCGAGCGCGAACCACTCCGGATAGTCGTGCGCCAGATGCGTCATGACCAACTCCAGCGTGTCCCACGACGCGGTCTCCATGTGCGGCATCACGATCGCACGGCGCGGCTCGGCGTCGAGCACGCGCGCACGTTCGGCGATCTCGGAACGGTAGTGCTCGTCGATGTCGAAGCAGTGCGCGTAGACCGAGCCGGGATCGCGCGGCGTCGCGGGTTCGAGGTTGACCGAATACATGTACCGGTCCTCGGCGAACGGAAACGGAAAGCGCGCGATCGCCGCCGGGCTGTTGCGGAACGAGAAGTCGTCGCGATACGTCTGCGCGGGCTTGATGAATACGCTCATGACACGGTTCTCACAGGTCGAGGGTCAATGCGCCGCCGCACGCGCGCGACACGCAGGGCATCAGATGGGTCGCGCGCGCGTCGGCGTCGAGGAACGCGTCGCGATGCTCGACCGCGCCGTCGAGATAGCGCGTCGCGCACTGGCCGCATGCGCCGCCGCGGCACAGATTGGGCACGTCGATGCCGGCCGATTCGAGTGCCTCCAGCAGGCTCTGGTCGGCACCGACCGCGATGCGGCGGCCGCTGCGCCGCAGCTCGGCCGTGAACGGCTGGCCCGGCGCCGGCGCCACGAAGGCTTCCCAGTGCACGCGGCCGGCAGGCCAGCCGAGCGCGGCGGCCGCGTCGCGCACCGCGCGCAGCAGGCGTTCGGGGCCGCACACATAGACGTGCGTGCCAAGCGGCTGCCTCTCGAGCATCGCGATCGCATCGAAGCGGGCCTGCACGCCGTCATAGCCGTGAAAGCGCGCGCCGAGCCGCGCGTCGAGGGCCGCGCGATAGGCATCCGTCTGGCCCATGCGGTACGCATAGTGCAACTCGAGGCTCGCTTGCCGGCGTTCCAGCTCCGCGAGATGCGCGATGAACGGCGTGATGCCGATGCCGCCCGCGACGAGAACGTGATGGCGCGCAGTGGCGTTCAATGCGAACAGGTTCGCCGGAGCGGTGATGCGCAAGCGCGCGCCGGGGTCCAGACGGTCGTGCACGAATGCGGAGCCGCCGCGTGACGACGCCTGCCGCCGGACCGCGATCCGATAGACATTCCGTTCGGCCGGATCGCCCGCCAGCGAGTAGGCGTTGCGATAGGTGCGGGCGCCATCGTTCAGCACGACCTGCACGTGGCTGCCGGACGAGAAGACCGGAAGGGCGCCGTCGACCGCCGTCAGCGCCAGTTCGCGCACGACGGGCGTGAGCATGCGGGCCTCGGCCACGCGAACGTCGAGCAGGCTCATGCTTGGTCTCCCGCGTAGGGCCGGTCGGCATCCGCGCAGACGCCGAGATAGGCGCCGAGTCGCGCGGAGAAATGCTGACGGACACTCAGGCGGACATCGCATGACGGGCAGGTGACCTCGTCGCGTGCATCGTGCCCGTCATGCGCATGCGAGGTCCCGCAATGCACGCAGTACACGGTGCGCCGCATGCCGGACACGGTCGCGACCACCTCGTCCGGCAGCATGCCGGCCGCCTGCGCGACGCGCCGGATCTGCCACACGAACGCCTCGTCGCCACACACATACAGACGCACGCCGACGGCGCTTTCATTCAGCCTGCGGCACACGTCGTCCTCGAGCGCGTCGAGCGATGCGTGGAACACGGTCGGCAGGCCGGTTGCCTGCAGATTGCCGAGCGTGACGAGCAGCGCGGCGCCCGGCAGCCCGGCGAGGCCATCGACGAGCGCACGCGCCGCGTCGAGCGCCTTGCCTTGCGCGACCACGAGATGCGAGCGGGCGACGGAGCAGGGCTGCAACGGCGCGTATTGCGGTAGGCTCGGCGGCACGAACGGCGTGTGCGCCGCCTGTGGTTCGCGCGTTCGGCTACTGGTTGCGAGCGGTTCAATTGAGTGCATCGATCGACTCCCAAAATGGGGCGTTTGCATCACGAATGGGCGTACGCCCGGCGACAGTCGCTGCGTCATGTTGCGTTCCTGTTGTTCAACATAGTTTCTTGCCAGTAATTGCCGTTCAATCCTGAAGAGGAGGTATGACCTAAGAGGTAGCGCACACGAAAACGCCGAGAGGCATGGAACTTGCGTCGTATTTCGATCCTGGTCTGCCTGCACCGAACGATCGTGACTCCCGACGACAGCCTGACCGACAGATGCATGCCGCCCTCGGACGGCGCGTCGTTGCCGACGCGCTTTCGCGATGCGCTGCTCGCGTTGCTGACTGGATGCGTCACCGGTGCGCCGCGCCACGCTGTGTTTCATGCGTTCTATACGGCGCTCGCGCGCGAACTGCCGGACGCACGCGTCGTGCTCGCGCTCGATGGCGCCGCGGGCTACGAATCCACGCCGGACACGCTGGTGCGATGCACGCAGGGGCATCGCTGCAAGCTCAGGCACGCGGCAAGCGACGGTGCGTGCGAGCTGTGTCCGGACTGCGTTGGGACCGGCCACGGGCGCGCGGTGCGTGCGATCGGCGACGCGGTGCTGGTGCTGGACATCGCATTGCCGGCCGAGCCGACGCTGCTGGCGGACCTCGACGTCATCGCGGGCACGATCCGCGCGGCGCTGACGCGTCGCGAGCCGGCCGATGCGCACGGGCCCGACTCCGCGAACCCGTCGGAGGCATTGACACGCGAGTTGCACGACTCGGTCGCGCAGCAGCTGGGCTTCATGTCGTTTCTGGTGGCTCGCCTGCAGCAGCAGGACGTCACCGGTGATCCGCTGCTGACCGAACTGCGCACGATGACGACGCGCCTGCAGCGCCAGGTGCGCGAGCTCATCACCAGCGCGCGGCTCACGCTCGACGGACGCTCGCTGCAGCAGGCGCTGGCCGATTCGGTCGCGGAGTTCTCGCGCCGGTGCGATGTCGTGTTCGAGCTCGACAATCGCGTGCCCGACCTGCGGGTCGATCCGCGCATCGCGCTGCATATCCTGCAAATCGTGCGCGAGGCGCTGTCGAACGTCGTGCGTCATGCGCAGGCGGGGCATGCGTGGATCGCGCTGCGGACCGACCGCGAAGGTTTGCAGGTCTCCGTCGTCGACGACGGAATCGGGCTCGGCGAGGGAGCGGCCGACGTGAATCACTATGGCCTCGACATCCTGCGCGAACGCGCGGCGGCGATCGGCGGGCGCATCGCGATCGAGCGCGGCGCGTTCGGCGGGACGCGCGTGGCACTGTTCGTGCCGGAAGGCGCGATATTCGGAGAAACGATCTGATGGAACCGACGACGCTGCTGTTGATCGACGACCACCCGCTGTTTCGCCGCGGCGTGGCCGAATTTTTCAGTGCGACCGGGGAATTTCGCGTGGTCGGCGAATCGTCGAACGGCGCACAGGGGATTTCGCTCGTGGGCATGCTGCGGCCTGAGCTGGTGCTGATCGACCTGCACATGCCGGGGCTCGGCGGGCTCCAGGTGCTCGACGGCCTCAGGCGCAAGGAAGCCGATTGCGTGAAGGTGCTGCTGACGGCATCGATGGATCGCGCGGAGCTGCGCGCGGCGGTGCGGCTCGGCGCCGACGGCTACGTGCTGAAGGATTCGGAGCCGCAAGCGCTGCTCGCCTACGTGCGCAGTTGCATGCGGGGGCTCGTGGTGCTCGACGACGAGCTCGCCGACGAAGACGGCGTCGCGGTGGCGCATGCCGACGCACGGCCGGCCGACCTGACCGCACGCGAAACGCAGACGCTCACGCTCATCGCCGACGGCATGAGCAACAAGCAGATCGCGCGCGTGCTCGGCATCAGCGAGGGCACGGTGAAGGTCTACGTGAAGAACCTGCTGCGGAAACTGGACGCGCGAACGCGGCTCGAGCTGGCGGCATCGGTGCACCGGCGCGCGATCGGCGCATCGAACCGCGAACGGGCGGCGTGATGACCGACGACACGCTCGTGACGCACCCATTGGGCAGCGCGTTCGACGCGGACGATTGCCCGCTCGCGCTGCTGAAGCTCGACGGCGCGGGACGGATCGCCGCCTTCAACGTCGCGTGGACCGACGCGATGGAAAGGCCCGCGGCCGGCCGGTGCTTCATCGACTACGTGCATCCGGAAGACCGGGACATCTGGATCGGCATGCTGCAGCGTTCGTTGGCGATCTCGCGCGGCGGGGTCCGCGAGCGTCTGCGCTGTGTGCGCCCGGATGGCGAACTGCGCTGGTTCGAGGTTTCGTTGAAAAGAAATGCCGACGGATCATCCGTCGCGCTGTCCGACGTGACGCTCGACCGGCGGCGCGAGACGGCGACGCAGGCTCACCTGAGAAGCGTCGAGGGGCTGGTCGACAGCATTCCCGGCCTCGTCTACCGTGGCCGCAACAACCGGCTGTGGACGATGGAGTACGTGAGTGCCGGATGCGAGGGATTGACCGGCTATCCGCGACAGTGGTTTCTCGACGGGCACGCGCATGCGTTCGGGCAACTCATCGTGCCCGACGATACCGATTACGTGTGGATGGGCGTTCAGCAGGCGTTGGCGGTGCGCGGCGTATTCGATCTGCAGTATCGGATCCGGTGCGCCGACGGACGGATCAAGCCGGTGTGGGAAACCGGCGTCGGGATCTATTCGGCAAGCGGCGAGGTGCTGGGTGTCGAGGGCGCGATCTTCGAAGCGCGGCCTGGCGATCGACCTGGCGTCTGATTCGGCCGCACGCTCGCGCGGCGGGCGGCGTCGCGCGCGGAACGCCTGAGAGAAAACGCGACGCCCGGCCGCGAACCGGGCGTCGCTTCAAGCTGCGCGCGACCGCGATCGCGCTTACGGCGCGATCCAGTGCGTCGCGATGACGACGGCCACGCCGAGCAGCAGCGTCAGGTACGGCAGGTAGCCGGCCTTGCGCGGCTGTTCGCCGCCCGACAGCGCCATGTCGTCCAGCATCTGGTCCGGGAAGCGGCCCTTGTCGGTCACGTAGTGCCGCCAGACGAACACCGGCAGGATCAGCGCGGCGAACACGAGGCCCGAGACCAGCGTGCCCTTGCCCCAGACATCGGCGCCGAATCCCATCAGCGCGAGGTTGACGAACGACAGCAGCGCGCCGAGCGCGAGCAGCCAGCGCGGCGCCCGGAACGGGCGTGTCCAGTTCGCCCGGTCGAGGCGGTGGATCCAGGCCGCGTTCAGGTTGAGGAAGTTGAAGATGATGTACCCGACGTTCGACATCGCGAGCACGACGGTGTAGTCGGACATCAGCAGCAGAAACAGGTTGAAGCCGAGATCGGTCCACATCGCGCGGGTCGGCGCGCCGTTCTCGTTCACGTGCGACAGGTATTTCGGCAGCCAGCCGTCGACCGATGCCTGGTACAGCGTGCGCGACGATCCGGCCATCGACGTCATGATCGCGAGCACCAGCGCGAACACCAGCATCGGTTTCAGGATGTACTCGCCCCAGTTGCCGACGTGGACGATCTGCGTCATCGCTTCGGCGACGCCCATGCCGCTGAAGATGCCCGGCGACAGCACGCCGTCGTACACCGCGGCCTGCGTGACGTTGCCGGCCGCATCCTTCACTTCGGGCGTGACGAGCTGGCCGAGGCCCAGCGCGCCCTGGAACGCGAGCGGGACCATCGTGAAGAACACGAGGCACAGCAGGCCGGAATAGACGATGGCCTTCACCGTGTCGCGGCGCGGATCGCGAAACTCGCGCGTGTAGCAGACTGCCGTCTCGAAGCCGTAGGTCGACCAGGCGGCGATGAAGAGGCCGCCCGCCATCAGCTGCAGGCCCGCAAGATTCCACGTGCCGTCGATCACGCGGCCGGCTGCGTCCTTCGCGAGCGGGTAGAGCGGCAGCAAGTGCGACTTGGGCAGGTCGCCGCTCAGGAGCGGATACAGGCCGACGAGCAGCAACGGCAGCAGCGCGGCGATCGCGAGAATCATCTGGAGCTTCGCGGCCTGCAGGATCCCGCGATGCTGGACCGCGAAGGTGGTGAGCAGGATGATCGCGCCGATCACGAAGGTTGCGTTGATACGCAGCGACAGGCCGCTCGCGAGCCAGCCGAGATCGAACAGCGTGATCTGCCAGGTGTTGATCGCGGCCGTCGCCGGGAACAGCATGTTCAGCACGTAGCCCGCGCCCATGCCCGAGCCGATCGCAAGCACCGGCGACCACGCGAACCAGTTGCACCACACGGATAGCGGGGCGAGCAGCTTGCTGTACCGCACCCACGCGATCGCGCCGTAGACCGATGCACCGCCCGACTTGTGCGGAAAGAGTCCTGCAATCTCCGCGTAGGAAAACGCCTGGACGAAACCGAACATGATCGAGATCATCCATACGATCCACGATGGCTTGCCGACGGTGGCCGCGATGGAGCCGATCGAGAAGAGCACGAGCGCGGGCACGCCGCTCGCGACCCAGAAGGCGCCGGTCCAGCTGATCTTGCGCTGAAGTCCGGCCGTATCGGCATGCGCGGCGGGGAAATCCGCCTGGGCGCTGTCAGGGAGGGAACTCATCGGGATCTCCGTCAAGTGGGGTTGAGTACGATGCGATCAACGATCGTCGGCCAATAACGCGCCAGCAACTCTCATGAAGAGGTACTCCTTCGGAGAGAGAGTCGGCAGGACGCAGCGACGGAGGCGAGATGTCAGCGCGCGATGCGGCGCATGCGCGGACCTTGCACATGTGCAGGCGAAGCGGCGCGCGCTTGGTTTGGTCGACGAAGAAATTGAATCGAGGAGCGTGGCGGGTGATGCATGGTCGCGTAGCGACGATGTCTTGGCATGCGAAACGTTCGTCGCCTACGCGCCATCACATGTTCGGATAATTCGGCCCGCCGCCGCCTTCCGGCGTGACCCACACGATGTTCTGCGTCGGGTCCTTGATGTCGCAGGTCTTGCA
>NZ_QTQF01000045.1:0-62983 GCF_003854235.1 Burkholderia sp. Bp8998
GGTCTGTCGGTCGTGCTGCTCGCGATCATTCTCGACCGCATCACCGAGAGCTTCGGCCGCGCGCCGGGCACCGCGAAAGCCCCGCTGTTCGCGGGCCTGAAGCAGCTGCTCCGCGCGAAGGCCACCCCCGCGCAAGCGTAAGCAACCGGCGGCCGGTTCGACTTCCGGCCGCCTCCCCCGATTCGATACCGGCTTCCGTGGCGTTTGCCCACGGGGCTGGCTGCTTGCAACCTGCCCAACCGTTTGCCAGGAGCCCGATGTGACGTCCGCCGCCGCTGCCGCCGTGCCCGCCGCTCGCGTTTCACCGGTTTCGTCCCTTGCCCATTTCGGCTTCCTGACGCTGCCGAACTTCTCGATGATCGCGTTCTCGAGCGCGGTCGAAGTGCTTCGGATGGCGAACTATGTCGGACGCGCGGACCATTACCAGTGGTCGATCTATTCGCTCGACGGCGCGCCCGCGCATGCCAGCAACGGCATCGCGGTGCGGCCGACCCAGGCGCTCGACTACACGAACCTGCCCGACGTGATGATCGTGTGCGGCGGCATCCGCATCCGCGACGTGGTCGACGACGGCGCGCGCGACACGCTCGCGGCGCTCGCCGAACGCGGGCTGCCGCTGGGCGGCATCTGCACCGGCGCGTATGCATTGATGTCGAGCGGGCTGCTCGACGGCTATCGCTGCACCGTGCACTGGGAGAACCTGTCCGCGCTGCATGCGGAGTTTCCGCAGGTGGGGTTCGCCGACGAGCTGTTCGTCGTCGACCGCGACCGGCTTACCTGCACCGGCGGCACCGCGCCACTCGACCTGATGCTGAATCTCGTCGGCATGCGCTTCGGCCAGCAGCTCGCCGCGCAGGTGTCCGAGCAGTTCATCCTCGAGCGCATCCGCAGCTCGACCGACACGCAGCCGATTCCCGTGGATGCGCGCGTCGGCTTCTCGCGCGCGGAGCTGATCGAGGTCGTGCGGCTGATGGAGGCGAACATCGAGGAGCCGCTGTCGCTCGAGGAACTCGCGCGGCTCGTGCGACTGTCGCAGCGGCACCTGCAGCGGATGTTCAAGGTGTACCTGAACGTATCGCCGACCCACTATTACCTGACGTTGCGGCTGAAACGCGCTCGCGACCTGCTGCGCACGACCGACGCGTCGATCGCGCGCGTGACGACGACGTGCGGATTCCATTCGCCGTGTCACTTCAGCAAGGCGTACCGCGCGCAATTCGGTCACGCGCCGAGCTACGAGCGCCGGCTGCCGGGGCGCTGACGCGACCCGCGCAACCTTCGGTCCGTGACGCCGCCGGGATCGCGGCGCGCGGCTTCAACAATCGATCCCGTCCATGAAAAACGACGTCTATTTGAGGAGAAGACAGATGAAGCGCCTATTGATCGCAGCGGTATGCGGGATCGGGATTGCCGCGCCGATGTCGGCGGTTTATGCGGCCGACCCGCCCGTGTGCAAGAACGTGCGCTTCGCGGACGTCGGCTGGACCGACATCGCGGCCACCACGGGCCTTGCAGCGACGATGCTGCAGGGGCTCGGCTATGCGCCGACCAAGACGATCGCGTCGGTGCCGATCACGTTCGCCGGCATCAAGAGCAAGCAGATCGACGTGTTCCTCGGCTACTGGTCGCCGACGATGGACCCGATCATCCAGCCGTTCACGAAGGCCGGGACGATCAAGGTGCTCGCCACGCCCAACCTGACCGGCGCGAAATATACGCTCGCGGTGCCCGACTACGTGTACCAGGGCGGCCTGAAGTCGTTCGCCGACATCCAGAAGTACGCGGACAAGCTCAACGGCAAGATCTACGGGATCGAACCGGGTAACGACGGCAACGCGTTGATCAAGAAGATGATCGATGGCAACCAGTTCGGCCTCGGCAAGTTCAAGCTGGTCGAGTCGAGCGAGGCCGGGATGCTGGTCGAGGTGAATCGCGCGATTCGCGACAAGCAGTGGATCGTGTTCCTCGGCTGGGAACCGCATCCGATGAACGTACAGATGAAGATCGATTACCTGACCGGCGGCGACGACGTGTTCGGCCCGAACTACGGCGAAGCGAAGGTGCTGACGGCCACGCCGCCCGACTACGCGCAGCGTTGCCCGAACGTCGCGAAGTTCGTGTCGAACCTGCAGTTCACGACGTCGATCGAGAACCACGTGATGGTGCCGATCATGAACAAGCAAGACCCGAACAAGGCCGCCGCCGAGTGGCTGAAGGCGAACCCGCAATCGCTCGACAAGTGGCTGGCCGGTGTGACGACGCTCGACGGCAAGCCGGGCCTGCCGGCGGTGAAGGCGTATCTCGGCGTGCACTGAGCGACGCGCGCGGGCTTCCCGGTTGCGGCCGGAAGCCCGATGTCGATCTCGAGCCGCCGGAGGCAGGGCTGATGTCCTGCTTTCGGCGGCTTTGTCGTTTTTTCAGGGCGCTTGCATGTCGATGCGTGCGGGTCGTTCGTTACCCGAAACGTACGCAATACACCGGCGGCAAATGCGCGGAGACCTGCCGCCAGTTTTCGCCGCCGTCACCGGACGTCCATAAGCCGCCCGTCGTCGACCCCATCGCGAGACGCGTGCCGGAGTCGTCCACCGCGAGCCCGTGTCGATACACGAGATCGTAGGCCGGCGCAGGCGGCAACCCGTTCGACAGGCTCTCGAAGCTGCGGCCGCCGTCTCGCGTGCGCGTGACGACGAACCGGCCGTTCACCGGAATCCGGCACGCATCCTTCACCGCCGGCACGAACCACGCGGTGTCGGGATCGGCCGGATGCACGGCGACCGCGAAACCGAAGCTCGACGGCCGCGCTTCGATCCGTTGCCAGTGTGCGGCACCATCGGTCGAGCGGAAGATCGCGCAGTGATGCTGGGTCCACAGCACATCGGGAGTGGCTGCACACTGGACAACGCGGTGCGGGTCCTGCACGTTGGGTTCGCCGCGCCGTTCCGGCGGCATGTAATCGGCTTCCATGCCGTCGGCGGTGACGCGCCAGGTCGCGCCCCTGTCGAAGGTCTGCCAGACGCCCCCGCACGAAATGCCGATCGTCACGTGCCGGCTATCGCGCGGATCGACCATCACCGAATGGATGCCCGGCGCATCGTAGCCGCCGCCGAACCATTCGGGGCGCTCCGGGCGGTCCCACAGTGCGCGGTTCAGCACCCACGAATCGCCGCCATCGTCGGAGCGGAACAGTCCACCGGGTATCGTGCCAGCCCACAGGACGCCCGGTTCGTCGACGCCGCCGGTTTCGAGTGACCAGATCTGCTGCAGCGTCCACGGCGGGCGCGGCGGGGCGGGCGCTGCGTCGTCCGCGTCGCCGGTGCCCGCATGGGCGCCGACATCCGCGCGCGGTTCGTCGGCGGGCTGCGGCGGATACACGGGGACCGCGCATTCTTCCCATGCGGCCGCGCCGGCGCGCTGGCGATGCAGCTTCACGCCGAAATGGCCGAGATTGAGCGCCGCATACAGCGTGCCGTCGCGCGGGTCGGCCAGCGCCATGCTGACCGGTTCGCCGATGAAGTGCGGCTCGCCGAGCGACCAGCCGCCGTTGCCGTCGGCGTGCAGCACGAACAGGCCCTTGCGGGTCGCGACGAGCAGTCGATCGTTCATGTCGGGTGTCTCCTGTGGGCGCGTCTGGGTGCTCGTTGGGGTGTCGATGCGTCCCCTTATCCGCCGGACAGCGCCTGTACGACATAGACGCGGCTGGCATCGCCGAGCGCATCGGACAGGTGCTGCCGGTCGCGTACCGGCTGGCCGTCGATGAACACCGACAGGTGCTTTCTCAGCGCGCCCTGGTCGTCGACGATATAGCCGCGCAGCCGCGGCTGTTCGCCGAAGACGGTTTCAAGCGCTTCGCCGAGCGTCCGTGCGTCGATGTCGCGCTCGGGTGTGTCGATATGGCGCTGGATCGACGCCGCGAAGAATAGGTGTGCCATGGCGGTGGCTGGCCGGAGCCGCGCGGGGGAACGGTCTGTAGTGTAGGCGATCGATCGGGGCGGCAGCGAGATTGCCGTCCGTCCGGCGGCGCGGCGAGGTTGCTGCGCCGCGCAATGGCCGGCGCGCCCGCTCGCGCGCTTAGGCGTACTTGTCGCCGACCGTGCTTCGCACCGGATGCGTGTCGTAGACGATGATCATGCGCTCGATGCGCGCGTCGTCGTCGAATTCGAATACGTCGACGCATTCGAACCGCACCGCGGTGCCGTCGTTCAGTCCCCAGTCGTAGACGAAATAGCCGGTGGCCCGCCGTGCGCCCGTCGCGCTGACGCAGATGTCGATCGGCGTGATGCGGCTTTGTCCGGATGCCGCCGCGACTTTTTCGAAGAAGGGCTGCGGCGCCATCCAGCCGAGAAACGGCGAAAATATCCGTGCATCCGGCGCAAACAATGCACAGATCGCGGCGACGTCGCCGTGTTCGAGCGCTTTCAGGTAGGTACCGACCTGCCGCGTGTATAGTGCGTCGGACGACGAGACCATGATATTTCTCCGCTGATTGTTGACGAGCCATCCGCGACAGTCGTCGCGAACGGGTTCAACCACGATAGCGATGCAGCGATGACCGAACAAACGAATAATCCGCAACCCGGGTATGCCGCCGGCGCATATCCGCTGGCGGATCTCACCCGTGCGCTGCCGCCGCTGACGGCGTTCCAGGCGTTTGTCGCCGCCGCCGAACTCGGCAGCTTCAACCGGGCAGCCGAGCATCTGTGCCGGACCCAGGGCGCGGTGAGCCGTCAGGTGCAGCAACTGGAAGCGCACTACCGATGTGCGTTGTTCATCCGGCATCCTTCGGGATTGACGCTGACCCCGGAAGGCGGCGCATTGCTGACGGTGGCCGTCGACGTGCTCGCGCAACTGGCGCAACACGCGCACGCCCATGCGCATTCCGCGTCGATCCTCACGTTGCGCCTGCCTTCCACGTTCGCGATTCGCTGGCTGCTGCCGCGGCTGTCGGCGCTCAATCACGCGCTGCCGCGGACCGAGTTGCGCATTCACACGTCGGCGGACGACACACCGGATTTCACCGACGCCGATGTCGATGCCATCGTCGTGCGCGGGACCGGAAACTGGGCGGGCATGGTGGCGGTTCCGCTGTTCGACGAATGCCTTACGCCGATGTGTACGCGCGAGGCAGGCGCGTCGTTGAAGTCGATCGCCGATCTCGCGCATGCGACGCTGCTGCATCCCGCGCGCAATCGCGACGAATGGCGATGCTGGCTGGCGGCCGTCGGCGCAACGCGGATCGACCCGGGCACCGGGCTCGTATTCGATACGCTCGAACTGACACTGACGGCCGCGGCCCAGGCGCATGGCGTCGCGATCGGCGATCCGCGCATGGCGGCCGATCGGCTGGCGGCCGGAACGCTGGTCACGCCGTTTCCGGAGGTGGTGCGCAACGGTCTGGGCTACTACCTCGTCTACCCGGCGCAGCGCGCCGCGCAACCCGCGATTCAAGCGCTCGCGGAAGTCCTGACGCGTCTCGCGCGCGAGGATTGACCGCGGCGGGTGCGCGCCGGGCGGTTTGCTAAACCGGAATCGACCGCCCGCGCACCCGGATGCCCAGCCGCACGATGCCGATCACCGCATTCGACAGCCACGTCAGCAAGCGCGGCATGTCGCGCCGGCGGATATCGAGCAGCAGCACGATCCGCACTTCGTCGCTGTCGTTCCACACCTCGTGCACGAAGGTATCGTCCCACAGCAGGAAGCGGCCTTCGTCGAGCCGGTATTCGCGGCCGTCGACCTTCAGTACGGCGGCCGGCGTGCCGTCCGCGCGCTTCGGCATCGACAGCACCAGATAGCCGCGCAGGATGCCGCGGAACGGCCCGCGATGCGGCGGGATGTGCTTGCCAGGCGCGAGGAACGACAGCGACGCGGACAGCACGTCCGGCGACGCCGCGACGATCGATTCGACGGTCGGGCAGCGCGACAGGTTGCGCGGGAATGGCTGGCCGTAAGCCTGCATGATGAACATCCGCCAGTCGCGCGCATCGTTGGCCGAGATGTCGTGCTGCTCGCGCATGATCTCGTGAAAGCGCGGGATGCGCGGCAACTCGCGCGCGACGGCCAGCGCTTCCGCACGAATGGCCGGCCACGCACGGACGAACCGCTCGGCGTCGGGAAACACGGCCGTGTCGAGCACGGCACCGCCGTCGATATGGCGGTCGTACAGCGTGCGAAGCAGGCCGGCTGCATAGTCGTAAGCGACGGACATGATCGAGGGCCGATCCACAAGGTGTCGTCAGTCTGCCCCACGCGCGGTGGGGGCTGCGTTACGTCAGGTTACGCCGGCTGACGAAAGAATGACAGCTTGGTGAACGTCCGGTGCGCGCGACCCGGGACGCCGGGAATAAACGACCACCCCGCGTCGTCATACGGGGTGTAGCACGTCGTCTCGTTGACTTCACAAGGAGTGGAACATGAATACGCATTGGCTGGTGGCTGCCGTGGTGGCGTCGATGTCCGTCGCGGGTGTCGCGGCGCCTGCGTCGGCACAGGCACTGACGCGCGCGCAGGTCAGGCAGCAACTGATCGACGCTGAAAACAGCGGGCTGCGCTTCGTGACCGACACGTCGTATCCGGACGTGAGCCCGCTGTTCCAGCGGCAGGCCGAACAGATGCCGCAGCATCAGGCCGAGACCGCGGTCGGCAGCGATCCGGCGGGGACGTCCGGGGTGGGCAAGCCGGCGGCGCAGCCGACCCGTCCGCGCCCGGCCGCGTGCGTGGGCCCCGAGAGCTTCTGCACGCCGTATTTCGGAAGCTGACGTAGCGGACCGCCGCGGCGGGTTCGAAATTCACGAAGGTTGACCGGTACCAAACATCGAAGGAGTTCATGATGAAAACTTGTATCGCACTACTGATTATGATCGGCACGATCGCCGGTCAGTCCGCATTCGCCCAATCGAATGCGCCGCTCACGCGTGCACAGGTTCGCGAGGAGCTGATTCGTCTGGAAGCGGCCGGGTACGACCCATCGAAGGGGGATGACGGCGAATATCCGGCGGACATTCAGGCCGCGCAGGCAAAGCTCGCCGAGCAGGATCGGGCGAGGATGGCGGCTTCGGCCGCCGCGCCGGCGCCGGCTCCTGCGCTGCCGGCACAGACCGACAACTAGGTGTCGACATGATCGTGTGCGCCTTCAGGCCGTCGTGTTCACGGTACGGCAAACCGCATGCCGTTCGCGGCACGCGACCGGGTCGAACCGCGCGGACGGCCATGCCGTCGATCGCGCGCCGCTTCGCGCGGCGCCGCGATCATCTCGTTGCCCGATTCCGATGGGCGGGCAGGTTGATCGCAGGGTGAGCCGCGATGCGGACGGGATCGCGATCCGCCATCGCCGGACGTGTGCCCGCGATGGCATGCCCGGATGCGGGTGCCCGGATTACCAGGGCATCATCCGTTGCATGACCTGGTCGCGCAGGACGAAACGATGCGCGACCGCGGCCGCGACGTGAAGGCAGATGCCGCCGAACAGTACCCACGCGAGGATGCCGTGCACGTCGCCCATCGCGTGCCCGAATCCCGAGCCGGCCGCCGACAGCGCCGGCAGCGGCACGACGCCGAACAGCGTCACGGCCCATGCACGCGACGACGCATTGATCCAGCCGAGCAACGGCACGGCGATCAGCAGCGCATAGAGCCCGAAGTGCGTGGCGCCGGACACGGTGCGCATCGCGGGCGACAGTTCGTCGGCGGGCGGACGATGCGTCACGCGCCAGAGCACGCGAGCAGCCATCGCGGCAAGCAGCGCGGTGCCCACGATCAGGTGCGCGGCGATCAGCCCGACCGGTTGCGTATCGCGATGGACGTCGGGCATCGTCCAGCCGATCGCATATTGCGCGACGACAAGCGCCACGATCAGCCAGTGAAGAAGGCGTGCGACTCCGTCATATCGGGCGGGTGTAGACATGTAAGCTCCTGGCAAGCGGTGGGGATCGTATCTTCCGGCGGATTCTACGGCCGAATTCTTAACGAAGCGTTAAGCGTACGGTCGCGCAACGGATGTGTGCGGCAAAACCTGCGTGTCGTCGACCCGAACGGATTCGACCGACGGCAATGCGATCGCGACGGCGATCCTGTCGGTCCGTAAGGTTGCCGGCGCGGCATGCGCGGCCGCGTTCGTCTGCGGCCATGCGCATGACCGGGATCGATCACCGCACGGTAGTCGTGTCATCTGAATGCGCGTAACGTCTGTAGCTCATCCTTCGCATCCGGCTCGATGGAAATCGGTCCGGCCGCGTGCACGGGTGAGCCCGTGCGCGCGCGGCCGGCCCCCGGCATCGCGGTCGTACGGGAAACCACAGGGGAGAAGCATGGTTTTGCTGCATGTGGTGCACGCGCTGGCGCGGGCAATGGCGCTCGTTTGCGAGTTGGGCGTGCTGCTGGGCATGGCCTACACGATCTCGGCCAGCGTGCTGGTCGGCCGGTTCTTTTCCCGCGCGGCGCCGAAGCCGCGCGATTTTCCGGGCGTCACCGTCGCGAAGCCGTTGCACGGCGACGAATGGCAGCTCGGACAGCATCTCGAAAGCTTCTTCGTCCAGGATTATCCGGGGCCGGTCCAGCACCTGTTCGGCGTGCATGACGCGGACGACGCCGCGCTCGACGCCGTCGAGACGCTGCGGGCGCGCTACCCGGATGCCAATATCACGGTCGTCGCCGATGCACGGCTGTACGGGCCCAACCGCAAGATCGCCAATCTCGTGAACATGCTCGAACACGCGGAGCATGCGGTGCTTTGCCTGGCCGACAGCGACGTGGTGGTCGACCGCGATTATCTGCGTGCTGTGGTCGGCGCGCTGCAGGAGCCGGAGGTCGGCATCGTGACGAGCGTGTATCGCGGCGTCGCATCGCCCGGTTTCTGGCCCGGTGTTGCCGTCGCGATGACGAATTACCATTTCCTGCCGGGCGTGATTACCGGGCTCTGCATCGGTCGCGCGCGCCCGTGCTTCGGCCAGACGATCGCGATCACGCGTGCGACGCTCGAACGCATCGGCGGCCTGGCGCGTTTCGCGCATCATCTCGCCGAGGATCACGCGCTTGGCGAAGCGGTGCGGCAGATCGGGGCACGGGTCGTGGTTCCGCCGTTCGTCGTCGGGCATGCGTGCGTCGACGACACGTTCGCGACGCTGTACACGCACGAATTGCGCTGGAGTTGCACCATCCGGGCGGCGGACCGGATCGGTCATGCCGGTTCGGTGCTGATGCATCCGCTGCCGCTGGCGCTGCTGGCGATGCTGCTGTCGGGCGGCGCGGCCGCAGCCTGCGGGCTGGCAGTGGCCGCGCTTGCCGCGCGGGCGCTGCTGATGGTGAAAACCGCGCACGCGATCGGCGCGAGCCTGCGCGGCGCGTTCTGGCTGCCGTTCGTCGATCTGCTGCAGTTCCTGATCTTCGTATCGAGCTTCTTCTCGTCGCATGTCATCTGGCGCGGCACGCGCTTTCGCGTCGACCGCGAGGGCTTGCTGTCGCCGGCGGGGAAACCATGACGCACGACACGCATTCCGATGACGAAGGCGCGGGCCGGCTATCCGTGCGTCGCGACGCGCGGCTCCGGCATGCGGGACGCCTGGCTGCGCTCGCCGGGCTGGCGATCGCGGTGTGGCTGATCTGGCGCGAGCATCCGCTGGAGATCCTGCATCGGCTGCAGGCCGCAGGTGTCGGGCTGCTGGTCGCCGCGCTGGCCCATTTACTGCCGATGCTGGCCAATGCGTGGGACTGGCGGATGCTGATCCGGGGCCGGCGCCGGCCGTCGTTTGCGACGATGCTGCGGCTCGTCTGGATCCGCGAATCGATCAACGGATTGTTGCCGGTCGCGCGGATCGGCGGCGAAATCGTGTCGTTCGGCCTGCTGCGGCAGGCGGGCGTGCGGCCGGCCACCGTCGTGGCGAGCCTCGTCGCCGACATGCAGCTGACGCTGATCAGCCAGCTCGTGTTCGCGCTGGTCGCGATCGGCTACGTGCTCGAGCGCGTGTCGTCCGATGCCGCCCGCGTGGCCGCGCAGCTCGCCATCGGCATGGCGGCGCTGGTGCCGGTGCTGCTGCTGTTCGCGCTGGTGCAGCATGCGCGGCCGTTCGAGCGCGCGATGCGCGCGCTCAACCGCATCACGAGCGGAAAGGTGGTTGCGCTGGTCGGCGAATCGGCGCGCACCGATCAGTCGATCCGGATGATCTGGCGGAAGACGGGCATCGTCGTCCGCTATCTGGCGATCTGGCAGACGCTGCAGTTTGCCGGCTATGCGCTGGAAATCTGGCTCGCGCTGCATTTCCTCGGCGCCGATCCGACGTTTGCCCAGGCGCTCGCGATCGAAGCGTTGATCCAGTTGCTGAGCAGCATCACTTTCCTGATGCCGGGCGGGCTGGGCGTGCAGGAGGGCGGGTTCGTGCTGATCGGCGGGCTGCTCGGGTTCGACGCACCGACCTGTCTGGCGCTGGCCGGCGCGCGGCGCGTGCGCGATCTGCTGTTCTATCTGCCGGGCTTGCTGGCATGGCAGCACGCGGCCGGCGCGGCGCGCCCGTCGTCCGGCGCGAAGCGCGCGTCGATACCCGTCGGGGAGTCCGTCGGGCCGCGCTGATGCGGCCCGACGTTGCCGGCCTGCCGGGCGGGCAGCGGTGGTGCCGACACGGCCGCCAGCCCGCCGGGCGGCGCGACCATCAACGCCGTTCGTCGGCGATATGGCTGCGGATCACGTCCGCGAATGACGTGTCGCCCTTCAGCCCGAGTGCTTCCGCGCGCGTCGTGTCCCAGCGGCCCGGCCAGCTGCCGACGATCTTCTCGACGCGTTCGTCCGGCGCATGGCGGATCAGCTTCACGACGTCGTCGCCCGCGACCTCGCGCAGCGCCGCGATCATCTCGTCGACCGACACCGACAGGCCCGGCAGGTTGATCACGCGCTTGTTGCCGAGCTGTTCGCTGTCGAGTTCGCAACCGGCGACGAGCGCCTCGATCGCCCCGCGCGGCGACAGCAGCCACAGCCGCGTCGAACCCGGCACCGGGCACACGCTTTCCTCGCCGTTCAGCGGCTCGCGGATGATGCCGCTCGCGAACGACGACGCGGCCGCGTTCGGGCGGCCCGGCCGCACGCTGATGGTCGGCAGCCGCAGCACGCGGCCGTCGACGAAGCCGCGCCGCGCGTAGTCGCACAGCAGCAGCTCGGCGATCGCCTTTTCCGCGCCGTACGACGATTGCGGATTCAGCGCGGTGTCGTCCTGCACGACGTCGGGCAGCACGCCGCCGTAGACGGCCACGGAGCTCGTGAACACGACGCGCGGACGATGGCCGCGCGCGCGGCACACTTCGAGCAGCGTGCGCGACGCGTCGAGGTTGATCCGCATGCCGAGATCGAAATCGGCCTCGGCCTGCCCGCTGACGATCGCCGCGAGGTGGAAGATCGCGCCCGTCCGCGTGTCGATCGCGCTGTCGAGCATGGCACGATCGGCGATGTCGCCGACGATCGACGTCACGCGCGCATCGCCGAAATCGCTGCCCTTGACGACGTCGAGCAGCACCAGCTCGTCGATCTTCTCGCTCCGGCCGTCGGGGCCGGTCAGTTCGCCGCGCTCGAGCAGCTTGCGCGCGAGACGCTGGCCGAGAAAGCCGGCGCCGCCGGTGATCAGTACTTTCATGTTGGTAGCCCTCTTAGGAATGCTTGAATTACAGGTACGGCTTGAGCCAGCCGAGGCCTTCCGACGTGCCGGCCTTCGGACGATATTCGCAACCGATCCAGCCGTCGTAGCCGAGCGCGTCGATCAGCGCGAACAGGTACGGGTAGTTGAGCTCGCCGATGTCCGGCTCGTGACGCTCGGGCACGCCGGCGATCTGGATGTGGCCGATGCCCGCGAAATCGCGCTTGAGCTTCATCGCGAGGTCGCCCTCGACGATCTGGCAGTGATAGCAGTCGAACTGCACTTTCAGGTTCGGCGCGCCGACTTCCGCGCAGATCGCGTGCGCATCGTCCTGGCGGCTCAGGAAATAGCCGGGCATGTCGCGCTGGTTGATCGGCTCGATCAGGACCGTGATGCCGTGCGCGAAGGCGGCCTGCGCCGCATGCCGCAGGTTCGCCACGTAGGTGTCGCGATGGCGCGCGCGGTCGGCGCCCGGCGCGACCATCCCGGCCATCACGTGCAGCTTCTTGTTGCCGAGCACGCGCGCATAGTCGAGTGCCTGGTCGATGCCGCGCCGGAATTCGTCCTCGCGGCCCGGCAGCGACGCGATCCCGCGTTCGCCTGCGGCCCAGTCGCCGGGCGGCGCGTTGAACAGCGCCTGCTCGAGATTGTGCGCATCGAGGCGCGCGCGGATGTCCTCGGCGGCGAAGTCGTACGGGAACAGGTACTCGACGGCCTTGAAGCCGTCGTACGAGGCAGCGGCGAAGCGTTCCAGGAATGCGTGCTCGGTGTACATCATCGAGAGGTTGGCGGCGAAGCGGGGCATGGCAGCGGGTCCTGTGAATGAATGGGGCGGGGCGCGCGGCGCCCCGCGTCGAATGATGAATCAGCGGTTCACGAGTTTCGCGGGCGTGAGCCACACGGCGATCGCACCGATCACGAGCATCGCCGCGAGCACGTACATGCCGGACGACGTGCTGTGCGTGGCGTCCTTCAGGTAGCCGATCACGTACGGGCTCGCGAACCCGGCGAGGTTGCCGACCGAGTTGATGATCGCGATCCCGGCGGCGGCCGCGGAGCCCGCGAGGAACGCGGTCGGCAGCGACCAGAACAGCGGCGCGCAGGTCAGCACGCCACCCGCCGCGAGCGACAGGAACACGATCGACACCGCCGTATTGTGCGAGTACGACGCGGCGACCGCAAACCCGACCGCACCCATCAGCGCCGGCACGATCAGGTGCCAGCGGCGTTCGCGGCGCTTGTCCGCGCTGTGGCCGAACAGGTTCATCACGACGATCGCGACGACGAACGGGATCGCCGACAGCAGGCCGATCTGGAACGTATCGGTGATGCCGGTGGACTTGACGAGCGTCGGCATCCAGAACGTGAGGCCATACTGGCCGGTGACGAACGCGAAGTAGATCAGCGACATCCACCACATGCGCGGGTCGGAGAACACGGCCTTCAGCGAATGGCCGTGCTGCTGCTGTTCCTGCGGCTGCGCGGCGATTTCGTCCTCGAGCAGTTGCTTCTCGCGCGCATCGAGCCACTTCGCGCTACGGATGCCGTTGTCGAGATACAGGATCGTCGCGATGCCGATGAGCAGGGCCGGCACGGCTTCGATCACGAACATCCATTGCCAGCCGTGAAAGCCCGAGCCGCCGTGAAAGCGCTCCATGATCCAGCCCGACAGCGGGTTGCCGAAGATGCCCGACACCGGAATCGCGGACATGAACACCGCGATGATCTTCGCGCGGCGATGCGACGGGAACCAGTACGTGAGGTACAGGATCACGCCGGGATAGAAACCGGCTTCCGCGAGGCCGAGCAAAAAGCGCAGTACGTAGAACTGCGTCGGCGTCTTCACGAACGCGAACACCGCGGAAAGCAGGCCCCACGTGATCATGATCCGCGCGATCCAGATGCGCGCGCCGATGCGGTGCATCAGCAGGTTGCTCGGCAGCTCGAACAGGAAGTAGCCGAGGAAGAAGATGCCGGCGCCGAGGCCGAACACGGTTTCGCTGAACGCGAGATCCTGCGACATCTGCAGCTTCGCGAAGCCGACGTTCACGCGGTCGAGATACGCGACCACGTAGCAGAGCATCAGGAACGGCACGATGCGCCAGAATACTTTTTTGTAGGTGCGGTCGAGCTCGCCCGATTGGGCGGGCGCGGCGGGCGAGCGGCTTGCGGCCGCGTCGAGAGCAGTCATCGTCGTCTCCAGGATATTGTGTGCCGGCGGCGCGTACGCCGCCGGATCGTGTGTGTGCTGACGGAAGGGCCCGCGCACACGGCGGGCATGAGAATCGGTACGTAGTCCTGCGTGATTCGTGCGTGACGCGGTGCGTTACCAGCGCGCGCCGAAGGTCTGGCGCAGTTCGTCGAGCGCGGCGTCGGACAGCGGTTCGGGCTTCGGGTGCGTCATCAGCCACAGCCGCGCGGTTTCCTCGAGTTCCTCGAGCGCATACGACGCGTGCGACACCGACGGCCCCCACATCACCGGGCCGAGGCGGTCGAGCAGCACACCGCGCACCTGGTCGGCGAGCGCCGCGACTTCGGCGGCGACGGCCGGGTCGCCCGGGCGGCGATAGCGGATCAGCGGAATGTGGCCGACCTTCATTACGTAGTACGGCGTGATCGGCGGCAGCACGTCGGTTTCGCGCCACACGCCCGCGAGCGTCAGCGCGACGAGGTGCGTCGAATGCGTATGGACGACGCCGCGCGCTTCCGCGTTGCGCGCATAGATCCCGCGATGCAGCGCAAGCGTCTTCGACGGCTTGCCGCCCGATACCGGCTGGCCGTCGAGGCCGACCTTCGCGATGTCGTTCGGGTCGAGGCGGCCGAGGCACGCGTCGGTCGGCGTGATGAGCCAGCCGTCGTCCAGACGCGCGCTGATGTTGCCGGCGCTGCCGACCGCGTGGCCGCGCGCATACAGGCTCGCGCCGACGACGCAGATCTCTTCGCGCAGTTTCGCTTCGTGGCTCATCATGCGGCTCCGTCGAGCGCGCGCAGCGCCTTGTCGAAAAAGTCCACCGTGCCGAAGTTGCCGGATTTCAGCGCGAGGCCGAGCGGCTGCGCGTCGATGGTGGCGGTCGCAGGCACGCCCGGATCGATCTGCGCGCCGATCTGCAGCGACTTCACGTCGAGCGCCTGCACGACCGCGCCGGACGTCTCGCCGCCGGCCACGACGAACTTGCGCACGCCGAGGTCGCGCAGGCCGCGGGCGATCGCCGCGAGCGTGCTTTCGACGAGATGGCCGGCTGCTTCGACGCCGAGCGCCTGCTGGACGGCCCTCACTTCGTCGGGTGTCGCGGTTGCATAGATCAGCACGGGCTGCGGCAGGTGCGAGCGCGCGAATGCGAGTGCTGCGTCGACGACGGGTTCGCCACGCGAGGCCGCGAGCGGATCGATGCGGAAGCTCGGCCGGCTTTCGCGCCATGCGGCGACCTGTGCGTTGGTCGCCTTCGACGCGCTACCGGCGAGCACTGCCGACAACCCGTCGATGCGCGGCAGCGAGGCCGCGTTGTCGCGCTGGGGCAGCAATCCCGCGCGACGGAAATTCTCCGGCAGGCCGAGCGCGACACCCGAGCCGCCTGTGACGAGCGGCAGGTCCGCGCACGCTTCGCCGAGCACGTAGAGGTCGTGATCCGACAGCGCGTCGGCGATCGAGAAGCGTGCGCCTTCCGCGCGCAGCTGCCCGATCCGCGCGCGTACGGCCGCCGCGCCCAGTGCGATCGTGTCGTAGCGGATCAGGCCGACGGGCGACTTCGTTTGCCGCTGCAGCACGCGTACCAGGTTCGCGTCCTTCATCGGCGTGAGCGGGTGGTTTTCCATCCCCGATTCGTTCAGCAACACGTCGCCGACGAACAGGTGGCCGCGGAAGATCGTGCGCCCGTTCTCCGGGAACGCCGGGCAGGCGATCGTGAAGCCGCCGCCGGCCGCATCGAGCAGCGCGTCGGTGACGGGCCCGATGTTGCCCGCGTCGGTCGAGTCGAACGTCGAGCAGTACTTGAAGAAGAACTGGCGGCAACCCTGCGCGCGCAGCCATTCGTAGGTGGCGAGCGATTGCGCGACGGCGTCGGCGGCGGGAATCGTGCGTGACTTCAGCGCGACGACGATCGCATCGGCGTCGACCGCCGTGTCGACCGCGGCGCCGCCGGCGGGCACGCCGATCGTCTGCACGGTACGCATGCCGCTCTTGACGAGCATGTTCGCGAGATCGGTCGCGCCGGTGAAATCGTCGGCGATGCAGCCGAGCAGGGGACGGGAAGCGGAAGCGGTCATGGCAGGAACGTCGTTCGAATCAGCGGGCGGGCGGCAGCGTGATGCCGGGGAAAGTCTTGATCACGGCGGAATCGTCCTCGCCGCCGTGGCCGGCGCTCGATGCGCTCATGAACATCTGGTGCGCGGTGGCCGACAGCGGCAGTGGGAACTTGCTGCGGCGCGCGGTATCGAGCACGAGGCCGAGATCCTTCACGAAGATGTCGACGGCCGACAGCGGCGCGTAGTCGCCGTTCAGGATGTGCGGCACCCGGTTCTCGAACATCCACGAATTGCCGGCGCTGTGCGTGATCACGTCGTACAGCGCGTCGGCATCGACACCTTCGCGCAGGCCGAGCGCCATCGCCTCGGCCGCCGCCGCGATATGCACGCCGGCCAGCAGCTGGTTGATGATCTTCACCTTCGAGCCGATGCCGTGCGTGTCGCCGAGCCGGTACACCTTGCCGGCGATCGCGGCGAGCACGTCGTCGCAGGCCGCATACGCGGCGGCGGGGCCCGACGTCATCATCGTCATCTCGCCCGACGCCGCGCGCGCGGCGCCGCCGGACACCGGCGCGTCGAGCATCTGCAGCCCCGCGGCCTCGATGCGTGCGCCGAGCGCGACCGCGAAGTCGGGTGCGACGGTCGCGCTCGCGATCACGACGCCGCCCGGCTTCATCGCCGCGACCGCGCCGTGCTCGCCGAACAGCACCGTTTCAGTCTGCGCGGCATTGACGACGAGCGTGACGACGACGTCGCACTGCGCGCCGAGTTCGGCCGGGCTCGCGCAGGCGACGCCGCCTTCGGCCGCGAACGCCTGCAGCACGGTGTCGCGCACGTCGCATGCGTGCACGCGGAACCCCGCGCGCAGCAGCGAGCGGGCGACGCCGAGGCCCATCGCGCCGAGGCCGATGACTCCAACATTTCGTGACATGGTCAACCTTGATCGATTCGGGAGAGGTTCGGGACAGCCGCGGCGCTCACGCGCCACAGCCTTCAGCAAATGCCGGCTTCCGCGAGTCGGCGGGCGGCGTTGTACATGTGCGTGCGCGCCGCGTTGCGCGCCGCCATCGGATCGCGCGCGCGGATCGCGTCGGCGATCGCCGCGTGTTCCTCCCGCACCTGCCGCGAGAAATCCTCGCGCGTCGCTTCGTTGCGCCGCGTGACCTTCACGCCGGCCTCGAGATACTGGTTCAGGAACTGCAGCGTCTTCAGGAAATACGGGTTGCCGGTGACGGCCGCGATCGTGCGGTGGAACGCGACGTCTTCCGCGACGCCGTCGCGACCTTCGGCCACCGCGTCGTCGAGCTTGCGCAGCGCATCGTCGATATCGGCCATGTCGTCGGCGGTGTGGTGCAGCGCGGCTTCGGCCGCGACTTCAGCCTCGATCGCGCGACGCACCGCGAGCAGGTGCGGCAGCGAACTCGCCTCGACGGCTTCCGCGTAGTCGATCCGCAGCGGCCGGATCGCGCCGTGCTGGTTCACGTACACGCCGCTGCCCTGGCGCGGCTCGACCACGCCTTCGTTCTTCAGCCGCGAGATCGCCTCGCGGATCACGGTGCGGCTCACGCCGAATTCCTGCGCGAGCACGGCTTCCGTCGGCAGCTTGCCGGTCGCCGAGAAACTGCCGACTTCGATCTGCTTGAGCAACTGCTGCGCGACGTGGTCGCTCATCGCGCGGGCGGGAATTTTCTCGAACATGGCGCTCTGGCTTGTAAGGTGATGTGGTCATCATACAAATTTGAATGTGCGTCAGCATCCGGAATAACCCTCGATCAAGGAGAGGAAACGTCGGTCAAATTGACTGGAACCGGTTCCAAATAGGCGCGAAAATGGCGCGATCGTGCGGGGTTCAACGCGCGGTAGGGGCGGAAAGGGGGACGGAAAGGGACGAAATGGAGGCGCGCGCCTGCGACGGCGCGCGATCGTCGTCAGTCGGCGATGTCTTCGACAGGATCGGGATCGACCGTCACCGGGACACCGGCTTCCGCGACTTCCCCGCCGCGCTCGCGATAGGTCGCCGGCGGCACGCCGAACTGCTTGCGGAACTCGCGGCCGAGGTGCGACGCGTCGGCGAACCCGCAGCTCGATGCGATATCGGCGACGGTGCGGTCGGAACTGGTCAGCAGCCACGCGGCCGTGCGCAACCGCACCTGCTTCGCGAACGCCTGCGGGCTCTTGCCCGTCTCGGCCTTGAACAGCCGCTCGAGCTGGCGGGTCGACATGTCGAGCTTGCACGCGAGTTCCTCGAGCGGCAGCGCGCGCCCGACATGCTGTTCCATCAGGAGAATCGCGCGCTTGACCTTCGGATGCGTGGCCGGCTCGAGGCCCGGCGGATGCGGCTGCGGCGCATTACCTTTCTGCATCTCGCCGACGAGCAGGATGCGCAGTGCCTTCTGCACGGTCGCATGGTCGAAGTGGCGCAGCAGGATCGCGGCGGCGACGTCGATCGACGCGCGGCCGCCCGAGCAGGTGATCCGGCGCCGGTCGATCACGAACAGGCGATCGGCGATCAGCAGGTCGGGATCGGCGCTCGGGAAGCGTTCGATGAAATCCCAGTAGTGGAACCAGCTCACGCAGGTGCGGTAGCCGTCGAGCACGTTCGCGCGCATCAGCGTAAACACCCCCGTGCAGATCCCGACCACCGTCGCGCCGCCTGCCGCCGCGCGGCGGACGAACTCGAGCGTTTCGGGGCCGGCTTGCGGCCCCGAATGCAGCAGCCCGCCGACTACGACCACGTAGTCGAATGGTTCGGCCCCATCGAAGGTTTCCCACGGCGTGATCTGGATCCCGCAGCTCGCGCGCACCGGCGCGAGCGTCTCGCCGATCACGCTCCACGCGCAGCGCACCGGCTTGCTGTAGTCGCCGTCGTCGGCCGACAGCCGCAGCATGTCGACGAAACCCGAGAAGGCCGTGAGCGTGAAGTTCGGCAGCAGCACGATGCCGAAGCGGATGCGCCGCGGCGCCGGTTCGGCGAGGGGGGAAGCGGGTACGTCGGGTGTCATCGCGGTCAATCTCGTCACGCCGGGAAGGCGGGTCTCACTCGTTTCACACTGCTTGCGGGCACGGCTGCCGGCGGGCGCGGACGCCGGCCGACTTGTGGTTTTTCGTCGCCAACCATCGTCAAAACGCACTTTCCGGCCGTCCTGCGCGGGGCTTGGCGCCGGTATCCCACGCCGATGCCGTTTTTGTTCTATCGGCCAATTTTACGCTTTGATGTACTGACGCCAACGACATTTCACGTACGCCCACCCAGAGGAAGCCAGATGAACGTCAGCGCGTTCGACCTGTTCAAGATCGGTATCGGCCCGTCCAGTTCGCATACGGTCGGCCCGATGATCGCCGCCTGCCGCTTCGCGTCGCACATCGAGGACGCGAACCTGCTCGGCTTCGTGCGCCGCGTGCGGGTCGAACTATACGGCTCGCTCGGTGCAACGGGCAAGGGCCACGGCACCGACAAGGCGGTGCTGCTCGGCCTCGAGGGCCACCTGCCGGACACGATCGATCCGGACCTGATCGAGCCGCGGCTCGCCGGGATCCGCGCGGAGAAGTCGCTGACGCTGCTCGGCAAGCAGGCGATCCGCTTCGACGAGAAGGAAAACATCGGCTTCTATCGCAAGCTGATGAGCGGCACCAGCATCGTGCATCCGAACGGGATGCGCTTCCAGGCGTTCGACGAGCACGGCCAGCTGCTCGTCGAGAAAGAGTATTACTCGGTCGGCGGCGGCTTCGTCGTGAATCGCGACGGCGATCGCGTGAACGGCGTGCGCGCGGCGGTCGAGGTGCCGTATCCGTTCCGCACCGGCGACGACCTGATGCGCCAGTGCCGCGAACACGGGCTGTCGATCGCAGAACTGATGTTGCGCAACGAATGCGCGCTGCGTCCCGAGGATGAAGTGCGCGCCGGTCTGCTCGCGATCTGGCGCACGATGGCCGCATGCGTCGAGCGCGGCTGCAAGGTCGAGGGCGAACTGCCGGGCCCGATGCGCGTGAAGCGCCGCGCGGCCGAACTGAACGGGCGCCTGCGTGCGCGTTCGGAGGAGTCGCTGCGCGACCCGCTGTCGATGCTCGACTGGGTCAACCTGTATGCGATGGCCGTCAACGAAGAAAACGCGGCGGGCGGCCGGGTCGTCACCGCGCCCACGAACGGCGCGGCCGGCGTGATTCCCGCGGTGCTGCACTACTACGTGAAGTTCGTGCCGGGCTCGAACGAAGCCGGTATCGTCGAATTCCTGCTGACGGCCGCGGCGATCGGGATCATCTACAAGGAAACGGCGTCGATTTCCGGTGCGGAAGTCGGTTGCCAGGGCGAAGTGGGCGTCGCGTGCTCGATGGCGGCCGCCGCACTCGCCGCGGTGATGGGCGGCACGCCCGATCAGGTCGAGAACGCGGCCGAGATCGGCATGGAGCACAACCTCGGCATGACCTGCGACCCGGTCGGCGGGCTCGTGCAGATCCCGTGCATCGAACGCAACGCGATGGGCGCGATCAAGGCGCTGAACGCGTCGCGGATGGCGCTCAAGGGTAACGGCCAGCACTACGTCTCGCTTGATTCGGTGATCAAGACGATGCGCGAGACGGGTGCCGACATGAAGACGAAATACAAGGAAACGTCGCGCGGCGGTCTTGCCGTGAACGTCATCGAATGCTAACGAAGGATCACTAACATGAGCCGCTACTCGATATTCAGCCTGTTCCGCAACGGCCTCTCGTATCACGAGAACTGGGAAAAGCAGTGGAAGAGCCCGGAACCGAAGAAGGAATACGACGTCGTGATCGTCGGCGGCGGCGGCCACGGCCTCGCGACCGCCTATTACCTCGCGAAGGAGCACGGGATCACGAACGTCGCGATCCTCGAGAAGGGCTGGATCGGCGGCGGCAACACCGCGCGCAACACGACGATCGTGCGCTCGAACTACCTGTGGGACGAATCGGCCGCGCTGTACGAGAAGGCGATGAAGCTATGGGAAGGCCTGTCGCAGGACCTGAACTACAACGTGATGTTCAGCCAGCGCGGCGTGATGAACCTCGCGCACACGCTGCAGGACGTGCGTGACACCGAGCGTCGCGTGAACGCGAACCGGCTGAACGGCGTCGACGCCGAATTCCTGACGCCCGAGCAGATCAAGGAAATCGAGCCGACGATCAACCTGAACAGCCGCTACCCGGTGCTCGGCGCATCGATCCAGCGCCGTGCGGGCGTCGCGCGTCACGACGCGGTGGCCTGGGGCTTCGCGCGCGGCGCGGACCGCGCCGGTGTCGACATCATCCAGAACTGCCAGGTGACGGGCATTCGCCGCGAAGGCGGCGCGGTGGTCGGCGTCGATACGGTGAAGGGCTTCATCAAGGCGAAGAAGGTCGCGGTGGTGGCTGCCGGCAACACGACGACGCTCGCCGACATGGCCGGCGTGCGTTTGCCGATCGAAAGCCACCCGCTGCAGGCGCTGGTGTCCGAGCCGATCAAGCCGGTGGTGAACTCGGTGATCATGTCGAACGCGGTGCACGCATACATCAGCCAGTCCGACAAGGGCGACCTCGTGATCGGCGCGGGTATCGACCAGTACACGGGCTTCGGCCAGCGCGGCAGCTTCCACATCATCGAAAGCACGCTGCAGGCGATCGTCGAGATGTTCCCGGTGTTCTCGCGCGTGCGGATGAACCGCCAGTGGGGCGGCATCGTCGACGTGTCGCCGGACGCATGCCCGATCATCACCAAGACCGACGTGAAGGGCCTCTACTTCAACTGCGGCTGGGGTACCGGCGGCTTCAAGGCGACGCCGGGCTCGGGCTGGGTGTTCGCGCACACGATCGCGCGCGACGAACCGCATCCGCTGAACGCGCCGTTCGCGCTCGACCGCTTCTACACGGGCCACCTGATCGACGAGCACGGCGCTGCCGCGGTCGCGCACTAAACCCGACCACACCTGGAGAAAGAAACATGTTGCTGATCGAATGTCCGTGGTGCGGGCCGCGCGCCGAATCCGAGTTCACGTGCGGCGGTGAAGCCGACATCGTGCGCCCGGTTGCGAACGAGAACATGACTGACCGCGAATGGGGCGAATACGTGTTCATGCGCGAGAACAAGCGCGGTATCCATCGCGAGCAGTGGCTGCACACGCAGGGCTGCCGCCGCTGGTTCAAGGTGACGCGCGACACGGTCACCTACGATATCAAGGGCTACGAAAAGTTCGGTGGCGCAGCTGCCGGCAACGCACACGAAGAGGGCACGAGCAAATGAGCCAGAAAGACCGCCTCGGCACCGGTGGCCGCATCAATCGCGCGATTCCGTTGACGTTCACGTTCAACGGCCGCACGTATCAGGGCTTCCAGGGCGACACGCTCGCGTCCGCGCTGCTCGCGAACGGCGTGCACTTCGTCGCGCGCAGCTTCAAGTACCACCGTCCGCGCGGGATCGTGACGGCGGACGTCGCGGAACCGAATGCCGTCGTGCAGCTCGAGACCGGCCCCTACACGGTGCCGAACGCGCGCGCGACCGAGATCGAGCTGTACCAGGGCCTCGTCGCGACGAGCGTGAACGCCGAGCCGTCGCTCGAGAACGACAAGTACGCGATCAACCAGAAGTTCTCGCGCTTCATGCCGGCCGGGTTCTACTACAAGACCTTCATGTGGCCGCGCAACATGTGGCCGAAGTATGAAGAGAAGATCCGCGAGGCCGCCGGCCTCGGCAAGGCGCCCGAGGTGCTCGACGCCGATCGCTACGACAAATGCTACGCGCACTGCGACGTGCTCGTGGTCGGCGGTGGCCCGTCGGGCCTCGCCGCCGCGCATGCGGCCGCGACGGCCGGCGCGCGCGTGATCCTCGTCGACGACCAGCGCGAACTCGGCGGCAGCCTGCTGTCGTGCCGCGCGGAAATCGACGCGAAGCCGGCGCTGCAGTGGGTCGAGAAGATCGAAGCCGAACTGCGCAAGCTGCCCGACGTGACGATCCTGTCGCGCAGCACCGCGTTCGGCTACCAGGACCACAACCTCGTGACGGTTACGCAGCGCCTGACCGATCACCAGCCGGTGTCGATGCGCAAGGGCACGCGTGAGCTGCTGTGGAAGGTCCGCGCGAAGCGCGTGATCCTCGCGACCGGCGCGCACGAGCGTCCGATCGTGTTCGGCAACAACGACCTGCCGGGCGTGATGCTCGCGGGCGCGGTGTCCACCTACATCCATCGCTTCGGCGTGCTGCCGGGCCGCAACGTGGTCGTGTTCACGAACAACGACCGCGCGTACCAGACCGCGCTCGACCTGAAGGCGTGCGGCGCGAAGGTGACGGTCGTCGATTCGCGGGCGTCGTCGAACGGTGCGCTGCCCGCAGCTGCGAAGCGGCAGGGCGTGACGGTGATGAGCGGTGCGGTCGTGACGGCCGCTTCGGGCAAGTGGCGCGTATCGTCGGTCGACGTCGCGTCCTACTCGAACGGCCAGACCGGCGGCAAGATGCAGTCGCTGCCGTGCGACCTCGTCGCGATGTCGGGCGGCTTCAGCCCGGTGCTGCACCTGTTCGCGCAGTCGGGCGGCAAGGCGTGCTGGAACGACGAGAAGGCGTGCTTCCTGCCGGGCAAGCCCGTGCAGGCCGAGGCCAGCATCGGTGCGGCCGCGGGCGAGTTCGGTCTCGCCCGTGCGCTGCGGCTCGCGGTCGACGCGGGTGCCGAAGCGGCGAAGGCCGCGGGCTTCACGGCCGCGCAGCGCCCCGTCGCGCCGCAGGTCGCGGAAACCGTCGAAGGTGCGCTGCAGCCGTTGTGGCTCGTCGGCAGCCGCGAGGCCGCCGCACGTGGGCCGAAGCAGTTCGTCGACTTCCAGAACGACGTGGCGGCCGCCGACATCCTGCTGGCCGCGCGCGAAGGCTTCGAGTCGGTCGAGCACGTGAAGCGCTACACCGCGATGGGCTTCGGCACCGACCAGGGCAAGCTCGGCAACATCAACGGGATGGCGATCCTCGCGCAGGCGCTCGGCAAGTCGATTCCTGAAACGGGCACGACGACGTTCCGCCCGAACTACACGCCCGTGTCGTTCGGTACGTTCGCGGGCCGCGAGACGGGCGACTTCCTCGACCCGATCCGCAAGACGGCCGTGCATGAATGGCACGTCGAGCACGGCGCGATGTTCGAGGACGTCGGCAACTGGAAGCGGCCGTGGTACTTCCCGAAGAAGGGCGAGGACCTCCATGCGGCCGTGAAGCGCGAATGCCTCGCGGTGCGCAACAGCGTCGGCATTCTCGACGCGTCGACGCTCGGCAAGATCGACATCCAGGGTCCGGACGCGGTGAAGCTGCTGAACTGGATGTACACGAACCCGTGGAACAAGCTCGAGATCGGCAAGTGCCGCTACGGGCTGATGCTCGACGAAAACGGGATGGTGTTCGACGACGGCGTGACGGTGCGCCTCGCCGACCAGCATTTCATGATGACGACCACCACCGGCGGCGCGGCGCGCGTGCTCACGTGGCTCGAGCGCTGGCTGCAGACCGAATGGCCCGACATGAAGGTGCGGCTCGCGTCCGTCACCGATCACTGGGCGACGTTCGCGGTGGTCGGCCCGAAGAGCCGCAAGGTCGTGCAGAAGGTGTGCCAGGACATCGACTTCGGCAACGACGCATTCCCGTTCATGAGCTACCGGAACGGCACCGTCGCGGGCGCGAAGGCGCGCGTGATGCGGATCAGCTTCTCGGGTGAACTCGCCTATGAAGTGAACGTGCCGGCCAATGCGGGCCGCGCGGTGTGGGAAGCGCTGATGGCGGCCGGTGCCGAGTTCGACATCACGCCGTACGGCACCGAGACGATGCACGTGCTGCGCGCCGAGAAGGGCTACATCATCGTCGGTCAGGATACGGATGGCTCGATCACGCCGTACGACCTCGGGATGGGCGGGGTCGTCGCGAAGTCGAAGGACTTCCTCGGCAAGCGTTCGCTGTCGCGTTCGGATACGTCGAAGGAAGGCCGCAAGCAATTCGTCGGCCTGCTGACCGAGGACGAACAGTTCGTGCTGCCGGAAGGCGCGCAGATCATCGCGAAGGACACGCAGGTGTCCGCGACCGATCCGACGCCGATGATCGGCCACGTGACGTCGAGTTATTACAGCCCGATCCTGAAGCGCTCGATTGCGCTGGCGGTGGTGAAGGGCGGCCTGAGCAAGATGGGCGAGAGCGTCGTGATTCCGCTGGCCAACGGCAAGCGCATCACCGCGAAGATCTCGAGCCCGGTTTTCTACGATACCGAAGGGGTGCGCCAGAATGTGGAATGAAACGAGAAACCAGGCGCCGGTGGCGGGCGCGGGCGTGACGCTTGAATCGCCGTTCGTCGGCGCGGCCGATGTGCTGAAGCCGCACCAGGCACGCGCATCGAAGAAGTTCATGCTGCGCGAGCGGCCGTTCCTCGACCTCGTGAACGTGCGCGGCGAGCTGAGCGACCCGGCATTCGTCAGCGCGTTCGAGCGCGTGGTCGGCTGCCGGCCGCCGTCGGCGCCGAACACGGTCGCGCGCGGCGCCGAGTACGACGTGCTGTGGCTCGGCCCCGACGAGTGGCTCGTGCGCTCGAACGGGCCCGTGCCGGCGGGCGTGCTCGAGGCGCAGCTCGCCGAGGCCGTGCAGGGTTCTTATGCGGCGGCCGTCGACGTCGGCAGCGGCTACACGGTCGTCGAGGTCAGCGGCGAACGCGTGCGCGACGTGATCGCGCGCGGCTGCCCGCTCGACCTGCATCCGCGCGTGCTGAAACCGGGCCAGTGTGCGCAGTCGCACTACTTCAAGTCGCCGATCACGCTGATCCCGACCGGCGACGATACGTTCGAGATCGTCCTGCGTCGCAGCTTCGCCGACTATTTCGTGCGCATCATGCTCGACGCCGCGGCGCCGCTCGCATCATGAAGCCGTTCGACGAACCGTTCGTGGCGATCGACGCGCCGCGCCTGCGCGGGCGTGGCTGGAGCGTGTTCGTCGACGAACTGAAGGTGCCCGCGCGGATCGGGATCCACGCGCACGAACACGAGGCGCCGCAGCCGATCGTGATCGATGCGCGCCTCGGGTATCGCTGCGAGCCGAGCGAGCAGGGCGAGTGGATCGATTACGACGGCTATTGCGCGCGCGTCGCGTCGTTCCTGTCGCACAAGCCGCATACGCGGCTGCTCGAAACGCTCGTCGCCGATCTCGCGGTGCTGTCGTTCCGCGAATGGCCCGCGCTGGAGTCGCTGACGCTGTCGATGTACAAGCCGAAGATCCGGCCGGGGACGAAGCGCGTCGGCGTGTCGCTCGACTGGACGCGCGGGGATTACCTGCGGTGGACGGGGGCGGCGGGGCAGCTGTGATTGGATGGTGGCGGATCGGGACGGTCATCGATCCGCCGGACGCGGCGGCGCGGATGCGTCGCCGCGTTCTGTTTTAATTCCTGAAATCTCAGAATAATTGGTCGTGGGCTGCAGCCGTCGACATTGTTCCTGATATATCGGAATTATTCGCCATTCAGCCTCTGACCGCCTATAATTCCGATATTCTGATAACTATGCTGTCAACGACGTAACGACAGCTTTTGTTCCTGAAATTCCGGAATTATGGCGCGCACTCTACCGCAACCCATTGCAGTCCCCGACCCGCTCGCGCTGGATATCGCAGCGCTGGGGGCGCTTGTGCGCAACCAGCGAGCGCAGAACCAGATGCGGATCGACGACGCGGCCGATATGCTCGGTGTCTCCAAGGACGTGCTGTCGCGGCTCGAGAACGGTCGCGCGGTGAATCTAGACAAGCTGTTCAAGGTACTGGACGGTCTTGGCCTCAATTTGCTCGTCGTGCCGAAACGCGACGTGCCGGTAGCACGCAACGCATTGCGAGACCGGGCAGCGATACGTGTCGCGTCGCCGGGTTCGTCCGAGGGCGCGTAATGGTCCATCGTCTGCGCGTTTCGACCGACGGCTCGCCTGTCGGACAGTTGACCTACGATGCCCACCGCGACGATTACGGCTTTTCATATGACCCGGCGTGGCTCGCGCGTGACGACGCATTCGCGTTGTCGCCGTGCATTCCGCTCGATGGCGGCAACCCGCCGGCGGGCGCGATCCAGCGCTTCGTGGGCAACCTGCTGCCCGAGGGCCGCGCGCTCGACGTGGCTGCGTCGATGTATCAAATATCGAAGGACAACGTCTTCGGTCTGATCCGGATGCTCGGCAAGGAGCCGGTCGGGGCGTTGAGCTTCGTTCCTGACGACGATTCGGCTGCGCGGGTGCCCGAAACCATCGAGCCCGTGCGGCGGCACATTTCGGCGGAAGAGCTGACGGACCGCATCCGAAAGCGCGATGCGATTCCCTTTGCCGTCTGGGACGATCAGGTGCGCCTGTCGATCGCCGGTCATCAGGACAAGTTGCAGGTGCTCGTCGAGGGCGAGCGGTTCGCGCTTGTCGATGGCGCGCTCAGCAGCTCGCATATTCTGAAGCCCGAGTCGCGCAGTCCGCAGGCGCCGTTCATGGTGGCCAACGAGCATTTCTGCATGGCGCTGGCTGCACGCATGGGTTTGCCGGTCGCGCATGTCGAGATTCGGCGCATCCCGGAACCCATTCTGCTGATCGAGCGATTCGACCGGACCGTGATGACCGATCCGGAGGATCCGCAACGCGTGAGCGCGGTGCGGCGTCTGCATATCATCGACGGATGCCAGGCGCTCGATCTGCCGGCGACCCTCAAGTACGAACGCAATCTCGGCAACAACGCGGACGTGCGCAATATCCGGGAAGGCGTGAGCTTCGAGAAGTTGTTCTCGTTGACGCCGTCCCTCGAGACGCCAGCCGCCGCACGTTCGGCCATGCTGCGCTGGGCGTTGCTGCAATTGCTGATCGGCAACAGCGACGCGCACGGCAAGAACATTTCGTTTTTCGTCGGCAGCGGCGGACTCGATCCGGCGCCGCTTTACGATCTCGTCTGCGTCAACGTGTACGGCGACGCCTATGTGCAGGACATGGCGATGGCGTACGGGGATGTGTTCCGTACCGAGGAGCTGACTGCTTTCGCGCTCGCTGACTTCGCACATCGTGCACAGATCCGGCCGGCACTCGTCGCGCGCGAAATGACGCGGATGGCGACGGCGGCTGCGAAACTCGCTCCCGAGCTGGCGCAATCGGATTTGTATACGGACGATGAGCATGCATGGGTGCACCGCATCTCGGACTACGTGCGGGATCAGGCCGATCGGGTGCTTCGTATTGCGCCCATGGTGCCCAAGGTCAACGTCGGGCTGCTCTGATCTCACGGTTCGCCTGCAATCGCTGCGACACCGGTGCTGCAGCTCGCGGCGATCGCCCCAAACGACTACGTCACGCCGTAGCCGCGCTCCCGAATACCGGATCGTCGACGTACTCGCGCGCATCGTCGCCGAAAAACGTATCGCGTTGTGCGCGACCCGGGAGATTCATGAATCGCGCTTACTTCGCGTTGCGGCTCGAGGCGGGCGCCGCGGTCGACGGATCGCTGACCGGTACCATGCGCGCGTTCGTATCGTTCGCGCCTTTCGCGCCGTCTTCGGGGTCGAGCACGAAGCGGAACGCGTCGACCCGCTGCATCACTTTCGCTGCGTACGCATTCGACCCGCCATAGCTCCTCAGCCCGGCCTGCACGTTGCCGCCGGCCGCCCGCACGTAGCCCGACAGGATCTTGGAGCCGGCTTCGACGTTCGCATTCGGCTCGGTCAGGTCCTTCACGTCGTGCAGCATGCCGCGGTGCGCGGAAGGCACGACCTGCATCAGCCCGGTCGCGCCATGCTGGCCGCGCGCCTTTTCCTGGAAGCGCGATTCGATCGAGATAATGGCGTAAACGAGTGCCGGAGGCAGTGAATATTTCGTCGCAGTGACGCTCACGATATCGGCGAGCTTCGCGGCACGCTCTTTCGCGACACCGAATTTCTTCGTCAGGTAGGACGTGATGCGGCGGTTTTCTTCGTTCGGCTGATCGTTCGCGAATGGCGCGGACGCTTCGATCGGTGCGGATGCGGCCGCTGCGGGCGCGGAGGCAGGCAATGCGGGCGCTTGCTGCGCCGTGGCCTGTTGCGCAATGCCGAGCGAAAGCACGATCAGCCAGAGAAACCGTCGTCGCATGGTGGAGTGCGGGGAAATGGGAGGCGCATAGTATATCGGCCAATTGTCGTGCGCGTTCGAGCGCAGGCTCGAATGAAAGCACGATGTTGGCTTGTATCGATGTGCGCGGGGCACAGACGGGATCGTTGCGCGAACACGCATCGGAGTCCGGAGGAAGCGCGGCCGGATTTTTTTTGTGCCCTTTTTCACCCTGCGAGGCAGCGGCTGCCGGTGCGTGCTACGCCCGCCGCGCGCTCGCCGCCCCTGCAAGCGCGCCGATCGCATCGCTGACCAGCACCGCGAGCAGCCCGACGATCACGCCGCCCTGCAGCACGAACGCGGTGTTCGACGTCTGCAGGCCCGCGATGATCACGTCGCCGAGCCCGCGCGCGGCGACCGTCGACCCGATCGTCGCGGTGCCGAGATTGATCACGACCGCGAGCCGGATGCCGTTCACGATCACCGGAAACGCGAGCGGCAGCTCGACCGACACCAGTTGCTGCCAGCCGTTCATCCCCATTCCGCGCGCGGCGTCGACGACGTCGCGCGGCACGTCCTCGAGCCCCGCGATCGTGCTCTCGAAAATCGGCAGGAGCCCGTACAGCACGAGCGCGATCAGCACGGGTTTCAACCCGAAGCCGACGGCCGGCACGGCGAGCGCGAGCACGGCGACCGGCGGAAAGGTCTGGCCGATGTCGACAACGCTGCGCGCGACCGGCAGGAAATCCGCGCCCCACGGCCGCGTGACCGCGATGCCGGCCGCGACCGCGACGATCGTGCCGATCAGGCTCGACAGCGCGACCGTGCCGAGATGCGCGAGCGTGAGATCGAGCAGGCTGGCGCGATCGTAGATGACCGGCGCGCCGTTGTCCGCGAACGGTGCGAACACGCCCTGCAGCCACGCGGGGCGCAACAGCAGCACGAGCAGCAGCGCGAGCGCGGCCGCACGTGCGACATGCGCGGGCAGCCGCCGCGGCAGGGGTGAACGCGCGGGCCGCGTCGTCATGCGGGCTTCCTCGCGTGCGCGCGGATCGCGTCGAGCGTGATGCGTCGCGTTGCGTCACGACCCTTGCCGTCGTCGACCGGCAGTGCATCCGTGCCGCGCCACAGCAGCTCGGACACCGCATCGCGCAGCGTGCGGGTCGCGGCGATCGGTTCGCCGTCGGCGTGACCGGGTTCGGCCACCGCGTCGATCGCCGTCAGCGCAAGCAGGCGCAGCGGCCGGTCGACGCCGGCGACGAGCTGCTCGACGACACCTGCGGCCGGCTTGCCGAGAATCTCGGCCGGCGAGGCGACCTGCAGCAGCCGGCCGGCGTCCATCACCGCGATCGTGTCGCCGAGCTTCAGCGCTTCCTCGATATCGTGCGTGACGATCACGACCGTGATGCCGAGGCGGCGCTGCAGCGCGTACAGGTCGTCCTGCGCCTTGTTGCGGATGATCGGATCGAGCGCGCCGAACGGCTCGTCCATCAGCAGCATCGCGGGCTCGGCCGCGAGCGCGCGCGCGACGCCGACGCGCTGCTGCTGGCCGCCCGACAGTTCGTGCGGCAGCTTGTCCGCGAATTCGGCGGGTGCGAGGTGAAACAGGTCGAGCAGTTCGCGCACGCGCGCGTCGATGCGCTCGGCAGGCCAGCCGAGCAGGCGCGGCACGGTCGCGATATTGCGCGCGACGCTCCAGTGCGGGAACAGGCCGTGCCCCTGGATCACGTAGCCGATGCGCCGCCGCAACTGCTCGGGCGGCACGCTCGCGGTGTCGACACCGTCGATGCGGATCGTGCCGCCGGTCGGCGCGATCAGCCGGTTGATCATCCGCAGCAGCGTCGACTTGCCGCTGCCCGATGCGCCGACGAGCGCGGTGATCGTGCCTTGCTTCATCGTCATCGACACGTCGTCGACGGCGACGACGTCGCCGAAGCGTTTGCCGATGCGTTCGATCTCGATCATGCGGTACGTCCCTTCGCGAGCGCGGTCGCGGCTTCGAACACGACGGCGGCCGCCAGCGCGAGCGCGATCGTCGGGATCGCGCCGAGCAGCACGAGATCGGCGGCCGATTGCCCGATCCCCTGGAAGATGAAGGTGCCGAACCCGCCGCCGCCGATCAGCGCGGCGACCGCGGTCAGGCCGATGTTCTGCACGAGCACGATGCGCACTCCGCTCAGGATCACCGGCAGCGCGAGTACGAGATCGACGCGCAGCAGCCGCTGCGCGCGCGTCATGCCCATCGCGCGGGCCGCTTCGGTCACGTGCGGCGGCACCTGCTCGAGCCCGACCGCGACGCTCGACGCGATCGGCAGCAGCGAGTAGAGGAACAGCGCGAGCACGGCCGGCGCGACGCCGATCCCGCGGATGCCGAGTGCGGCCGCGAGCGGCACGTGCGCGGCGAGTAGGCCGAGCGGTGCCATCATCAGCCCGTACATCGCGATGCTCGGGATCGTCTGCACGATATTGAGCACCGGCATCACGACGGTGCGCACCGGTGCGATCCGCGCGCACGCGATGCCGAGCGGCAGGCCCGCGACGAGCGCGGCCGCGACCGAGCCGCCTGCCAGCGCGACGTGCCGGGTGGCCTCGCGCCAGAAGTCGTCGCCGCGCACCGCGTATTCGCGCATCACGGACAGGCCGTCCCACCAGCCGCTCGCGAGTGGCAGCGATATCGCTGCAATAGCGACGGCGAGCGCGACGAGGCGTCGCCACGGGCCGAATGCGAGCCGCGCGAGCGCGTCCGCGACGAGCACGGCCCATGCGAACAGCAGCAGCCAGACGCCTGCCGCGGGCGACACGCGTGCGAGCATGTCGTCGGGTGCGACGGCGTGCGTCGCGGCCGCACCGACCGCGTAGGCCAGCGTCGCGAGCCACGCGCAGCCGGCCGCGAGCCGCCACGCGGGACGGCTCGCCGTCATCGCCCACAGCGCGCCGACGACCCACAGCGCGGCGAGCGCGGCACCCTGCACGGCGGGCAGTGCGGCGAATACGGACAGCCCCGTGCCGGCCGCGATGCGGTTCGGCCGCAGCACCATGAACGGCATGCCGAACACCGCAACGATCGTCAGGACACCGATCAGGATACCGACCTTGTCGAGCGTGATGCGCCGCGCGGACGCCACCGCGCGACCCGTCACTTAACGAAGCCCTTCGACTTCAGATAGCTTTTGGCGACGCCGGCCGCCGGCTCGCCGTTGATCTGGATCCGCGCGTTCAGCGTCTGCAGCGTCTTCAGGTCGAGGCTCGCGAACACGGGCTTCAGGAAGTCGGCGATCTGCGGATGGGCCTTCAGCACGGCTTCGCGAATCACCGGCGTCGGCGCATAGACGGGCTGCACGTGCTTGTCGTCGTCGAGCACGACGAGGCCGCTCGACGAGATCCCTCCGTCGGTGCCGTACACCATTGCCGCGTTCACGCCGTCGGTCTGGTTCGCGGCGGCCTTGATCGTCGCGGCCGTGTCGCCGCCCGACAGCACGACGAGCTGGTCGGGTTTCAGCTTGAAGCCGTATGCCTTCTCGAACGACGGCAGCGCGGAGGCGCTGTTCACGAACTCGGCCGACGCCGCGAGCTTCAGCTTGCCGCCGCCCGCGATCCACTTGCCGAAGTCGGAGAAGGTCTTCAGGTGCTGCGCTTGCGCGATCGGCGCGAGCACGGCGACGCCCCACGTGTTGTTCGCCGGCGCCGGCGTCAGCCAGACGAGATGGTTCGCCGCGTAGTCGAGCTGCTTCGCGGTGTCGTAGCCCTGGCTCGCGTTCTTCCACAGGGGATCGTCGGCCTTGTTGAAGAAGAACGCCGCGTTGCCCGTGTATTCGGGGTAGACGTCGATCTCGCCGCTCGTGAGCGCCTTGCGCACGATCGGCGTCGTGCCGAGCGCGATCTTTTCGGTGACGGGGATGCCGTGGGCCTTCAGCACTTGTGCGATGACGTTGCCGAGCAGGTTGCCTTCGGTGTCGATCTTCGACGACACCACGACGGGCGTGTCGGCGTGCGCGCCGGGTGCGACGACAGCGGCGGCGAACGCGAGGCCCAGGATCCGGGCGGGCAGGGCGAGCTTCATACGGGCCATTCTCCAGGACGGGGGGCGTACGCCGAAAGTTACTTGACTGAGCCGGCTTTGGCAAACCGCGTGCGGCGCCACGTCCACAGCACGCGTGGGGGTAACCCGCACACGTCACGCGCCGTTGTTACACTGGAACGTATTCCCGCCTGCGGACACTTGCTGACATGAAGCCCGAACTGCTGGTCCTTATCGCGCTGCGCGCCGACGCGCACCGGCAGATCGCCGCGTCGTACGACGTCCACCATGCACCGACGGCCGAGGCGCGTGAGCGCACGATCGCCGAGCATGGCAACACGATTCGCGCGGTATTGACCAACGGCAGCACGGGCCTCACTGCCGCCGAGATCGATCGCCTGCCGCAACTCACGTTCGTCAGCGCGCTCGGCGCCGGCTACGAGCACATCGATGTCGCGCATGCGAAGGCGCGCGGCATCACCGTGGTGACGGGCGCGGGCACCAATGACGATTGCGTCGCCGATCATGCATTTGCGCTGCTGCTTGCCGCGGTGCGCAACGTCGTGCAGCTCGATGCGAAAACCCGCGCGGGCGTCTGGCGCGAGGGGCTGCCGATGCCGCCGAACGTATCGGGCAAGAAGCTCGGCATTGTCGGGCTCGGCAAGATCGGCGAGAAGTGCGCGCGTCGCGCGGCCGGCTTCGACATCGAGACGGGCTACCACAACCGGTCGGAGAAGAACGTCCCCTATCGCTATTTCGACCGTGTCGACTCACTCGCGCAGTGGGCCGATTTCCTGATCGTCGCGACGCCGGGCGGCGCGGGCACGCGCCACCTGATCGATCGCGCGGTGCTCGATGCGCTCGGGCCCGCAGGGTTTCTCGTCAACGTGTCGCGCGGCAGTGTTGTCGATACCGCTGCTCTGGCGGATGCGCTGCGCGAACGGCGCATCGGGGGCGCGGGGCTCGACGTGTACGAAGGCGAGCCGGAGCCGCCGCGCGCGCTGACGGCGCTCGACAATATCGTGCTGACGCCGCACATGGGCGGCTGGTCACCGGAGGCGCTCGATCGCTCGGTGCAGCAGTTTCTCGACAACGCCGCGCGGCATTTTGCGGGGCAGCCGGTGCTGACGCCGGTGTGAGCGACGCGGGGCGGCACGTGCGCAACGCATGAAAGGGCGCGCCGGCGCGAAGCGGCACCGGCACGCGTTTATCGCAACCGGGGCGCGAAGATTAGAAAAAATTGCGTGTCAGCCGCCAATTCAGAGCCGAAATATCGATCCGGCTGAAATAACATTTCACTCCGTCACGTCCGGCAACTGGCCGGACGCGTGCCGCTCATGGAGACGATCGATGAACACCCCTGCCGCACCGCTGCCGGCGCTCGAGCTGGATGGAGCGTTGCTTCTCGACCAACTGCGACGACTCGGCGAGATCGGTGCCGATCCCGAAGCCGGCGGCCGGACCCGCATCGCGCTGACGGACGACGAGCGGGCCGGGCGCGACCTCGTCGTCGAATGGATGCGCGCGCTCGACCTCGACGTTCAGGTCGACCGGATCGGCAACGTGTTCGGCACGTTGCGCTCCGCACCGAGCCGGTTGTATTCGATGCGGGCCTTGCCGACGAAATCGAGGCGTCGGCGAAGCGGATGGGGTTCTCGCATCGCCGGATGACGTCGGGCGCCGGTCACGACGCGCAGATGATCGCCCGGATCGCACCGGCCGCGATGATCTTCGTGCCGAGCCGTGGCGGGATCAGCCACAACCCGCGCGAACATACCGACGACGATCTGCTCGTCGACGGCGCGAACGTGTTGCTGGATGTCGTGCTCAGGCGTCTTGCGGCGGGTTGAGCCGCGTTGCCGATGAAGAACGGCGCCGCGCGACGGTGAAGCATCGCCGCGTGGCGCCTGCAGTACGTGTTACGTGGCCCTCGGGGCGCGTGCGATCGTTCACGACCACACGCGCATTCGTCGAACAACCGCGCTCGTTTGCGCGGTCCGGGTCAGGACGACACCAGCGGCACCATCACCGACGTCCCTGCCGGATCGAGCGCGAGACCTGTGCCCGGTGCCGGCCGCAGCGTCGCCTCGTTGTCGCTCGACAGCACGACGAGGCCGAGCTTGTGACCCGCTTCGAGCTTGTAGTCGCGCGGCATGAACGTCAGCTTCAGGTCATACGGCATCCCGGGCAACACGGGCGCCGAGAACCAGTCCGACACGCGATTGCGCGGATCGGTCCATGCCCGCGTGACGATCGTCGCCGTGCCGTCCGGCGCGCGGTCGACCAGCAGCGCCGTCACGTTCGCGACGCCGGTGAAGGTCAGCCGCACGCGGGCGGTCGCGGTGCCGGACAGGCGCGTCGCGGCCGTGAACGGCGCCGTCTCGAAGCGGCCGCGATGCTCGCCGGTCGTTGCGTTCGCCAGCGTGAGCGCGGGAATCGACGCATCGTCGGTGAAGCGCGCGAGCGGGCCGCCGCTCGGCATCCGCAACAGCGTGCCGGTGCCCGTGCCGTCGCCGCCCGCGAAATACGCGACCGGCGTGGCGCGTCGCGCGGCCCAGTCGGCTTCCTTCAGCAGCGTGCCGTCGGCCTGCTCGACCACCGCGCGCGGATCGCGTTCTACGCCATTGTCGACGCCGATCAGGTAGCGTGTGAACCAGCGGTTCACCTCCGCGGTCCATGCGTCGGCCATCGCCGGCACGCGGGTCGGGTCGGTGTGCTTCAGGCGATGCAGCCAAAGCTGCGTCGGCACGCCCTGACGCCGCATCGCGAGATACCACGACGTCGACTGGTCGACACGCACGTTGTCGTCGGTCAGCCCTTGCGCGACGAGTGCCGGCGCGACCGCGTGCGCGGTCGGGATGTCGCGTGCGGCCCAGAACGGCGAATAGTCGCCCGTCTTGCGGTCTTCCTGCTGCAGCGCTTCGTCGATCAGGTGGGTGCAGCGCTCCGGATGCGCATTCGTCAGCAGTGCCTTGATATAGACGTCGACGTCCTCGCCCTGATAGCCCTCCGGCGCGCGCACGAGTCCGCCCGAGCGGTAGTAGCCGTACATGTTCGTCAGCCCGGCCACCGGCACGATCGCGTCGAGCCCGCGCGTGCGCAGGCTCGCGACCATCTTCGGCAGCGTGCCGTCGTACGACACGCCGTACATGCCGACGTGGCCCGTCGACCAGCTCGCGACGACTGCCTTGCCGTTCGCATCCTTCGCGGTCGCATCGCGGCCGAGCCAGCGGATCACCGACGCCATCGCGACGGATTCGTCGCGCGTGAGGATCGTCGGGCAGCCGTCGGAGCCGGCGGTGCCGAGCGAATCCGCATAGACGATCGTGAAGCCGCGCGGCACGAAGTAGCTTTCGATCCATGAACGGCCGGCCGCGGCCGCCTCGAGCTGCTGCAGCATCCGTACTTGCGGTATCGCGGCCATGATCCGGGCGGATGCGGCGCCGGCGGCCGCTGCCGCGGGATGCGCCGTGCCGTCGAGTTCGACGTCGACGTCGTGGTTGGGGCTGTCGGCGAGCCCCGCGTAGTACGGGCTCGCGAGCACGATGACCGGCGTGCGGGCGCCGTTCGCGGTTTCGGACGGGCGCACGATGCGCACATGGATGCGGTCGCGCGTGCCGTCGCCGTCGGAATCGACCGACGTGTCGACCCACGCGTTTTCCTCGATCGTGCCGCCCGACAGCGACGGCTGTACCTGGCCGTTGCTGATCACCGGTTTGTAGCGTCCGCCGCTGGCCGGATTCGCGTACGGGACGCCCGACGGCGACAGGCGAGCTTGTGCGTTGGCCGCCGATTCGGCGCCGTCGTCCTGTTGATCCTGGCCCTGAGCTTGCGCGAGTGCGGATACGCCCGCGACGCTGCCGCCGTCGTCACCGCCGCATGCGGCGAGCGCTGCGGCTGCAATGAGTGCGGGTAGCCACGCGCGGCGCGATCCTCTGAGATGAAATTGCATTGCCGACCTCGTTCTTTTGATTGTGTTGAGACGACCGGTCCGCGATACGCCCCCTGCGGGCCGGGCCGATTACTGCATGTGACGAAGAGGAAACTGCACCATCGGGACAACGGCAGCGCCGCGGTCATGCAGGACTGCAAATCAAATATGCGCATGCCGTGCGTCCTTCCAGATGAAACGGAACGACATCATGCGATGAGGCGGAGATGTTGCGAGCTGCGGTGCTGCGCTGCGGAAAACACGACGCGACGCGCGTGCGGCGACGGAATGAAACGGATCGGCGGTTTCGGCCGCGCCGCGCATCGTGATGGCTTGCCGGTTCGCGTTTGCTTTCCGGAAGCTTGCGCAAAAGTTATCTCAGTGAAAACGGCGTGTCAAACTTTTTTAACCTCAGGTAAATAAAGTTTCGACGTGTTGCCGATGCGGGGGAGCGTGTGGTGCGATTGCGTCGCACGTGTTCGGCCACATGCTGACCGTTGCTTCGTGTCGCCTCGCCGATGCAAAACGGGCGATGACGAATCGCATTCGCCACCGCCCGCCGGGTGCTTTCAGTCTTCCATCCATCCATCCATCCATCCATCCATGAACGCCTGCGCGTCGTCACCCGTCGTCGGCCTTCGCCTGCAGATCCTTCAACCCCTGAATCACGACCAGCAGCGCGCGCCCGTGCTCGTCGGAGCCGTCCCACGCGTCGACGATCGCGTCGCGCAGCAGGTCGTTGTAGCGGCGGCGCGCCGGGCCGGTATCGACACCGTAGAAACTGCATAGCTTGTTGAATGGCGCGCTGCGCCGCAGCCGATGCCCGTTCGACAGCCGCAGGCGCGATACGGTCGGCTGGCTGACCCCGGAAAGCCGTGCAATTTCGCTGGACGATCGCGTGTCCGCCATCAGACGGCGTAACAGGTCTTGTACAGGAAAATCATGGTCCGGGGCTTCCATGCGATGCATTATACCTATACAGTTACGGTTGTTGAATGGGCTTGCTGTCACCAGCGAGGCTGTATTCCGAGAAAGTTGATGACACTGAAACACCTCCCTCCCACGTTCTGCTGGACGAAGATCGGTACCGAGTCCGGCGAGGAACTGCCGACCGTCGTGCTCCGCAAGGAATGGGAGCGCCGGCTCGGGGGCGGGCGTTTTCTGTGGGGCATCAACCAGCCGCTCGGCAGCAGCGCGCAAGTCGCCGCGCATCGCACGGGTTCGCTGCTCGCGCTGTTTTCGCCGGTCGCATCGCGCACGCGGCCGGGCGAGCGCAGGCGCGAGGACGCACTGCTGTGGAATGCGTGGGTCGACGCCAGCGGCCAGGTGCGGCCGCTGCCCCCGCACACGTTCATCGCGAGCCGTTCGACGCTGCCGTCGGGCCGGCGTCGCGAACAGCACTACGCGCTCGTCTGCGCATCGTCTACCGCGCTGACGGTCGGCACGCAACTGCGCGTGTTTCCCGATCACCTGCGCAGCGTGAGCACGGGCAAGCCGCTCGGCGTCGCGCAGGGCGCCGCCGTGGTCGACTGCATCGGGCGTGCGAAGGAACAAACCGGCAAGAGCTATCCGCTCGCGCTGTCGGTCGAACTCGAAGCGCCGTATTTCGTGCGGCTCGCGCAGCCGTGCGTGCTGAAGGCACGCGATCTCGCCGAAGTGAACAAGGCGACGCGCGCCGGCGATTTCGATCGCTTCGTCGAACTGGTCGCGCGCTTGCGCGGAAAGTCGCCGACGGATGCCGTGCGCGGTGTCACGCGCGACCTGTTCGACGTGCCGCCGATCGAAACGGCGGCCGCCTATGTCGCGCCCACGCATGCCGCGCGGCTGCGCAGCCGGCCCGCAGCCGAGCATCCGCACGAGCCCACCGGCGATCTGTTCGATCTGTCGCCCGGCGAAGCGGCCGCGTTCGGCGGTCTCGCGCATCCGCGCATCGGGCGCGCATGACGTTCGCGCCGCTCACGCGCGGCGCGTGACGCGAAGCAGGGTGGCTGAACGGGCGTGCAACGCACGCACGAATGTAGCCGCCATCGCGGCGCGCGCAAGAATGTGTTGCAATCTCGCCATGGCGGATCGGCGAGTGTGGAGCGACAATCGCCACGAAGCGTGCCGCGCGGTGGCCGTGCGTCGACCGGCTGCTTGCCGTCGTTCACGCCACCGACATGCGCACCACGCACACTGGGTGTCGGCTTGCTTCACACAGCAACCCTGAGGGAGAAGTGTCGATGTCGACCCACATCTGTTCGCGGGAAGCCCGGGCCGCGCAACGCTTCGTCGAAGCGACGCGCAACGTCGACCAGGCGTTTCGCGCCGTGCGCGGCGAAAGCGACGACGACATCTCGTCGGCCGAATATGCACTGGCGATGTCGCGCCTCGATCGCGCACTCGACGAACTGGCGCGTGCGCAGGAATTCTTCGATCGCGTGGTGAGCGCCGACACGGCGCACGGCAACTGAATTCGCGGCTTCTGCGTTCGCTTCCGCCACCGTCGTCTTCCGTTTTTCGTGTTGATTCTTGCCGCGTCGCTCGACGCCCGGCACGTCAACGGACCGACGACGTACCAACGTGCCGGGCGATAGCGTCCGGCGTGTCAGTCACTGATCCTCCACGAACCCGCCATCGCTTCCGTCGCGCCATGCCGAGCGGATGGCGTACGACGCGGGTGTGCGGATCCTACGCGTAGCCGCCGTGCTGGAACGACGCCGCGAAGAACTGCATCTGGTAGCGGATCGCATGCGCCCAGTAGTCCCACGTGTGACCGCCTGGGCGCTCCGCATAGTCGTGCGGCACGCCGAGTGCGACGAGTCGTTGATGCAGCGTGCGGTTCGAGCCGACGAACGAGTCGTCGCGGCCGCAGTCGATCGTCAGGTCGAGATGCGCACGGACGAACGCGCGCGCGCTTTCGACGATCGCGTTGCGGTTCCAGAACGACGGATGGCGGCCGGGATCGCCGAACACGTGGTCGATGCCGGGCTCGTCCTCGCAGCAGCGCGGATCGACCGCGCCGCTGATGCTACCGACCGCGCCGAACGTGTCGGGCCGGTCGAGCGCGATGCGCAGCGCACCGAAGCCGCCCATGCTGAGCCCGGTGATCGCGCGTGCGCCCTTGGCCGAGATCGTTCTGAAATGGGTGTCGACGTAGGACACCACTTCGTCGCCGACGAAGGTTTCGTAGCGGCTGCCCGAGTCGAACGGGCTGTCGATGTACCAGCTTTCGTGTCCGCCGTCGGGCATCACCAGGATCACGTGATAGCGATCGGCCAGCGCGGCGATGCGCGTGTTCGCGGTCCAGTCGGTGTGGTCGCCGCCGGAACCGTGCAGCAGGTAGACGACCGGAAAGCGCTCGACGCCGCGTTCCGGGCCGTGGTGGAGGCGTGCATAGTCGTCCGGCAGCACGACCGTCGCCTTCAGCGTCTCGTTCATCGCCGCGCTCGGAATCGCGACGACCCGCGCCTGAAAGGCGAGGGCCGGGCCCGCGACGGCGAGCAGCAGCAGTAGCCAGAACGTGCGTACCAGGTTCATGGAGCCTCGCATGTGTCGTTTCCGTTCGGCGGTCGGGCATCGGGAAAACCCTGTTGGTCGACTCTAGCAACCGTGCCTTTCAGCCAAATTTCGGCGAATCCTACGAGTTGTCAGGTGGCCGGCGCGCGATCGGGCCGGCTTCGCGTTCAGCCGAGGCAGCGCGCCAGCGTCTCCCGGAATGCGGCGGGCCGCTCGGCCGGTATCAGGTGCCCGCAGCCGGCGATCGTTTCGAAGCCGGCGCAGCGCGCGAGCGCCCAGTCCGGCACATGCCAGCCCGCGCGCGAGCGATCGCCGGCGACGAGCCACACCGGATGGCGCTCGAAAACTTCGGCCAGCAGCTGCAGATAGCCGGGTTCGCCCGTCGTCGCGACGACCGAGCGTCCCATCGCGCGCAGCGTCGACGCCGGCTGATGCGCGAGCCAGCGGCGCGCGTCGTCGAGCTGGCGCGGTGACGGTTCGTCGATCGCGCCGCGCAGCCAGCCGGATGGATCGCTGCGCAGGCCGTCGAGCATCGCGTCGGCCTGCGCGGGCGACATGCGGCCGACCGACGCCGACCAGAATGCGTCGTCGAGCGTGAAGTTGCCTTCTACGTTGACGATCCGGCGCACGCGCGCCGGGTGGGCATGGGCGAACAGCATCGCGATCGCGCCGCCGACCGAGTGACCGACGAGATCGACCGGCTGCGCGCCGTAGTGCGTGTCGACGGCCTGCCGCAGATGCTCGACCTGCGCGGCGAGCGTGATCGCGTCGAACGGCGTGTCGCGATGGACGCCGTAGCCGAGCAGGTCGGGGGCGAGATGCGGGCCGGGCCATGCGGGCACGTCGAACGCGCCGATGAAACCGTGGACGAAGACGACGGGCGGGGCGGGCGGGTTCATTGGGCGGTCGACGACGGAATGGGCGGCAATTCGAGTTCGGCGAGCAGTTCGTCGAGTTCGAGCACGTGGGTGCGATCGTGGTCGAGCAGTTCGCGCACGAGTTCGTCGAGCGACATCCGGCGGATGCCGTCGCGCAGCCCGCAGCGCGCCAGTTCCGACGGTTGCAGCGCGGTGGCCGTCGCGCACAGTGCGGCGCGCCCGGTGCGGAACGCGGCAAGCGCGTCGTCGAGCGGCTGTGCCACGTAGTCGCGCTGCACGGCGAGTGCCGTCCCGTCGACGGAGGCGATCACCGGCAGTTCGTGCGCGCGCACGACCGCGATGCGTTCGGCGAACACCGCGTCGAGGTCGCGCAGGTGGCATGCATGCTCGACGAGCGAGAAGCCCGTGCCGGCCGGGCGGCGCGTGACGAGCATGGCGGGAAAGTGCGCGGCATACGCGGCGATCCGCGCAGGCATCGCGGCCAGCTCGGCGACGACGTCGGCGAACGGCAGCACCTGCGGAAATGCGCTGAATACCGCGCCGTAGCTGAACAGCGCGCCGCCGATCCGGCCGCGCGCCTGCACGACGTCATGCCCGTGGCGGCGCATCACGTCGGCGACCATCGCGCCGCAGAACTGCCGGGCCGTCGTATCGGCTTCGATTTCGGGGAATTTGTGCGCGATTTCGTGCTGGATTGCGCCGATCGCGGCGACGCCGACACGCGACAGCGCCGCGAATTCGACATAGCGCTCAGGCCGCGCGATCAGCGCTTCGAGTTGCGCGCCGAGCGGCGTCGCGCGAAAACGGTCGAAACGGGAATGCATGATGGAAAGCGTTTGTCGGCCCAGTAACGTATCAAAACGATACGTTACTGGGCCGACAGCGTCAACCGGGGCGCCTCGGGCAACGCGCTGCATTACTCCGTGCCGGTGCCCCGGGCCGCCTGTTCGATCAGCTTCGCGACTTCAGCGGGATGCGAGATGTAGGCGACGTGGCTCGACTTGAGTTCGATCGTCTTGCTGCCGGCGCGTTGCGTCATGAAGCGTTCGAGCTCGGGGTTGATCGCGCGGTCCGCGGTGGCGACCACCGCCCAGCTCTGTTTCGTCCGCCATGCGGCGTGCGTGATCGGCACGCCGAACGACTGCGCGGCCGGCGTGACTTGCGAGATCGCCATGAATTTCGCTTGGGCGGCCGGCACGTCGGCCGCGAAGTCGGCATGGAACGACGCTTCGTCGAAATACAGATGGCCGTCTTCGGTAGCCTTGATCGCCTTTGTCGCGGGCGGCATCTTCTTGGTCAGTTCGAGCGGGCTTTCGCCGGTGTCGGGCTGGAATGCTGCGACGTAGACGAGGCCCGCGACCTTGTCGTCGTTGCCGGCTTCGGTGATCACCGCGCCGCCGTAGCTATGGCCGACGAGGATGCTCGGGCCGTCCTGCGCGTCGACGACGCGCCGGGTTGCCTTCACGTCGTCGTCGAACGACGTTTCCGGCTGTTGCACGACGGAAACCTTGTAGCCGTCACGTGTCAGGATGTTCGAGACGGCTTGCCAGCCCGAGCCGTCGGCGAAGTAGCCATGAACCAGCACGACGTTCTTGACGGGGGCGGCGACGGCCGCATGCGAGCCGAGTGCGGCGGCGGTCAGGGCAAGTGCCGCGGCGATCTGGCCGACTTGGGAAAAACGCTTCATTTTCATTCTCCAGAGGGAAGACAGGGTAGGAACCGTCGGATATCGACAGGCGTCTTGTTCCGTCGATGAAGTCATCCTACTAGTAGGTAGGGTGATATGCAAGAAGAAATCGTGGCTGGAAAAGAGTATCTCAAGGGGGTAAACTATTCATGTTTTTCATCCGACTAGATGGTAGGAAAAATGACGGTATCGGGGGACAGTACGGCGGGCCGCATACTCGAAGCCGGGCGGCAACTGATCATGCGGCGCGGCTACAGCGGGTTCAGTTATGCCGACATCGCCGACGCGATCGACATCAGGAAGGCGAGCATTCACCACCACTTTCCGACGAAGGCGGATCTGGCGGTCGCCGTGCTGCAGCAGTCGCAGGCGAAATTCGATGCCGACATGGCGTTGCTCGACGCGAGCGGTGCCGACGCGCTGGTGCAGATGCGCGCATACATCGGCTACTGGGAACGCTGCATCGCGGACGACAGCGCGCCGTTCTGCGTCGCCGGCATGCTCGGCGCGGAGTTGCCGGCGCTGCCCGACGAAGTCGCGCGGGCGGTGACGGCGCATTTCGACGACCTTGCGGCGTGGCTGGTGCGCGTGCTCGACACAGGGGTGAAAGACGGCGTCGTGCAGCCGGGCGTGTCGGTGCAGACCGAGGCCGCGACGTTCGTGTCGCTGGTCTATGGCGCGATGCTTGCCGCGCGGGCGTACGGCAATGCCGGGATGTTCAGGGACGTGACCGCTGGGGCGGTCGAGCGGCTCGCGGTGCCGCGCAATCGCGCGTGAGCCGTGCACGCGTCGGCGGGTAGCGAAGGCGCCCGGCGGTCATGTGGAGTCGCCTGACGCCGCACGGCTTACGTGCGCTTCCCGGCCTCGGCTTGCGCGCTCAGTGTCGCTTTCAGCGCCTGCAGTTCGGCCGTGAATGCCGGGCTGAAATCCTCGGCTTCGAACTGCGGGCGGATTTCGATGTCGGAGTCGCCGGGCATCGGATTCGGGCAGCGCTTCACCCATTCAACCGCTTCTTCCATTGATTTCACCTGCCACAGCCAGAAGCCGGCGACGAGCTCCTTCGTTTCGGTGAACGGGCCGTCGATGACGGTGCGGTTCTTGCCGGCAAAGTGGACGCGCTTGCCACGCATGCTCGGCTGCGACCCGTCGGCGGCCAGCAGGATGCCGGCCTTCGCCAGCTCCTCGTTGAAGCGGCCCATCGCGGCGATCATTTCAGGGTCGGGCATCCGGCCGGATTCGGAATCGGCGGTGGCCTTGACGATTACCGGGACGCGCATGGTCGCATCTCCTTGGGGTGGGTGGTCGGATGGTCGTCCGCCGGAAGGCGAACGCGGCTTACGACTTCAGGACGGCCGGCAACCAGGGAAATCGACAACGGAGGTGAAAAAAAGCGCCGAGGGGCAGGCTGGAACGGCGGGTGGCGCGGTGCCGGGGCGCGATCGACCCGAGACTTTCCGGGCGGGCCGCCGCGCACGACTGCGAGGCGGCCTGCCCGGCGGGCAGGTCAGTGCGATCCGTCAGTTCCCGGCCGGCGGCGCCTTCGGGCCGTCGCCGAGTTGCGCGCGCAGCCGCGCTTCCTGTTCCTGCAGCTCCGGCGTGAAGGCCTCGCCGAAATCCTCGGGCGAGAAGATCTGGCGGATCTCGATGTCCGATTCGGTCGGCATCGGGTTCGGGCAGCGCTTCACCCATTCGACGGCTTCTTCCATCGAATTCACCTGCCACAGCCAGTAGCCGGCGATGAGTTCCTTGGTTTCGGCGAACGGCCCGTCGATGACGGTCCGGTCCTTGCCGGAGAAGTGCACGCGCTTGCCGCGCGAACTCGGGTGCAGACCTTCGCCGGCGAGCATCACGCCGGCCTTCACGAGTGCCTCGTTGTACTGGCCCATCGCGGCCAGCAGTGCGGTATCGGGCATCGCGCCCGATTCGGAAGAGGCCGTTGCCTTGACGATCACCATGACGCGCATTGTTGCTGCTCCTTGAAAGGGAAAGGGGGAGTCCACAATCGGCCGGCCGTACGGACGGCAAATCGATCGGCTACGACACTACGACGCGTGACGATCGCGCGAATCGACATCGCGCGCAAAAAATGTCGACGACCGACGACGGGGCGGACGGCAGCCACGGCCTGGCGCGGCAAGTCGCGCAAGACGACCGATTCCGGTGCAGATCGATCGTGCGGCGGCGCGCCGGTGCCGCGGGTCAAAACTGGTATGCTGATCAGCAATACGTTCATGTGGAGGGCGCCATGGCAACGAAGGAAGTCTCGAAGAAAAAGTACCTGAAGATTCTGAACAAGCGCCTGCGGGCCGAACCGGATGCACCGGCCGGCGCGTCGTTCGTGTTCTTTCCGCTCGGTGCGAAGGCCAAGCATGCGACGGGCGTCGTGGCCGGCGAGCCGCGCAGCAAGCGCGAACTCGCGGTGATGGCCGCGATCCAGAGCAAGGCGTCCGCTGAATTCGTCGTGACCGGCGTCTGAAGGGCGACGGGCGGCCGGCGGCCGCACGCGGCAGCGCGTGCGTTACGCCGCGGCCGCCTCGCAATGAGCGATCACACTGGCGATCACGCGCGGAATGTCGTGCGTGATCGCCGGGCCATGCATCGGCAGGATGATGTCGAGATCGAGCGCCTGGATGCGGCGCAGCGCGCTCGCCAGGTGCGCGAGCGACGGCAGGTAGTCCGAGCGCGTGATCGCGTCGAGGATCGCCGGCAGCGGGTCGTCGGTCTCGTCCCTGCCGAAGCGCATCAGGATGTCCGACGACAGCAGTGCCTTGTACGCCGGCAGATACACGACGAGCGCATCCCACTGATGCACGTGTTTCGTGAAGACCGGCACGACGTCGATGCCCGACAGCGTCGCCGGCTCGCCGTCCTTCAACGGAATCGCGCGCACGCCGAACACGTCGGCGAGCCCCCATGTACACATCGGATGTCCGTACGCGACGAGCGCCGGGTTGGCCGCGAGGAAGTCGGGCAGCGCGCCCATTTCGTCGGCCTCGAAGTGCGGGACGATCACGCTGCTGACCATCGACGGCGCGATGCCGACGGTGTCGAGCGCCGCGCTCAGTTGCGTGAAATTGGAACGGGTGCCCGTTTCGACGCACAGCACGTCGCCGTGCGGCGATCGTACGAAGAACTGGCTGAAGCTCAGGTTTAGCGTGTCGACGTAGGAGGTGGCGCGAAACAGGCCGCCGCTGACGACGTCGATTCGGGAGGCGCTCATCGGGGATCCTCGCGCAGGGAAGGGGGAGCCGCGCCGTTTGCCGCACCGCGGGTTGCGGTGCGGCAAACGGCAGCAGTCGATCTTCCGATCCAGTCTAGCAGCGCTGCCCCGGATCCGCGAACCGGGGTGACCCCGCGGCCGAGCCGCGTCAGTTCTTCAGCTTGTAGCCGGTGCGGAATATCCACGCGACGATCGCGAGCAGGATCGCGAGGAACAGCGAGGTCGCCGCGAGGCTGATCCCCACGTGCACGTCGGCCAGCCCGTAGAACGACCAGCGGAAGCCGCTGATGAGATAGACGATCGGGTTGAACAGTGTGACGATGCGCCACGCGGGCGGCAGCATGTCGACCGAATAGAAGCTGCCGCCGAGGAACGTGAGCGGCGTGATGATCAGGAGCGGCACGAGCTGCAGCTTCTCGAAGCTGTCGGCCCAGATGCCGATCACGAAGCCGAACAGGCTGAAGGTGATCGACGTCAGCACGAGGAACAGCACCATCCAGAACGGATGCAGGATGTGCAGCGGCACGAACAGGCCGGCCGTCGCCAGGATGATGAGCCCGAGCAGCAATGACTTCGACGCGGCCGCACCCACGTATGCGATCACGATCTCCCAGTACGACACGGGCGCGGACAATATCTCGTAGATCGTGCCCGTGAAGCGCGGGAAGTAGATGCCGAACGACGCGTTCGAGATGCTCTGCGACAGCAGCGACAGCATCACGAGGCCCGGCACGATGAACGACCCGTAGCCGATCCCGTTCACGTCGCTGATGCGCGAGCCGATCGCCGAGCCGAACACGACGAAGTACAGCGACGTGGAGATCACCGGCGCGATGATGCTCTGCATCAGCGTGCGGCGCGTGCGGGCCATTTCGGCGCGGTAGATCGCGCGGATGCCGTGGAAATTCCAGTTCGCCATGTGCGTTACGCCCCTTGTGCGCCGTTGCGGCGGTTGTCGATCAGGCTGACGAAGATATCCTCGAGCGAGCTCTGCGTCGTATGCAGGTCGCGAAAGCCGATGCCGGCCGAACCGAGCGCGTTGATCAGCTTCGCGATGCTCGCGTCGTCGCGCTGCGAGTCGTAGGTGTAGACGAGCGCGGCGCCGTCGTCCGCGCGTTCGAGCCCGAACGCGGCGAGATCGGCCGGCACGTTCGCGAGCGGATGCTCGAGCTGCACGGTCAGCTGCTTCTTGCCGAGCTTGCGCATCAGCTCGCGCTTCTCTTCGACGAGCACGAGCTCGCCGCCGAGGATGATGCCGATCCGGTCGGCCATCTCCTCGGCTTCCTCGATGTAGTGCGTGGTCAGCAGGATCGTCACGCCGCTTTCGCGCAGCGAGTCGACCAGCTTCCACATGTCGCGGCGCAGTTCGACGTCGACGCCGGCCGTCGGCTCGTCGAGGAACAGGATGCGCGGCTCGTGCGACAGCGCCTTCGCGATCATCACGCGGCGCTTCATGCCGCCCGACAGCGTCATCAGCTTGTTGTCGCGCTTGTCCCACAGCGACAGCGCCTTCAGCGTCTTCTCGATGTGCGCGGGATCGGGCGCCTTGCCGAACAGGCCGCGGCTGAACGACACGGTCGCCCAGACGGTTTCGAACGCGTCGGTCGTCAGTTCCTGCGGCACGAGGCCGATCATTTCGCGAGCGGCGCGGTAATGATCGCGGATGTCGTGGCCGCCGACCGTCACGCGGCCTTCGGTCGGCGTGACGATGCCGCAGATCGAGCCGATCAGCGTGGTCTTGCCCGCGCCGTTCGGCCCGAGCAGCGCGAAGATCTCGCCGGGGCGGATGTCGAGGGTCACGTGCTTCAGCGCCTGGAAGCCGGACGCGTAAGTCTTGGAGAGGTCGGAGACGGAAAGGATCGGTTGCATGCTCACGGATGGCACGGCCGGTCGGTTCGACGCTGCGCGCCGCGCGTGCCCGGTGCGGCCGCGGCGGAGCGGCCGGTGTCGGGGGCGGCATGGCGAACGGGCGTCATGTCGAACGGCGTTGTGGTGCGGGATCGCAGGACCGCCATATTAGCAATCGGAAGATGGAAATGCATTGCGACGGCAAGGACATGCGATGCCGGTGCGGGATTTGCGGGAAATGCTTGGGCGTCATTCAACAATGCGGTGCTTTATTTGAATCGAGCGAACAATGTGCGTCGTTCTCGTTCGATCGGACTGCGATCGCGCGTGCGTTGTGCAGCCCGAGTATTTGTCTGAGCAAATAAATTGAAGGCTGTTTGAAAAATTGTCAAACATCCTGCTCGCACTTGGATCGCGCGGTTCGGCGCGTTTGGAACTCTGCATCCATTTACTTGTGCGTATCGTCCGATCATAGTCTCGACAAACGACGCATCACGATAACGAATCAAGCGTACGTATGGAGACCACACCATGAGAGTCCTATCCGAGGGGCCAGCCGGACTGCCGTTTTCCTGCTTTTCGCCGGATGCGGGCGCGACGCGAGTCGCATGCCTGCATCATCGCATCGCGTTGTCGTTGTAGCGACGCACCCCATTCCGTTTCGAATTCCCCGATGGCGCCCTGCCGCATGACGGCGCCGCCGGATAGCGCTTGCCTGCCGCGGCGGTCCTGATCGCATCTGCCTGACCGGCAACGCGGCGCGCATGGCGCGCATCGTCATGCGCCGCGCGCGGTCGCGACGGCGCGATACCAACCGGCGGGCCATGCAGCCCGTCCGGGCGAGACTTGTCGTACCTCAAAAGGAGGGGTTGATGATTTGCATTCCTGAATGGCGGAAGGCGATCCTGTCGTGCGCCGTGCTGGCGCTGCCGTTCGTCGCCGGTTGCGGCGGCGGCGACGATCCGGGCCCGATCAACGTGCCGCAGTGCTCGGGCAGCGCATGCGGGCCGAGCGGCGCCGAAACGACGCCGCCCGTCGTGACGAAGCTGTGTCCGGATTCGCTCGACTACACGACGACCTACACGGGCGGTTCCGGCAGCGGCGAATACGTGAAGGTGAAGTTCGACACGACGAAGCTCACCTACCAGATGCAGTTCATCGAGTCGTCGGTGCCGACGTCGGCGGGGCAGGTCAACAACACGCGTGCGGGCCTGACGATCAGCGGCGCGTTCCATCATCCGACCAACCTGCCGACGGCCGAGCAGAACCGCTGCGCGTTCGTGCTCGACAGCGGCGCGACGAGCGACGGCGCGTATGCGGTGACGATCAATCGCGCGGACCCGCCGATGCTGTTCGTCGGCAACGGGGTCGTCGGCGGCGGGATTCCGGGCGCCACGATCGCGTTCAAGGGGCTCGAACCGTTCCCCGGCTTCGTGCTTGGCGTGGTGCCGTCACGCACGTTCGATTTCTATCCGTTCATCGGCTTTACCGAAACGGAAACCGACTTCACGAAGGTCGCGGGCAACTACAACGAAGTCGGCATTCACCTGTCGCCCGTCGGCGGTACCGCGCAGGATGCGAACGGTGCCGTCGGCTGGGAGCCGGACGTCGTCAACTGGAACCAGACGTTCAATGCGGACGGGTCGTGCACGATCACGCCAGGCAGCGACTACTCATGCCAGACGACCGGTTCGCCGTGGACCCTGCGCAAGAACGCCGACGGATCGGCCGACAACGTGTTCGTGAGCAATGCGGCGGCGAACCAGTTCGGCACGATCGTGTATCCGGTTGCCGGACCGGCGCCGGGCATCGTGATCCTGACGCCGAGCCAGGCGAAGGGCATCATGATCGTCGGCAAGCTGAACGGCGTGCGGGTGCCGATCGTGATTCGTGTCGGCTACACCCATGTCGACGAGAGCAATGCACTCGCATCGGTCGCCGATGCCGAAGTCGGGATCTCGATGCTGTCGTCGACCACCGCGATCGCCGCGAATTCCCTGAAGGGCGGCTATATCGGCGCGACCAGCGCGTCGGCGTGCGGCGTCGTGACGTCCACCGGCGTCGGGAACTCCATCGCGCTGCCGGGCCCGAGCTTCAATCCGAACATCCCGCATCCGGATCTGCCCGGCACGTTCAACGGCACGTTCTTCATGCCGGAAGCGGGCAGCTGCAACGACGGCACCGCCGTGTCGACGATGGCCGCGAACTACACGTCGACGCTGTTCCAGGGCGCCACCGCGGCGTTCATCGATCCGCAGACGTCGTCGGTCACGTCGCGGTTCGCGCTCGACTACACGCAGGCCACACCCGGCAAGATCAAGGTCACGGTCTCGCAGGACTTCAACGCGAAGGGGGCGAACGGCAACGTCGCGATCTTCGGCAAGGGCGACACGGGCTGGCTGGTGACGGCCGGGAACATCTACGCGATGGTCGTCAACAACAACAAGGTCAACCCGTTCTTCACGGTCGGCGCGTTCGTCCAGTAACGGCGGACTGAACACGGAACACGGAACACGGGCGGCGCACGCGTCGCCGCCGGCGAATCGAAATTCAAGAGGATTCCTATGAATGTGAAGAATTGGATGGCCGCGGCGTCGCTCGCGCCCGTGCTGGTCGCCTGCGGCGGCGACGGCGACCCGCCGCCCGCGCCGGTGGTCCGGCTGTGCCCGCAGACCATCGACTACAACACGGTGTTCATCGGCGGCTCCGGCTCGGGCGAACTCGTGAAGGTGCAGCTCGACACGACGAAGATGACGTACCGCATGACCTACCTCGCGTCGCCGGTGCCGACGACCACCGGCACCGTCCAGCCGACGCGCGACACGGCGCCGGCCAACGTCGTCGACGGCACGCTGGCCGACGAGACGGGCCTGCCGACGGTGAAGCTGAACCAGTGCACGTTCCGGATGCAGAACGCGAGCCTCGACCCGAGCCGGCCGGCGCGCCTGTTCCTCGGCGAAGGCGTGCTGGGCGGCGCGATTCCGGGCGCGACGATCCAGTTCGACGGCGTGATCGGCGTCGGCAGGATTCCGAAGACGACGTTCCCTTACTACCCGTTCATCAGCTTCTCGTCGCTCGAAACCGATCTGTCGAAGATCGCCGGCACGTACAACCAGCTCGGCTACCACCAGGTGCCGTCGCAGAGCTTCCAGCCGGTGGCGCTCGACCGGCAGGTGACGATCCATGCGGACGGCAGCTACGTCGAGACCGACAACTTCGGGAAGAAGAACGGCGGCCAGCCGCTGGCGTCGAGCGCGACCGTGAACCAGCCGTTCACGCTGCGTGCCGATGCGCCGGCGTTCCAGTCGCTGAACTACCAGCCGCAGATTCCGCCGACGCTTGCCGCACTCGATCCGGCGAAGGCCGGCAAGGGAATCATGATCGTCGGCAAGCTGCGCAACCAGCTCGTGCCGATCTTCATCCGCACCGGTGCCGCGAACGCAGACCTCACGCAGGGCCCGCCGAGCGCGGACGACGAATCGGGCATCTCGTTCCTGAGCCCGCGAACGGCGATCGCGCCGGGCTCGCAGAACGGCGAGTACACGGGCGTCGACAGCGCATTCAACTATCGCGCGACCGCACTGGTCGGCGCGCAGGCCACGCTGCTCGATCCGTTCAACGCGTCGCAGGCCGCGCTCACGCGTGCGCTGAACCTCGATTACACGCAGCAGGTGCCGGGCGTCGTGACGACCGTGCATGCGGATGCGGCGTCAGGGCCGGCGACCGGCAAGTTCGTGTTCACCGGCGGCGTGTTCGGGTTCCTCGACATGGCCGATACGAGCAGTCCGTACTTCACGGTCGGCGCGTTCGTGCAGTGACCGCGCATGGATGGAGACACGGTGGCGTCGCGCGCGGCAGCGCGGCGCCCGGACAGAACGAGGGGGAGACTCAATGAAGAAGCTGATTGTCGCGGGGGTCGTCGCGGGCGTGTCGACACTCGCATCGGCCCAGCAGGCGGGCGACAACGTCGCGACGCTGGGCTGGCTGCACATCATGCCGCAGGACTCGACCAACGGGCTGACGACGAATCTCGCCAGCATGCCGATCAACGGGCCGCTGCGGCTGCCCGGATCGTTCACGTCGCCGGGCACGAGCCTGACGGTCAACAACGCCGATACGGTCGGCCTCACGCTCACGCACTTCTTCACCGACCACATCGCGGTGACGTCGGTGCTCGGCGTGCCGCCCGAGTTCACGCTGACCGGGCACGGCGTGATCCGGCCGCCCGGCCCGGCCGGCTCGCTCGGCAGCGTCGACATGGACAACCCGTCGAACCAGCCGGCCGTGAAGAATGCGCGGCAGTGGAGCCCGACGATCATCCTGCAGTACTACTTCAATGCGCCGACCGCGAAGTTCCGTCCATTCGTCGGGATCGGCGTGGCCTACAGCTGGTTCAGCAACATCGAACTGAACGGCAACTTCGCGAAGGACATCAACGAGAACCTCGGCAGCGTGCTCGCGGCCGGCGCCGGCAAGCCGGGGCCGACGTCGGTGGAGGGCAAGGCGTCGTCGTCGTTCACGCCGGTCTACAACGTCGGCGCGAGCTATGCGATCGACAAGCATTGGGGGCTTACGGCGACGCTGACCTACATGCCGCTGAAGACCTATTCGTCGCTCGTGATCAAGGCCGCCGACGGGTCGACGCTCGCGACCACGCGCACGCGGCTGAAGGCGGACCCGCTGATCACGTTCGTCGGGATTTCCTACAAGTTCTGAGCCGTCCGGCGCGCAGCACGCGCGCCGGCGGCTTCCTGCGACCGGGCGGCCGGGTCACGCCGGCCGGGGTGTCGCGTTCCTGGCGGCGTGCCGCCATCTGTGAAGAGAGAGGGGGCAGTTCAAATGAGCATTCGCAAAATCGTATCGCTTGTGGCTGCAGTGGCATTCACCGCGGTGTCGGCCGCGCCTGCTTACGCCGTGAGCGTGTCGCGCGCCGACGGTCAGGCCATGAATCCGAACGGGGAGCCGTTCTCCGCGACGGGCCTCACGGTCCTGGCCAAGGGGGCGATCAACGCGAGCTGCAACGCGACGTTCAACGGCACGATCAGCTCGACCGGCATCGTCAACATCACGTCGACGACGTTCGCGGGCGGCGCGACGTGCGGCCTGATCAGCGGCAGCGCGACCAGCGCGGCGCCGTGGACGGGGCAGGCCGACAGCACGACGCAGCTGTCGATCAACAACGCGAAGGTGACCGTGACGCTGCTCGGCACCTGCGGGCCGAGCAAGGTCGTGACGACGTGGAGCGATCCGAACTCGTCGCTGACGTTCAACAATGCGGTGCTGACGCCGGACTGTACGGTCAGCGGCACGGTCGCCACGTCGCCGAAGTTCCACGTGCAGTAAGCGTCGCGTGATCGAGGCCGGACGCCTGCCTTGGACGAGGGCCGTGCAGGGATGCGCGGCGGGCGTTCCGGTTTCGCGATGCATGTGCGTCGTCGCGCGTATCGGTGCGACGACCGGCTCGCCGCCTGCTTCGCGATCCGACGCGGGCGGCCATGCAGGGGGCCGGTGCGACGCACCGTGCCGCCTGCTTCGGCCGACACCAAACAACCATTCCGGACCCCCCATGCTCACCGACCCAGCGAAGTATGGCGATGCCCGCGGTGCGACGCCTGACCGGCTGCGCACGGCCGCGTGGCTGCAGTACCTGATCGAACACCTGGACGAAGCGGCTTGCGTGGCGACGGACGATGCCGGCGCAATGGCCGTCCTGCCGTCGCGCATGGCGCGCGTGCGAGCCGGCGTGAACCTGTCGCACGACGCGACCGCCGTCCTGCACGAACTCGCGCCGTGGATTGCAACGGACGGCGGCGGGTGCGCGTGCGATGCGAGCGATCCGCTCGGCGCATGCACGCACGTTCCCGACGCGCGGCAGCTCGCGCACGGCGAGCGACGCTGCCGGGGATCGCGCGCGGTATTCGAGTCGGCGCACGGATTCGTCGATGCGTGGGCCTTCGACGATCCCGACGACGGCTGGGCCGCGCTCGAGCGGATTGCCGTCGGCGTCGCACCCGGCGGCGATGAGGCCGACGAACCCGAAGGACGAGAACAATCCGCGAACGGCGAAGCGCCGCCCGCGAAGAACCTGAGAGAACGACGCGCGGCCGTCGCGGCGGCCTGCGTGGAGCCGTCGGCCCGGCCCGGGGCGATCATCGACGCGATCGTGCTGCGCGTCTGCGGGCCGCGCGACGATGCCGCGCGCATTGACGAGATGGCCGCGCTCGCGATGTTCGGCGCGGCGCTTGCAGCCGGCAAGGGGATGTCCTTCGCCGCGTACGGCGGTCAGCACAATCTCGTTGCGCGCGCGATTCGCGAACGGCGCGCCGATCTCGCGTCGGTGGACGGTCTGCTCGCGGCGGTGTCCGTGTGCCGGCTCGACCGGCTCGTCGGCGCGGGCAGTTTCTGGGCGTATTACCTGCTGGCGGGTATCGTGATCTCCGCGCCGGACAGGGTGCGCGAATTCGCGCGCCGCTTTCACGGCGACGCATGGGGGAGGTGGCTCGATGAAGTGCTCGCATGGCCGGCGGTCGGCCGTTTCGGGCGGAAGGAGGATGTCGCGTTCGAGCATTTGCGCGGCGCGATGAGCCTGACGTCGCGATCGAATCCGATCGTGCGGGCGAAACGCGTGAGGCCGAGGGGGTGAAGCAAGCATGGTCGGAGTTGTCTGAATCTGCGTGTTAGGGCTCGTATAAGTACTACAGCCTTCGCGATTGATTGATTCAATGGGCTGAAAAACTTGGAAATCAATCTCAAAAATTGCGTGTCGATTTGAAGTTAGGTACAAGAGAAAAATTTCATTTCTCTTGCGAGGTAGACGTCATGCGAGACGCACGGGGTCGCGACATGGTCCGTCTTGGCGACGTGACCGACCATGGCGGCAAGGTCATCGAAGCGAACGATGAACTGAAGCACCTTGGGATCGCCGTATCGCTGGACGGCCACGGCGTGATCTGCCCGAAATGCGGTGGTGTTTTCCCGCTGCTGGCGAGCGGCCCGCGTACGCACCGGGGCCGGCGCGTGGGTTATCACGGCGACAAGACCGGTTGCGGTGCGACCGTGGTCGGCGCATGAGAGACGGGAGATTGGGTATGCCGACACTCGATCAAGCCCGCACGCTGTCGATTTCGGGGGCGGCACTGCCGACCTACGGCATTGACGCTCTGCCGGTGTTTGCGCCGGTGCGGCTGCAGGGCACCGAGACGATCGGCCGTCTCGACGCATGCCGCTATGTCGTCACGCTGCGCACGGACTACGCATTCGCGTTCTCGCCGAGCGTGACGGCCAATCTCGACCTGGACAAGATCGTCGGCACCGAGGTGACTGTGTCGATCCAGCTCGAAGGCAAAGGGCGGTTTATTCCTGGTCTCGCGGGCAATGCCGGACGCGGGAATGTTGGCGCGGGCACGCGGGAGATCACGGCGCTGGTTACCGAGGCGCGCGTCGCGGGCGAGGACCGCCACTCGATCCTGTACGAACTCGAATTGCGGCCGTGGCTGTACCGCGCGATGCTCACGCAGGACAGCCGGATCTTCCAGGACATGAGCGTCGTGGAGATCACGGGCGCGGTGCTCGCGAAGTACCCGTATCCCGTCGACAAGCGGCTGGCCGGCGCGTTCCGCGGCCGCTACCCGAAGCGTGACGTGCAGCGCCAGGCGTTCGAGACCGACTGGGCATTCCTGCAGCGGCTGTGGGAGGAGTGGGGCATCTGGTGGTGGATCGACCACGAAGGCGGCCACCAGCGCCTCGTGCTGTGCGACACGACAGGCGGCTACCATCCGCACGGCGCGGCGTACGAGACGGTGCGCTACCTGTCGCCGGACGGCAAGCGGATCGACGAGGAGCACATCCACGCGCTGTCGGTGACGAGCCGGCTGACGTCCGGCAGCGTGACGGTGGTGGATTACGACTACACGCGGCCGCGTGCCGATCTCACCATTACCGAGGAGAACCCGCGCGAGACCACGAGCGCGAATGGCGAGATCTACGACTGGGGGGACTACAGCCAGCCGCTGGCGGGTGCGTCCGGCCTCACGGGAGAACCCAACCATACCGAGCAGGAAGCACGGCATCTCGCACGCGTGCAACTCGAGGCGAAGCGCTGCGCGGGATTGCGCGCCAACGGTCGGGGTAATCTCCGCGGGCTGACGGTTGGCCGCACCTTCACATTGACGGGCTACCCGCAGCAGGCGGCGAATCGCGAATATGTGGTGGTGTCGTGTGCGCTCGACATCGAGGAGGTGGGGGATCGCTCGGGCGCAGGGCAGGCGTATCGGTGCGAAGCGCAGTTCGAGTTGCTGCCTGCGAACGAGCCGTTCCGGCTCGAACGCAGTGTACGGAAACCCCAGCTCAGCGGCCCCGAGATGGCGATCGTCGTAGGGCCAGCCGGACAAGAAGTCTGGACCGACCGCTATGGCCGAGTAAAGGTTCAATTCAAGTGGGACCGACAAGGTAAGTTGGATGAGCACGCGGGCATCTGGTTGCGCGTGCTGTCGCCGTGGCAGGGCGTCGACATGGGCGCGATGTTCCTGCCTCGGATCGGCCATGAAGTGGCGGTGATGCACTACTACGGCGATCCCGACCTGCCGGTGGTCGCAGGCAGCCAGGTGAACGCGTTTCGGCAACCGGCGCTGGAGCAGCCGGCGAACCAGGCGGTCGCGGTGCTGCGCGGTCGCGAGTTTCATGGCACGGCATCCGGTCATGTCGCGATCGACGATACACAGGGGCAGATTCAAACGCAGATTGCGAGCGACGCAGGCAACTCGGCGCTGGCGCTGGGGAACATCCGGCGCATCGTGAGGAAGACGGGCCGGGCGGACGCGCGCGGAAGGGGATTCGATCTGCGTACCGATTACTGGGGCGTGGTGCGCGCGCTGATGGGGCTGTTCGTCTCGACCGATGGCCAACCGAACGCTGCGGGCCAGGCGAAGGAGGCCACGGCGGCGGTGGGTCGGCTGACGCGGGCGCGCGAGCTGCAGGAAAGCCTGTCTGGTCTCGCGCAGCAGCACGAGGCACAGCAGCGCGACGCGGATCAGAGCGAGGTTGCGAAGGCGATCAAGGCGCGCAACGACGCGATTCGGGGCCACGCGCCGGCGGGCGAGAACGACTTCCCCGAGTTGAAGGAGCCGGATCTGGTGCTGGCGAGCGCGGCGGGCGTCAGCGTGGCGGCCGCGCGTAGCGCGCACGTGGCGAGCAACGAGGACGTTGCGGTGACGAGCGGCCGGCACGTGGCGCTCGCCGTGGGTCAATCGTTGTTCGCGAGCGTGTCGAACGCGTTCTCGCTGTTCGTGCACAAGGCCGGGATGGCGCTGGTCGCGGCCGCGGGCAAGGTGCGCATCGAAGCGCAGGCCGACGGCATCGACCTGAAAGCCAGGCAATCGATTCGCGTGATGAGTACCGCGGACAGCATCCAGCTCCATGCGGCCAGGGAAATCGTACTCCACGCCGGCAGTACGCAAGTGCGCATCAGCGACCAGGGCTACACGGTGCACACGGCAGGCGAGCACACGATCCATGCGGGCAGCCATCAGACGGACGGACCGCAGGGGAAAGGCGGGGGCTTCCCGCCCTTCCCGAAGTCCGGGCCGGGCCAGCTCGAAGTGTTGCGTCATTACGTGACGGATTCGCCGGTCGAGAAAAGCACCTTCACGGTCATCGATAGCCAGGGTGCCAGGCACAGCGGCACGCTCGATGCGGCGGGCCGAGCGCTGGTGAGTGGTTTGGCCCCGGGGGCGGCCCAGGTGACGTACGAACGTGATCCGCATGACTCGTGGGCCATGTCCGGCTATCTCAAGCCACCCCGGTGGCAGCCCGAAGGCATGGCCTGATCCGAGCCGCCGTAGCCGCGCGTGCCTGCCGGTTTCCGAACACGAAGCACAACACCAAGAACGACATGGCCAATCCATCGCAACCCCTTCCTTCCGTCGATATGGCGATCGTGCCGCTCGACCGCGTTCACGTCGCGGATCTCGAGGCTGGCGCGGCAGGCTTCGACAGCTGGCTGCAGTCGGTCAGCGGCGGATACGTGACCCTTGGCCGCATCAAGGAAGTGTCGGGCGCGCTGCCGGTGCTGGGCAATATCATCGCGGCCGTCGACGTATGTGGCGACATCTCGAAGCTGATCCGGAATCGCAGCATCCAACCCCGCTCGAAGGCCGAGGAAATCGAGCGAATGCTGGACTGGGCGAATCTGGCGATCAATCTGATCGGCGTGATGCCGATCCCGCCCGCGACGGCCGCCGCGCGCATGTCATTGCGCCCGACGTTGGCGCTGGTGCGGCAGAAGGTCAGGCAGGGCACGAAGGATCTGGCCACGGCATCGGTGACGGTCATCGCGGGACACTTCACGGCGACGTTGATGGGGGATCTCGAGCCGTTCGTCGTGGAGGCGAAGAACCGGCTCACTGAACTACTGAACGAAGCGGGCAAGGAGGCCGAGAAGCGCCTGACACAGTTGGCGAACGGGCTCGATGCGTTGGCGTCGGGACGCTTGACCGATCCCAGCGAGAATCTGGCCTCTGCCCGGCAGAAGGTGGCGCGCGTGTCGGCCAGCGCGCTGCTGCACGACCCGACCGAAACACTGGACGACCTGTTTGGCGCGGTGTGGGACGTGTACAAGGCCGGCATGAACGCCGAAGCGAACGTGCTCGTATCGCTGACGCCGGCGCAAGCCAGGGCGGCGATTCGCGGGCTGGCCGCCGATATCCGCACGAGCATTCCGGAGGTCAAGCGTCGAATTCACGGCTTGTCCGGCGAAGACGTCGGCACGGTGATGTACCTGCTCAATATCCTGATTCGCGCGATTCAGGTGAAGCGCCATGCCTTCGCGACGATCGACAGCCACCGGTCGAATCAGGCGAAGCGCAAGGAAGGCGGGCAACAGATCACGAGCATCTCCGGCGAGGCAAACGCGCGCAAGCCCGGTCCGGGCTGCAGATGCGAGACCGGCCAGCCACCTGCGCGGGTGGGGGGTGCGATCGGGCTGGCGCTCGGGGACGAATCGTTCACGCACACCGATTTCGTGCTGCCGGGCGTCGTGCCGATCGAATGGATGCGCACCTATCGCTCGAACTTCGGGGCCCATGACGAGCAGGGGCCGCTCGGTCCGCGCTGGACATCGCCGTATCACGTCACGTTCGAGACGCACGGCGACGCGTTCGTCTATCACGATGCGTCGGGGCGCAGCATCGAATATCCGGCGCTGGCCTCGGGCCAGCCGCATCACGACCCGGTCGAGTCGTGCACGATCACGCGCGAGTCGGTCGATCGGCTCCGGGTCGTGCGCGACGAAACGTTGATCGAGACCTACGAGCGATGCGGCACCCGCTTCGTTCTCGCGAAGATCCAGGATCGCTCCGGCAATGCGGTGGCGCTGACGTGGGCGAACGGCCTTCTCGCAACGATCGACGCGGCTGGAACCACAGTGACAGTGACGCACGATGCGGCCGGTCGCATCACGCGCGTCACGCGGGTCGACGATGCGGGGGCGGTGATCCGCACGCTTGCACGCTATTGCTACGACGAAGCCGGCGATCTGGTGGAAGCAGCTGACGAGAACGACGCGTCGTGGAGCTATACCTATTCGAACCACCTTGTCACGCGCTACACCGACCGGACCGGGCGCGGGATGAACCTCGAATGGGACGGCACGCACCTGGACGCGAAGGCGGTGCGCGAATGGGCGGACGACGGCACATTCGATACGCGGCTGACGTGGCACGACCGGTTGCGATTGACCTTCGTCACGGATGCGATGGGCCATACGACGCAGCAGTACTACGACATCGATGGCTACGTGTACCGGATCGTGTATCCGGACCAGACCGAAGAATGGTTCTTTCGCGACGCCGCCAAGCACGTGACGCGTCACGTGTTCGCGGACGGCACCGAGGAATCGTTCACGTGGGACGACGCAGGGCATTTGACGTCGCATATACGGCAGGACGGACGCACTGCGTATTACGTCTACGACCGCGGCGGCGACATGATCGGCTTGCAGGACCCGGAAGGTCATCGCTGGCAGCGGTACTACGACAGCAAGGGGCGTGTGACGGAGGCGACCGATCCGCTCGGGCGGGTGACGAAATACGAGTACGACCGCGCAGGCTTGCCGATCGCGATCACGGACCCGAAGGGCGGGACAAGGCGAATTGCGTGGCGCGACGACGGGCAGATCGAAAGCTACACGGACTGCTCGGGCAAGACCGCGACGTGGAAATACGACGCGCGCGGACGGCTCATCCAGCAGCAGAGCCCGGCGGGCGAGGCGACGCGGTATGGCTACGAGGCCGGTCATCTTGCGTGGATCGGGCATCCGGACGGCGGTCGCGAGACGTTCGAGCGCGATGCCGAGGGCCGGCTGCTGACCCATATCGATGCGCTGAACCGGTCAACGCGCTACAGCTACACGCGCGCCGGCCTGCTGGCGCGGCGGATCAATGCCAACGGCGATGCACTGGAGTACGGCTGGGATCGGCAGGGACGGATCGCACTGCTGCGCAACGAGAATGGACGCGAGTACCGGTTCGACTACGACAACGTCGGGCGTCGTGTCAGCGAAACGGACTTTGACGAACGCGTGACGCAGTATTTCCGTCATGCAGGCAGCGGAGTCGTGACGAATCGCCTGTATGGCGACGTCATGCAGGCGTTCGAATACGACCCGATGGGGCGGCTTGCACAACGTCAGGGCTGGCCGGCGCAGTTTACCGACAGGGGGCAGGTGTTCCTGAAGCCGCAGGGCGAGGTGAAGGTCGAGCGCGAGTCGTTCCAGTACGACGGGCTCGGCAGACTGCTGCAGGCGAAGAATGGCCAGTCGACCGTTCGACGCTTTTACGACCCGGTCGGCGACCTTGAGTGCGAAGCGCTGAGCCTGGCGGTCGAGCGCGAACGCTACGAGTTCGTATGGCGGCACGAGTACGACGAGGTAGGCGCGCGGATTGCCACCACGCGTCCGGATGGCCGCCGGCTCGACTGGCTGACGTATGGATCGGGGCACGTGCACGGACTCGTGCTCGACGGCAGGAGCATCGCGAACTTCGAGCGGGACGACGCGCACCGCGAGACGCTGCGCGAACTGGGCAACGGGCTGAAGCAGGCGACGCAGTACGACGAAGCGGGCCGGCTTGCGCGGCAGACGCTGCAGGGCACGGGCGGCAAGGTGGCGGAGCGCCGCTACCAGTACGACGCGGCGAGTCAACTGACGCAGATTGCGGATATGCGGCGCGGCGAGATTCAGTACACGTACGATCCAGTCGGCCGGCTCACGCGTGCGCAGTCGTCGCTGGGCGTTGAGACGTTCGCGTTCGATCCGGCAAGCAATATCGTGGAGGCGACGGAGCGAGACGCGCACGGGATTGGCGCGCTCGGCGGGAAGCCGGCGGCGCCGCTGCTCGACAATTTGCTGAAGGACTATGCCGGCACGCACTACACGTACGACAAGCAAGGGAACCTGACGGCGCGCACGCGCAATGGCGAGCGCACGGTGTTCGGGTGGAACAGCCTGGGCCGGATGGCGACGGCGGAGAACCGGCACATGGAGGCGCAGTATGTGTACGACGCGCTGGGCCGGCGCATCGCGAAGCTGACGGAGCCACAGGTGCCGCATCTGATGAACGCGGGCAGCGGCTGGCGGGATGCGGAGCGGCGCCGGCTGAAGCAGGAGCACGGCTACGGGTTGACGTTGTACGGGTGGGACGGCGATACGCTGGCGTACGAGACGTCGTGGGACAAACGCGAGACGACGCATTATGTGTACGAACCGGGGAGCTTCGCGCCGCTGTTGCGGGTGACGGGGCCGGCCGTGCTGGGGGATGGGGAGAACGAAGCACCGGATCGCACGTCGCTGGCGTACTACCATTGTGATCAGATCGGCACGCCGCAGGAGTTGACGGACGAGGCGGGTGAACTGGCGTGGTCGGCGCGTTACCAGGCGTGGGGTGAAGCGCGGGAGGTGATCGGTGAGGCGGCGCGCAAGGCGGGGATCGCGAATCCTCTGCGGTTTGCGGGGCAGTATTGGGATCGTGAGACGGGGCTGCATTACAACCGGCATCGGTATTACGATCCGCAATGTGGGAGATTCATCAGCAAGGACCCGATTGGGTTGGCTGGCGGTCTGAATGCCTATCAATACGCGCCGAATCCAGTGCAGTGGGTTGATCCGTTGGGGCTTTCTGCGGCATCCGATCTACCTCGGGTGAAAGGACGAAGTGCGCCACGTGTAGGATCGGTGCTGAATGATGCGGGCTTTGCCAAAACGAAAGACAATGGCGTGAACGAGACTTGGAAGCATGCGGACGGATCAGAGGTCCGGGTTCATAAATACGGAAACAAGTGCCCTTGTCCTTATAGATCGGGAAATAACGCGCATGTCCACAAGGAAGATCCCGCTGGGAATCAACTTAATGATCGTGGACTTGTATCACTAGATCCAAATGAAACGCACATTGGTATCCGTAACCCTGCTGATCTGCCAGCCGTTCGCGGGAGGCCGCACGGATCATGAGCTACGAATATAGATTGGTGTTTGACGACGCTGCTTCAGCGCAGCTTGTCATCGATTCACTGAAGTCGAGTGACGCCTGTGTCAAAGCGCAAGCTCAGGAAGTCTGCCTGAAGGACAGGGACCTACAGACGTTGGCTGAATATGATGCTAGGTTGACCAAAGAGAGTGATCGAGCGCTATGGTTGGAAGTTAATTTTAGATCGCCTAATTTGTACAATTTAGTGCAAGGAGCATTGAGCAGCAGGGTTGTTAGATGCTTCGAAGATGGGGATTGGGACGATGAAGTAACACTGAAGGAGGCGTTTCGCATCAAGTCCAGTAACTAACACCAAGGGCCGCAGTTGCGGCCCTTGGTGTTATCGGGTTTGGCGGCAATCGGGGCAGATGGCGATCTGCCGAGAGGCGGAATTAATGATGTGGTCGAAATCCAGGCCACGCTCCCCGCCTAGGGAATGTCTGCAAAACCTTCGCGTGACGGCGGCATGTGAGACAGTAGCGGCATGAAACAGATCAGCCTTGTTGGAAC
>NZ_QTQF01000046.1:0-61705 GCF_003854235.1 Burkholderia sp. Bp8998
GCGTTCGTCGTCGAGGCGCGCGGCACGATCGCGGCGAAAGGCATCGGCGAGCTCCATACGTGGTTCCTGGTCGGCAGACCCCGCGTGTCGGCAATTTGAGGCTGCCGCGGCTGGTCGCGAGGGGGGCGCAATCGGCTCCTCAGCCTCGCACACATTACGTGACCGCGGCCCCGGCCCCGGCAATCCTGCCTATGGAGGGCGTGCTCCGGGTCGAGCAGTCCGGTTCCGAAGCGCCGGATATCTTCGCTGAGCACCGGCGCCCAAATTCTAAAGCAGACGCTGGATCCGTTGGATCAGGTTGAGCGGGTCGTGAACCGGCGGAAGGATGCTGTGAAGAGGCTGACCGATAGCAGCTGACGTCAGCGCCGGGCGACAAATTAAAGAGGGACGCTTAGCGTTCCTCTTTGTTTTTGCGACGTGGGCGAAGGAACCAAGACTGCAGACTCCGGCTGCAGTCTTGGGCTTGGCATGGTCAATATCGCTCGGATCACCGACGAGGTGGTGGTGATTTTCCTCGACGGGGATCACGATCGAACTCTAATTATTTCGCGAGTGTACAACGCAGCTGAATTGACATAATTGTATCTATCAAAGTTGTTTGTTGTTGTTGTTTGTGTTGGTGGCCGTAAGCTCAATCCTTCAAAAACATAGATTTCGGGCAAACCCACGGCCTCCAATCGCTAATGAAGAAAACATAGCGATTGCTTGGCGTCGAATTCGGGTCACTTGCATCTGGCTTTCGCAGAATGCGAATTCTAACGGCCTTAGCAACCACGCCCGACTTTGTTCGCAAGGTCGCACTGTCCAGACTTCCTTCGACTGCTTCAAGGGAGCCAAATCTGTATCCAGCAGCCATGTAGAAGTGAGCAACGGCAACAACCAATAGACCAAATCCCGCGAACCCAAACGCGGCGCCTCCAACTGAGTCACCGGTCATACCAAAGTAAGCGGTAGCTCGCTCCAATGCGTAGCTACCCAGCAAGATGGATGCTAGACCCATGAATGCGTAGATGTTTGAGCGGTACTCAGGTCGCATTTGTAGCCTCCCTTCGCATTGTTCACTTGCCCAGTTGATTCCCCACTAGCCCCGCCGTTCCAGAGACGCCAGCGCCAGGTAGGCCAGCAAGGGCGCGCTGACCAACCTGGCTGGCAATTGAACCTGAGAAGCTAGTGCCCCAGGCACCCGGAGCCAACACGCCACCAAGCGCTCCACCGATCATCGAACCTGCAACTGCAGCACCATTCAAGCCCTTAAAGCAGGGATCACCGATGCCTTGCATTTGCCCAAGTAGGTTCGAGATACCCCCTGCAGCCGCGCGCAGCGCCATCTGTCCTGGCAGAGACGCACCAATCCATGCGCCAGTACCGCCGACAACCACGCCTGTAACAGCGCCCAACAACGCGCCACGCCAGACGATCCCGCCCGTAGCTGCCGCTCCCAAGCCACCGCTGATGCCCCCGATAATTCCGCCAGCAATTGCACCAGGGATGCCAAATTCGCCTGTTGGGTCAATGAGATTGATTGGATCGCCACCAACATAGGCGTAAAGATTGCTCCCACCCGCTAACCCGATCGGATCCTCGGCTACGAATCGACTGAATCGCGGATGATAGTAGCGCGCCCTGGAGTAGTACAGACCAGTCCCATCGTTCTCCCGCCCGGTACCGGTCGAGCAGTCCTGCGGTCAGCAGCGCGCATGCGCCGCTGCACAGCGCGCCCATCACGATCCGGCGCTCCGCGAGCGCATTCAACGCGTGCCGCGTGCGCGCATCGACTATCTCGCGGATGCGCGTGCCGCCGCACACGATCATCACGTCGGGCAGCGGAGCAGGCACGTCGAGCGCCTGCGTGGGCCGCATCGCGATGCCGTTGCTGGCTTCGACTGGGTGGCCGTCGATGGAGAACACCGTCCAGCGATAGTGTTCGGTACGGTCCACGTAATTCGCCACGCGAAGGGCTTCGATCGCATGCGAGAACGCGATCATCGAATACGACGGCAGCGTGAGAAAGCCGAAATGGCGCGGGCGTGAAGTGAGGAAAGCCGGGGTATCAGGCACGGTGGCAACGCCGGAAGGACGACGGGGTCGACTGGTGTCGGGCGACGCGCACCGGCCCGGATCGGGAACGGCGCGCGTCGGGACGACGGCCGCTACAGATCGAGCACGAGATCCGACGTGGGACGGCTGCAGCACATCAGGCGCAGCCCCTTGTCGATTTCCCGCTGACGGATACCGCCGTTGTGCTGCATGTCAACCGTGCCGTCGAGCACCACGGTCTTGCATGTTCCGCAAATGCCCTGGCTGCACGACGACGGCAGCGCGACGCCCGCCTTGCGCGCGGCCGACAGCACCGTCTCCGCGCCACTCATCGGAAAGGTCTTGCCCGACTTAGCGAGGCGAACCGTATACGTACGGACACCCGCCTCGGCCCCCTGTTGCGGCGCGTCGACCGCGTCCGCGGCAGGTTCGACCGTTTCGGCGAAATTGAAGCTCTCCTGGTGATAGCGGGCGGGATCATGACCGCCTTGCGCGAGCAGTGCCTTCGCGGCGTTCATGTAGCCCGACGGGCCGCACGTGAAGACTTCGCGGTCGCGATAGTCCGGAACGTGCTGTTGCAGGAGCTCGAGGCTGAGCCGGCCGGTCGGTCCGCGCCAGTCCGGCTCGGATCCTAGCACCTCGCAGATGTGGATCACCTTGAGGCGGTCGGCTTCCGCGCTCAACCGCTCGAGCTCATCGCGGAAGACGATGTCGGCGGGCGTTCTCGCGCTGTGCACGAAGACGATGTCGCGATTCAGTCCGAGGTCGATCGCCGCTCTCGTCATCGACATCAGCGGCGTAACGCCCGAGCCGGCGGACAGGTAAAGCACCTTCGCGGCTGGCCCCGAGGCCGGCGTGAAAATGCCGGACGGGCCGAATGCATTCAGCTCGCCCCCGGGCCGCATGGTGTCGTGCAGCCAGTTCGACATGATCCCGCCGGGCGTGCGCTTGACCGTGATCGTCAACGTGTATGGCCGCGTCGGCGGCGACGAGACCGTATAGCAGCGGCTGACCGGCACGCCTTCCACGTCGGCCGACACTGTGATGAACTGGCCGGGCTCGAAGCTGAATGGCCGCCCGTCTTTCGCGCTGAACACAAAGGTGCGGACGTCGTGCGTCTCGCCCCGCACCCGGCAGCACACCAGCGTCTTTTGTTCGCTGCTGTTCCACTGGACGTCCGCGCGTTCCCAAGTAGCGGGGTCCGCGAAACGGTCGGTCGCCGCGGCGGCCCGATCGGCCACGCAAAAGTTCTCTCTGACAGTCATGACGGTACTCAGATGCCGTGAGCTTTCAGGCGCGCGTCGTACCAACGTGCGAACTGTTCGAGCGCGCCTTCGGTATACGTCGAATACGGGCCCGGGACATAGGCGGGGTCCTGCGTGCCGCTATGCGTGATCCCGACGAGGTCGGCGTCCTGCCGGGTCGTGGCGTCCCACACTTCGGTCAGCGTCTTGACGTCGTAGTCGACGCCTTCGACCGCATCCGCATGCACGAGCCACACCGTGCGCACGACCGTCTTGTCCGGCGCGATCGGCAGGATGTATGCGACGACCGCGTGGTCGCTCATCACGTGCGTCCACGAGTGATGGGTCCACATATGCACGTCGCCGAGATCGCGGCGCGGCAGATCGCCGAGCAGCTTCGTACACGCGACCCTGGTATCCATCGTCTGCGATTCGCAGGCGCCGGCGATGACGAGCCGCTGCGTGCGGAAATTCGTCTGGACGCTCTCGTCGACCGATTCGAATGCCTCGCAGATATAGCCGTCGTCTTCCCACTCCTTCTTGCGCGCGGTATTGTGGGCGAGATACGCGTCGTAGTCGCGTAGCGATTCCTCGCTCTGGCCATCCGGGCAAAAGCCGAAGTCGTGCGCAAGGAACGATTGCGTAAGCTCCGGGTGCGTACCGCCGCAGTGATAGCACTCGCGGTTGTTCTCCACCACGAGCTTCCAGTTACCGTTCTCGACGATGGTCATCTCGTGCGCGATCTTCGTGCGCGGCATGTCGTGCGGCGTGAATCGCGGCGCCATCACCGTCTCGAGCTTCGAGAAATCCTCCGGCGCTTCGTCAGCAAGGCAGACGAACACGTGCGCGCCGACCACCTTTACGTGCACCGGGATTAGGCTGCGGCACTTCGTGTCGAAATCCCTGCCCATGTGCGTCGCGTGCTTCAGGCTGCCGTCTAGGTCGTACGTCCACTGGTGATACGGGCAAACCAGCATGCCGACGGTGGCCTTCGTCGCGCTCTTCATCAGGCGCGCGCCGCGGTGGCGGCATACGTTGCGGTACGCGCGGATGTTCTCGTCGTCGTCGCGCACGACCAGGATGGACGACTTGCCGATATCGACCGCGTAGACGTCGCCCGGCTCCGGCACGTCGGCCGTCACCGCGACGAAGATCCAGAGCTTCTCGAAGAACACTTCGACGTCCGTCTCGAACACATCCTGCCGGCCGAGAAGCCCGGCCGGCAGCCCGTGCCCGGGTTTGCGGCTGTCGAGCAGTTCACGGTGGGTCTTGAGCGGAACGGCGGACATCGTACACCTCCAATGGGGTTGATTTTCGCTATGCTTTTTTCAAACTTTGAGCGAAGTATTGGAGGGGCAATTTCACGCGTCAACGCGCTATATTTTCTCGGTCGCATTACTTTATGTTATGCAAGAACGCGCACGCCGCCGGCCCCTTGGTTAACCCGAATCCGCGCGTTGGAAACGCGCGAGTCGGTACGAGCCCGCATCGCAACATCGGCGACTTGACCGGTACAATTTGGAGACACACGATTCGCCCCGGCCGCACGAAAAACAGACTCAAATGACGAAAGGAACAAAAGGATACCGGCGGATCGTGCCGTCGCTGACTGCACTGGTCGAATTCGAAGCGGTCGCCCGCCTCGGCAGCTTCACCCACGCGGCGGCCGAACTCGGCGTGACCCAGGCGGCGGTCAGCCGGCAAGTGCGTTTCCTCGAGGAAACGCTCGACGTGCGCCTCTTCCATCGTCTGCACCGTTCGATCTCGCTGACGAACGAAGGCGAAATGCTCTATCTCCCCGTCGCCGAATCGATGCAGCGAATCGCCGGCGCATTCGACCGTCTGTCGACGGGCGCCGACCAGCAGGAGCTCGTGCTCGCGTCGACCGCATCGTTCGCGCAGTTCCGCCTGCTGCCGAGGCTGCCCAAGCTCAAGCACCTGAACCCGCCACTGAAGCTGCGGCTGACGACCCAGATGTTTACCGCGGACCTTCGTCATGTGGAAGTCGACGTCGCGGTGCGCTATGGAGACGGGAAGTGGGCGGACGGAACCTCGATCCCGCTGTTCGACGAGGAAGTGTTCCCGGTCTGCTCGCCGGCCTTCCTCAAGGAAAACGGCATGCCGGAATCCGTCGAGGCGCTCGGCGCGCTTCCGCTGATCGAATCCGACTCGACGTCCGAAGGCTGGATGGGCTGGGAAGCGTGGTTCCGCTCGGTCGGTCACCGCCCGGCCAAGCTAGACTACGCGCTGCGCTGCAGCCTCTACACGGATGCGGTACAGGCCGCCCGATACGGGCAGGGTGTCGCGCTTGGCTGGAGCCGGCTCGTGCACGACCTCCTGGCGACCGGCGAACTGGTCCGGATGCCGGTCGGATCGTGCAAGACGAGCGATGCCTATTTCGTCATCGTGCCTCACGGCCGTTCGTTGACGCCCGCGGTCACGCAGTTGATCGACTGGTTGCGCGAGGAACTTCCGGTCCGGTGACGCGCCGCGCAGGCGACGATCGCTGTCGCCCATCCCGATTCGAACGGCATCGGCATGATGCCGCCTGATTCTCCCTCCTCCTGTCGAACGCGACGACATCGCGGCCATCGTCAAGCATCGTCCTTCGCATGACTTAATGTAATGCGATCGTGAAAATATTGTGCGTTGACCGGTCTTTTCGGCGTTTCGATACTGACCTCAAAGGACCCCGCTGGCGCCCGGAGTGGCAAACGCGGCGCTGCCACGAGTCCGGAGGGATCCATAACGACGAACTGGAGGAGCAATGTCAGCGGTCAGCACGCTTCATGTGGCAACAACGATGCAAACGAACTGTATCGCCGGCGTTCCGGACGATCTGATTGAGCGCGTGCGCGCGTACCGCATCGAGCGGGTTCGGAACGAGCTCGTTCGGCGGAATTGCCCGGCCATCGTTCTTTACGACCCGGTCAACATCCGCTATGCGACGGATACGTCCAACATGCAGATCTGGACCGGGCGCAACCCGACGCGCTACGTGATCGTGTTTGCACACGGGCCGGTCATCGGTTTCGAGTTCCACAACTGCGATCACGTGTGGAACGACAGCACAATCGACGTCGAGCTGCGCAGTGCCACCTGCTGGAACTACTTCAGCGCGGGCCCGGAATCGACGCGCAAGGCCCGGCAATGGGCGCGCGAAGTCGCCGACCTGCTGCGTCAGCACACGCCGTCGGAGATGCGTATCGCAGTCGACAGGCTCGACCCTGAAGGCGTTTATGCGCTTCAGGAAGAAGGCGTCCGCGTGGCGGACGGACAAGCGTTGATGGAACACGCGCGCGCCGTGAAATCCGCGGACGAACTGCAATTGATCAAGACCGCCGTCGACGTGTGCGAGCAAGGCATCCGGCGCATGCACAACGTGTTGACGCCGGGAATCAGCGAACAGGATCTCTGGGCCCACCTGCACTACGAGAATATCCGGCTTGGCGGGGAATGGATCGAGACGCGACTGCTCGCGTCGGGGCCGCGCACCAATCCATGGATGCAGGAATGCAGCGCGCGGACCATGAAGCAGGGTGAGCTGATCGCGTTCGATACCGATCTGGTCGGCCCGTTCGGCTATTGCGCGGATATCTCCCGAACCTGGACGGTCGGCCACGCTCGCCCGACCGACGCCCAGCGCCGGCTCTATGCCGCCGCGTACGCGCAGTTGGTGACCAACATGGATCTGCTGCGCCCGGGCATGGCGTTCAGCGAGTTCGCCGAGCGTAGCTGGAAAATGCCGCAACCGTATCAGAAGAATCGCTACAGCTGCCTAGCGCACGGGATCGGCATGGTGGACGAGTATCCGTCCGTCGCGTACTACATGGATTGGGACAGCGCCGGCTACGACGGCACGTTCAAGAGCGGGATGACGTTGTGCATCGAAAGCTATATCGGCGCGGAAGGCGGCGACGAAGGCGTCAAGCTCGAGCAGCAGGTGCTGCTCACTGAAACCGGGTGTGTGCCGTTGTCGACGTTCCCGTTCGAAACGGACTGGCTTTAAGCAACCCGGTAACCGTTGCGCACGCATCCAATTTGACGTTCATCGGTTACATGCGCGCCATGCTCTCGTCACGAGCGACTTTCCTCATTACGTCGCCCACGAACCCCTAACTGAAATCGCAGAAACTTCGAACGCCAACGGCTTCCGAGCCGCGCGACCGCGTCGAATTCAACGAACGCGATCACGGACGGGGTCAGTCGACGATAGCATTTGGGCAGGTCGACGCAGGTCTCATTGACGGGGGGCGCCGTGTTATCGACCGATTTCGACGCCGGCATCGAGCCAGCCGCGCATCATGATACCGACCTCGTCGCGCAGCCACTGACGGAACAGCCGGTACTCCGGGCGCGGCTGCGCATTCCGGTGCGTGATCAGGTAATGATGGCGATCACGAAACACTAGGACATCTTGAACCGGCCGCACCAGCACGCCCTCCTCGATCTGCCGGTGCACGAGGTGGTGCCAGCCCAGCAGCGTGCCCTCGCCGGCCTCGGCCTGCGCGACGAGCAACCGATAGTCGTTGCTTTCCAGATACTTGTTCTCGGTGAGAGTATCGGTGCCGTCGCTCTGCTGGAACCAGTTGCGCCACACGCGCCAGTCAACGTGCTCGCAGACCTGCGCGCGACCCAGCATCGACAGGTTCAGCGTCGGGCGCGACAGCAGGTCCAGCGGCTTCAGCGACCGGCCATGAAAATGCCGCTCGTGAAACGACGGGCTGCACACCGGATACACGATGTCGTGAAACAGGGGCTCGACTTCGAACTCGGGCTCGCGCGGCGGATTCTTCGTAATGATCACGTCGGGCTCGATGAGCCCGTCGAGTTCCATGAAATGCTCGGTGACGATCACGTGAAGCCGGATATCCGGAAACTGCTCGCGAAACGCCGGCAACCGCGATGACAGCCACAGCGCGGAGAACGTGTGCGACACGCAGACCATCAGCGCGTGCCGGTCGGTGCGGCGCACCGCCTCCGCCGCCTCGGCGATGTTCATGATCGACAGATACGACGCGTTGTAGAGAATCCGCCCCGCGTCCGTCAGCGCGATATGCCGGCCGGTCCGTTCGAACAGCGCGACGTCGAGCGAATCCTCGAGTTCCTTGATCTGCCGGCTGATCGCGGCCTGCGTCACGCACAGCACCTCGGCTGCCTGAGTGAAGCTCTCGTAGCGAGCCGCCGTCACGAAACACCGCAGCGCGCGCAGCGACGGCATCTGCGCGAGGAGTCTGTCTGCAAATAGCTGCTTCTTCGACATGGCTTTCACTCTCAAAACGGAGGTCGGACGCTGCGTCGACGAACCCGTCGTCTGCAGCCCCACCGGCTGCCCGCGGGTCGTCTCATCGCAAACCTTTCAATTATCTGAATATTGCAGCTTGCGAGTCAGACTGACGGCTGGCAACGGCGGCGCCGGAGCGGCGTCGCGATGACGCCACTCTCGATAGAACGCCCGCCGCGCCGCCATTATCGGAAGCGATAATGGGGAATGCCGCCAATACAAGATGCGATGCGTCGTACGGTGAATCCAGCGGGCCTCCGTTGCAAAGTCGCCTGCCGGCTCGCAGCGCAGATGATTGCCGGTCCGCCAGCTAATTGGCGACCATGACACCATGGCCCCTCTTGCGCTATCTCTTGTCTTGCGCCAACACCGGATCGCCGAGGTTCACGGCAACCGCCATTCCCTGCGGCGCGGCGTACTCGGTCATCCGGCGGCGCGACAGCTCGAAGTGGTCGCGGACCAGTTGCCCCGCCGCGTCGGCGTCCTGCCGCTCGAGCGCATCGATGATCTGGTCGTGCTGGACGACGGCACTTTCGAGCGTGTGCTGCATCGTGTCCGTCGTCGGATAGCGGTAGAACATCTTCCCGAGCCGCGCGTGATCGATTAGCAGGCGGCGCAGGCTCGGCATCAGGTAATCGTTCTGCGCGATCCGGCCGATCTCGAGATGGAATTCGTCGTTGTAGAACACGCGGTTCGCGACGTTGCCGCTTTCGATCGCGGCGCGAAAATGCGCCTGGATCGTCCGCAGCCGCGCGATGTCGTCGGGCGTCGCGTTCAGCGCCGCCAGCTGGGTGGTCGCGATATAGATCACCGGCGCGGCAATGAAGAAGCTGCGCAGCGACTGGAAATTCATCGACGTGACGCGCGGCGCCCGATTCGTCTCCAGCTCGATATAGCCTTCCGCGGCCATCTGCCGGATCAGCTCGCGAATCGGCGGCCGCGACATGCCGAACTCGTCGGCCAGCGCCGCCTCGTCGATCAGCGCGCCCGGCGCCAGCTCCATGTTCACGATCCGGCGCCGCAATGCCTCGCCCAGGGCCGACTTGCGATCGACCGTTTGTGCCATGTCCGCCGGTGCCGACTCCCCACCCGTTCCTTTCATAACGCCCTCATCACTTTGAAGCGCGTACTATACGGCCCCGCCCCGGGCCATGGCTAGCGCTGTCCCCTGTCCCGACGGCCCGCACGCGATGCGTGCGCCGCCGCCTCTTTCCCGTTACGAAGCACTCGCCGCGACCGCATGCAATGCCTCGCGCCGCCGGTTCGCTTCTTCTCCGTCTCCCATCGCCAGCCGAGCGCCCAGACGCGTCGAGGGTTAACCCTCGATTCCCGCGATCCGATTGTTAGACTATAGTTTGTCTACTAAGTATAGTTTATTAGACGCACGGCAAAATTATTCTTTCCGGACAGGCGGATCGCGCACCAGGACACCGCCGCCGACGGCCCGACGCCATCGACCCGATCCCCGGCACGGCCAGGGGCTGACATCGCCAACAAGGACACGGACGCCCTCGCACGCGTCATTTCAATCAACGAGACACTGGATTCAGGAATGCTTAGGGTTACTTCGCCGACGGTAGAAGCGGTTGCACAGCCTCAACGCGATGCGCGCAAGGTCCGGGTCAGCGCACTGCCCGCCGACGACGAGGCGTGCGGCTGGTACCACACCAGCCCGCCGCGCGTGACGCGGCCGTGCCACACCGGCACCACGAAGGCACGCTGGGGCGTGATCGGCGCCGGCTTCACCGGGCTCGCCGCGGCGCGCCAGCTCGCGCTGAACTTCCCGGACGACGAAGTCGTGCTGGTCGACGCGCAGGAAGTCGGCTTCGGCACGTCGGGGCGCAATGCGGGCTTCGCGATCGACCTGCCGCACGACATCGGCGCGGACGACTACATCGGCGACATCGATACGGCGAAGACGACCCTGCAACTGAACCTGCTCGGCCAGTCGATCCTGCGCGCGCTGGTCGACGAACACGGGATCGATTGCCACCTGCGCGCGTCTGGCAAGTACCAGGCGGCGGTCGAGCCGCGCGGCGTCGCGGTGCTCGACGCGTACCGGCGCGGTCTCGACAAGCTCGGCCAGCCGTACGAAGTGATCGAAGGCAAGGATCTGCCCGCGCATATCGGCACCGGCTTCTACCGCAAGGGGCTGTTCACGCCCGGCACGATGCTGCTGCAGCCGTCGGCGCTGGTGAAGGGCCTGGCCGACAGCCTGCCGCCGAACGTCACGCTGCACGAGCACACGCCGATCACCGACGTCGAATACGGCGACAAGATCGTGCTCGGGCATGCCGGCGGCCGCATCGTCGTCGACAAGCTGGTGCTCTCGAACAACGCGTTCGGCATGCGCTTCGGCTTCCTCCAGCGCACGATGCTGCCGGTGTTCCTGTACGCGAGCCTCACGCGGCCGCTGACCGGCGCCGAGCAGGCGCGACTGGGCGGCCAGCCGTTCTGGGGCGTGATTCCGGCCGACCCGTTCGGCAGCACGGTGCGCCGCACCCACGACAACCGCATCCTGATCCGCAACAGCTTCAGCTTCAATCCGAATGGCCGCCCGAACGACCGCCATCGCGAACGCGCGCTCGCGCGCCACCGGCACTCGTTCGAGCGCCGCTTCCCGATGCTGCCGGAGGTCGAGTTCGATTACACGTGGAGCGGTTCGCTGGCGCTGTCGCAGAACCACAAGGGCTTCTTCGGCCAGCTCGCGCCGAACGTCTATGGCGCGCTCTGCTGCAACGGCCTCGGCATCACGCGCGGCACGGTGACGGGAACGCTGCTCGCCGACTGGCTGGCCGGTAAGCGCAATGCGCTGACCGATTTCCTGCTGGCGACGTCGGGCCCGAACCGCACGCCGCCCGAGCCGTTCCTGTCGGCCGGCGTCAACGCGACGCTCTGGTGGGGCCAGCGCAAGGCGGGCCTGGAGAGCTGAACCGGCCGCATCAAACGACCACCCACCGAATCCACGATTCAGCGATCGGGCGCCGCACGGATACCGCGCGCCCCACGGAGATCGCCCCATTCATCAGGAAGGAAGGAGACAATACACTATGGCAAAAACGACGGTATCCATCGAAGACGTACCCCTCAACGGATTTCACCAGCTGCTCACCGTGCGCTCGGGCGGCGGCTGGCTCATGGACGGCTACGTGCTGAGCATCATCGGCGTGGCCATGGTGCAGTTCTCGGCCGCGCTGCACCTGACCAGCTTCTGGGAAGGCATGATCGCCGCGTCGGCGTTGCTCGGCATCTTCGTCGGCGGCTTCCTCGGCGGCTGGCTGACCGACCTGATGGGCCGCCGCCGGCCCTACTTCTTCGGCCCCGTGATATTCATCGTCTGTTCGATCGCGCAGTTCTGGGTGCAATCGGGCGAGGCGCTGTTCGTGCTGCGCTTCATCACCGGCATTGGCGTCGGCATCGAGTACCCGGTAGCCGGCTCGCTGCTGACCGAATTCATGCCGCGCAAGTACCGCGGCCCGCGCCTCGCGCTGCTGACGATCATCTGGTTCTTCGGCGCGGCGCTCGCGTACATCGTCGGCAACGTCCTGCTCGCGCAAGGCGGCCCCGACGCGTGGCGCTGGGTGCTGGCGAGCCCGGCCGTGATCGGCGTCGCGCTGTTCCTGGTGCGCATCGGCACGCCGGAATCGCCGCGCTGGCTGCTCAACAAGGGCCGCAAGGCGGAAGCCGACGCGGTGATCCGCAAGGTGTACGGGCCGTCGTTCTCGATCCGCAACCTGCCGGAAGAGCCGGTCGACCGGAAGATCTCGCTCGGCGCGCTGCTGCACTCGGGCTATGGCAAGCGCATGCTGTTCGTGGTGCTGTTCTGGACCTGCTCGGTGATCCCGGTGTTCGCGGTCTACTCGTTCGCGCCGCGCGTGCTGCAGGCGCTGCACCTCGAAGGCGACTGGGAAGCATACGGTTCGGTCGCCATCACGCTGCTGTTCGTGGTCGGCTGCGCGCTCGCCACGCGCGTGATCAACACGCTCGGCCGCCGCGCGCTCGTGATCCACAGTTTCCTGTGGTCGGCGCTCGCGCTGCTGGCGCTCGGCGCTTGCTCGAACGGCTCTGCCCCGCTGATCCTCGTGCTGTTCGGCGCATACGCATTGCTGATCGGCGGCGCGCAGGTGCTGCAGCTCGTCTATCCGAACGAAATCTTCCCGACCGACATCCGCGCGTTCGCGGTCGGCATGGGCGCGTCGCTGTCGCGCATCGGCGCGGCGGTCGGCACGTGGCTCGTCCCGATCGCGCTGCAGAACATCGGCATCGGCAACACGATGTACGCGGCGGCGGCCGTGTCGTTCGTCGGCCTGCTGGCCTCGGTCGCGCTCGCACCCGAAACGGCATCGCTGTCGCTGCAGGAAGCCGCCTCGCTCAGTCATTGACACGCATTTCACGCACGCCACGCCCGTCGCGGCGTCGGCATTACCCACGCAACGCTTACTTTCATTCCAGCGGGAGCACACCATGCAGTTCAACGGCATCTACACGCCGGCCATCACGCCCCTGACCGCCGAAGGCGGCATCGACAAGGCGGCGTTCGCCGAGGTCCTCGAATACCTGATCGGCGCCGGCGTGCACGGCATCATCATCGGCGGCTCGACCGGCGAGTACTATGCGCACACGATGCAGGAGCGCATCGAGCTCGGCACGTACGCGAAGCAGGTGATCGGCACGCGCGTGCCGCTCGTGATCGGCACCGGCGCGATCCGCACCGAGGATTCGATCGAATACGCGAAGTCGGCGAAGGACATCAAGGCCGATGCTATCCTGGTCGGCTCGCCGCCGTACGCGCTGCCGACCGAGCAGGAAAACGCCGCGCATGCGATCGCGGTGGACCGCGCCGCCGACCTGCCGGTGATGCTCTACAACTACCCGGCGCGCATGGGTGTGTCGATGGGCCGCGAGTTCTTCCGCACGGTTACCGCCGCGTCGAAGAACTTCGTCGCGATCAAGGAAAGCTCGGGCAGCACCGCCCAGCTGCACATGCTCGCGCGCGAATTCCCGAACATCAGCGTGTCGTGCGGCTGGGACGACCAGGCGCTCGAATTCTTCGCGTGGGGCGCGAGCAGCTGGGTCTGCGCGGGCTCGAACTTCCTGCCGGCGGAACACGTCGCGCTGCACCAGGCGTGCGTGGTCGAGAACGACTTCCGCAAGGGCCGCCGCATCATGTCGGCGATGATGCCGCTGATGGATTTCCTCGAGGATGCGGGCAAGTTCGTGCAGTCGATCAAGTACGGCAGCGAACTCGCCGGCCTGCGCAGCGGCGGCGTGCGCGCGCCGCTGCAGCCGCTCGACGAAGCGAACAAGGCGACCCTCAGGCAGATCGTCGCCGACGTGAAGCGCGAGATCGCGGCGGTCGTCGGAGGCCAGGCCTGATGGCGGAACTGCTCAGCGCGTCGCAATACGCGGCCCTCGCGGCCGAACTGAAGCTGCCGACGCAGGCCTTCGTCGACGGGGCGTTCCGCCCCGCCAACTCCGGCAAGACCTTCGCGACGGTCAATCCGGCCACCAATCAGGTGCTCGCGCATGTCGCCGCGTGCGACGCCACCGACGTGGACGATGCGGTGGCACGCGCGAAGGCCGCCTTCGCCGACGGCCGCTGGCGGCAGCTGCCGCCGTCGCAGCGCAAGCACATCCTGCTGAAGTTCGCCGACCTGCTCGAACAGCACGCGCACGAACTGGCGACGATGGAGAGCCTCGACAGCGGCAAGCCGATCCGCGAATGCCAGAACATCGACGTGCCGGAGACGATCCACACGATCCGTTGGCACGCCGAGCTGATCGACAAGATCTACGACAACACCGCGCCGGTCGGCTCGAACGCGCTCGCGCTGGTGGTGCGCGAGCCGATCGGCGTGGTCGGCCTCGTGCTGCCGTGGAACTTCCCACTGCTGATGCTGGCGTGGAAGATCGGCCCGTCGCTCGCGGCGGGCTGCTCGATCGTCGTGAAGCCAGCGACGGAAACCACGCTGACCGCTCTGCGTGTGGCCGAACTCGCACATGAAGCCGGCGTGCCGGCCGGCGTGTTCAACGTGGTGCCGGGCGGCGGCAAGGACGTCGGCGAGCCGCTGGGCCGCCACCCGGACGTCGCGATGGTCAGCTTCACCGGCTCGACCGCGACCGGCCGGCGCTTCCTGCACTACGCGGCGGAATCGAACCTGAAGCGGATCGTGCTCGAATGCGGCGGCAAGAACCCGGCGGTCGTGATGCGCGACGTCGCGGATCTCGACGCGGTCGCGCAGCATGTGGTGAACGGCGCGTTCTGGAACATGGGCGAGAACTGCTCGGCGTCGTCGCGCCTGATCGTGCACGCCGACATCAAATCGGCGCTGCTCGAGCGCATCGGCGTGCAGATGCGCGAATGGAAGATGGGCGACCCGCTCGATCCGGCGCACCGCGTCGGCTCGCTGATCAGCAAGGCGCACTTCGACAAGGTCCGCTCGTTCCTCGACCAGGCCGGCTCGGACAAGCTCGACGTGGTGTTCGGCGGCTCGACCGAAAACGGCATCTTCGTCGAGCCGACCGTGGTGGACGGCGTGAGCCGTGACCACACGTTGTTCCAGGAGGAAGTGTTCGGGCCGGTGCTGGCCGTCACGACCTTCACGGACACCGACGAGGCGATCGCGCTCGCGAACGATTCGGTCTACGGCCTCGCGGCATCGGTCTACACCAGCAACCTGAACGACGCGATTCACCTGTCGCGGTCGATACAGGCCGGCGTGGTGACGGTAAACTGTTTCGGCGAAGGCGACATCACGACCCCGTTCGGCGGCTACAAGGCTTCCGGCTTCGGCGGCCGCGACAAGTCGATCTGGGCACACGACCAGTACACCGAGATCAAGACCATCTGGATCGACGTCCCGACCCGCGCCGCATAATCTCATCGACACGCAGCACCCGCATGCCGGCCGCGATCGCCACGCGCGATCGCGGCCGGTTTGTCGCATCTGCCGGGCAATCGGCCCGGCGCAACGTATTCACCCGGTATTGGCAGGAAACAGGCATGAACAGCAGGAACAGGGCGACGCTGATCGGATTCGTCGCAATCGTTTTATGGAGTTCGGTAGTAGGGCTGATTCGCGGTGTCAGCGACAGCTTCGGTGCAACCGGCGGTGCCGCAATGATCTACACGGGGGCGGCGGCGCTGCTGCTCGTGACGACCGGGCTGCCACGGCTCGGCGATTTCCCTCGCCGCTACCTGCTGTGGGGCAGCGTGCTGTTCGTCGCATACGAATGGTGCCTGTCGCTGTCGATCGGCAACGCGCACACCGCGCGCCAGGCGATCGAGGTCGGCATGGTCAATTACCTGTGGCCGACCTTCACGATGGTGTTCGCGATCCTCTTTCTCCGGCAGCGCGCGAACCTGCTGATCGTGCCGGGCGTGATCCTCGCGATGGCCGGCGTCGGCTGGGTGCTCGGCGGCGAGCACGGTTTCGACACGGCCGGCATGGTGGCCAATGTCGTCGACAACCCGCTCAGCTACGGGCTTGCGTTCGCCGGCTCGCTGATCTGGGCCGCCTATTGCACGGTCACGATCAAGATCGCGAAGGGCAAGAACGGCATCACGCTGTTCTTCATCCTCGTCGCGCTGTCGCTGTGGATCAAATACCTGCTCGACGGCAAGCACACGATCGTGTTCAGCTTCAATGCGCTCGCCTGCTTCGTGCTCGCATCGGGGGCGATGGGCTTCGGCTATTCGGCGTGGAACATCGGCATCATGCGCGGCAACGTCGCGATCCTCGCCGGCGTATCGTACTTCATTCCGGTCATCTCGGCCGGCCTCGCCGCGCTGCTGCTGGATGCGTCGCTGTCGCCAACCTTCTGGACCGGTGCGTTCTGCGTGTGCGGCGGCTCGGTACTGTGCTGGCTCGCGACGCGCAAGCGGGCGCCGCGCGCCGCCGCGTCGGCACAGGCGGAGCAGTGCCCGTAAAGGCATCCATAGGACATTCCCTAGGAAGGCAGCCTCGACGATCAGGGGTCGGAGGCTTTTGACGCCCAGCTATCCAGGTCATTGTGGCCGCAAACCGCGCCAATAATGGTGTCGCGGGTCCCCTCCCTTCGGATTCCAATTTGCGAACACTACACAACGCGCCTCGCATTACCAAAGGTATGGGAATGTGCGCAGAAAATGTAGCTTGAGGGGTCAATTTGGCTTGCTACGCTGCAATGCCAGGTCTCCTGTCACTGCTTTGAGCGAGAACATCGCACTTTCGGGCAGGCTGTCAGGCTGCAGGATGCTCCAAACGTAACCAGTCGAATCGCTTTGTCAGGGCGTGTTTGATCTCTCGCGCCGATTCTTGTCACATCCTGGAGTGTAGTGATGCTTAACCCCTCTAGAAAATGCTTTGCCACCGGCCTGACTGCCGTCGCCATGTTGTTTGCAAGCAGCCAATCGATTGCGCAGCAGGTCGTGAAGATCGGCGTGTCAGCCCCGCTGACCGGCGCCGGAGCTGCCAACGGAAAGGACATCGAGAATGGTGTTCGCCTCGCCATCGAAGAAGCCAATGCTCAGCATACAAAGCTGGGCGGGCAGGAGGTGCGCTTCGAGCTGGACTCCGTCGATGATCAGGGCGACCCGCGCATTGGTGTGCAAGTAGCCCAGAAACTCGTCGACGACGGAGTGGTCGCCGTGGTGGGCTACTACAACTCCGGAGTTGCGTTGCCCTCCTCGCCGATATTTGCCAAGGCGGGCATTCCGTTGATAGACCCGGCTGCCACGAACCCAGCCATAACCAAGCAAGGGCTGAAGAACGTCTTTCGTATCATCGCCACCGACGCACAGAACTCCGGCAATGCAGGAAAGTACGCAGTAACGGTCACCAAGGCGCAGCGCATTGCAGTGATGGACGACCGCACGGCATTTGGCCAGGGAGCCGTGGAAGAATTCAAGAAAGCAGTCATCGCGGCCGGCGGCCATATCGTTGCATCGGAATACACCAACGACAAGGCCGTCGAATTCAACGCGCAGCTCACTAACATCAAGGCGGCGAACGCAGATCTTCTGTACTTTGCCGGCCTTGATAACCAGGCGGCGCTCCTGACCAAGCGGATGAGACAACTCGGCATGCGGACGCAGTTCGTAGGAAGTGGTGGCATTGCCGACAGCATCTTCCTCGGAGTTGCGGGCAGTGCCGCAGAGGGCGCAATGGCGTGGGAGTATGGACGGCCTGTCGAGTCCCTTCCCCAAGGCAAAGCGTTTGCGGAAAAATTCAAAAAGAGATTTGGTGCGGATACATTGACTTACGCGCCATTCGCCTATGACTGTGCGTGGGTGGCTATCAACGCGATGAAACAGGTGAATTCCGCAAAAACGGAGGTATTCATGCCTGCGTTGCGAACTATTCAGTACGACGGCATCACGGGGAAGATTGAATTCGATTCGTACGGTGACCTGAAACACCCGACGTCGACGCTCTATCAGGTGAAAGGCGCCAAGTGGAAACCTGTGACGACTATCAGCGCAGAATGACTCACTAAGCGGTTATGGTTGAGCCGGGCGTCTGCCGATGAACGTGACCGCAGCCATTGACTGATGAGCGTCCTCTGACGGCGGTTACGTCGGTACGCGACGATGGCTGCAGTTCCGCCCTGCCATCCGCGATCGACCGCGCGAGAGGCACCGCGCAAATGCGAGCAGGGCATACTTGTGGATGTTCATCCGGCCGTGTTCCGGAAGGTTGACACCGGGCAATTTCACCATTCAATTCCAGTGCCGATATCAGAATCCCGCGCTGCGGCTTCGATCGTCTCGGCCAGCAATTCTTCAACGCCCGCTTCGCCCGGGCGCTTACGCCAACGCGTCAGGCTCGATGGGTCGATCGGCGGTTCAAGGCTGAGCGGCCAAATCGAAGGTGGGTGTCGGATCTCGCCATGTATTGGCGTGGCAGGGCTGGCTGCACGCGGCATTCGTGATTGACGTGTTCGCCCGTCGCATCGGTGGCTGGCGCGCCAGTTCATCGATGACCACGGACTTCGCTCTGGATGCACTTGAGCAGGCGTTGTACTCTCGCCAGCCGGGCGACGACGGGACTTTGATACACCACTCCGATGGAGAGGCCCAATACGTCGGCATTCGGTATAGCGAACGTTTGGCCCAAGCGGGTATCGAATCGTCCGTTGGCAGCCGTGGCGACAGCTACGATAACGCACTGGCTGAAACGAGCAGGCGCTGGCCCGCCGTACGCTCGGTCGCGGAGATCGACGACACTGTTCGCCACCAATGTATTCAGCATCCTGCGCACGATACAGGCGGTCCTTCCGCACATGCGGGCACGGCGCCGCAGAAGGATCGTCAATATCAGTTCGGTGCTCGGCTTCTTGCCGGCTCCCTACATGGGGCTCTATTCGGCATCCAAGCATGCCGTGGAGGGGCTGACCGAAACGCTGGACCACGAGGTGCCAGTTCGGCATCCGCGTCACGCTGGTCGAACCGTCCTATACGCGGACGAACCTGGACGTCAATGCGCCGCAGGCGAGCGTGAAAGTCGCCGACTATGATCGCGAGCGTGCGCTTGCGTCGCGCGCTGTTGTCAACAGCATCAAAGATCAAAGGCGCGCCCGAGCCCGATGGCGTGGCCAGCACGCTTGTCGAAGCAGCGCTCGGCGCGTGGCGCATGCGTCGCACGCCGAGCGGTGAAGCCTCCCTCCTGAGCAAATTGCGGCGCTTCATGCCGGGCGGCCCCGTCGATGCGAGCCTGAGGAAAACCTTCGGCTTGCATAAAAAAACGGCCTAGCTGCTTTCACGTACGACGACCTCGCAGGCCAGGGGTTTCTGCCGGCGACGCAGCGTTGCGATCGACGGCGGGTCGTCACCCAGTAGCGTGAAAATCCGTGCAGCGGCCAGTTCGCCCATTTCGCGTGCGGGCGGCCGCACGGTAGTCAGGCTCGGCGTTAGCATATCCGCCAATGGATAGTCGCCGAAACCGACGATCGCGCATTGCTGCGGCACGCGGATGCCGGCACGCGGCGCCGCAAGCAGTGCGCCGAAGGCGAGATTGTCGTTCGCGAAAACAATCGCATCGACCGGGGCGCGTCCCGACACGAGCGCGAGCAGCGCCTCGCGCCCGGCGTGCGTCGGCGAGACCTCCTTTGGCGAAAACACGATCGGTTTCCGGCCATGCTCGCGCATTACCGCGGCGTAGCCATCGCCCCGCTCCAGCGCGCTCGTATCGCCCGCGACACTGTTCGGCACGAACGCGATGCGTCGGTAGCCGCGCTCGATCAAATGGCGCGCCGCGAGGCTTCCCGCCTCCTGATGGACGAAGCCGATCTGCAATGGCTTGCGCTGCGGCTGGAAATCCCATGTCTCGATCACCGGGACCTGCGTTTGCGCGATCAACGCCTCGGTACCAAGCGAATGGAAATGCGAAGTCAGCACGAGTGCCGCAGGCGACCAGCCGAGCAGCCCGCGCACCGCATGCTCCTCGAGATCCGTCGAGAAATAGCTCGACGCGAGCAGCAATTGATAACCGTGCGCGGTGACTTCGTCACTGAAGCTCTGGATCGTGTTCGCGAAGATCGGTCCCGAAATGTTCGGAATGACCATGCCGATGACACGACTGCGTGCCGACGCGAGCCCGCCGGCGACGAGATTCGGAACGTAGCCGAGTTCGGCGACCGCGCCGGCGATCCGTTCGCGCAACGGCTCGGATAGCCGCATCGGATCCTGGAAATAGCGCGACACGCTGATCTGCGACACGCCAATATGCTCGGCTACGTCACGTAGTGTCAAGCGCCCCGATGTCCGGCGTGACCGGGCATCGCTTTTAGTCGAATCGGACATATGTTCCGCTGATTTCGTTATTTGACGCGACAAATTCGCCACGGGAAACTGCCTGCTAATGTTAGCGCTAACCATAACGGGGCCGCCAGCACGAATCGATGTGCTGCCCGGTGGGGCAGCGCCGCTTTCGCGACAGGATATCGGATGACGACAGCTTCCCGCCTCATGCACCTCGGGGCCTTTCTGATGGAAACCGGACACCATGCAGCTGCGTGGCGGCATCCGGACGTGCAGGCCGACGCCGGCACGGATTTTCGTGCCTATGCCGCGCTGGCGAACACGGCCGAACGTGCTTGCTTCGATGCGGTCTTCGTCGCGGACAGCGTCGCCGCGAACGTGGGCGACGGCGCAGCGCGCTCGGCCCGCTCGGACCGCCTCGATCCGCTGACGCTGCTGCCCGCGCTCGCTGCGGTCACGGAACGTATCGGCCTGATCGCGACGGCGACGACGACCTACAACGAGCCGTATCACATCGCGCGCAAGTTCGCGTCGCTCGACCACATCAGCGGCGGTCGGGCCGGCTGGAATCTCGTGACGTCCGACAACGCGGCCGAAGCCCGCAATTTCGGCCGTGCCGAACACGTCGGTCACGACGAGCGCTATGCGCGCGCCCGGGAGTTCCATCGGGTCGTGACGGGCCTATGGGATAGCTGGGCCGACGACAGCTTCGTGCGCGACAAGGCGAGCGGCGCGTATTACGACGCGTCGACGCTGCGCGTGCTCAATCACCACGGCCCGCATTTCTCCGTGGCGGGGCCGCTCAACGTGCCGCGTCCGGTGCAGGGATGGCCCGTCGTCGTGCAGGCGGGCGCGTCGGATGCGGGGCGCGACCTCGCCGCGCAGACGGCCGACGTGGTGTTCACTGCACACGCGCGGCTGGATGCCGCGCGGGCGTTCTACCGCGACATGAAGGCGCGGGCTGCTGCTGCGGGCCGCGCGCCGGGCGATCTGAAGATCATGCCGGGTCTGTCGGTCGTCGTCGCGCGTACCGACGACGAGGCGCGCGAACGCTTCGACGCGCTGCAAGCCCTCGTCGATCCCGTCGCGGGCGTCGCGATGCTCGCGCGTATGCTGGGCAACTTCGACCTGTCCGGCTATCCCGTCGACGGCCCCCTACCCGACTTGCCGGTCACTGACAGCGGCCAGCGCAGTCGCCAGGCGCTGCTTACCGCAATCGCTGGCGACGAACGCCTGACGATTCGCGAGCTTTACCTGCGCATCGCGGCAGGGCGCGGACATATCACCGTGGTCGGCAGCGCAGCGACCGTCGCAGACTTGATGCAGGCGTGGTTCGAAAGCGAAGCCGCGGATGGCTTCAACGTGATGCCCGCCGAATTGCCGGACGGCCTCGATGCGTTCTGTGCACTTGTCGTTCCGGAATTGCAGCGTCGCGGGTTGTTTCGCACTGCATATAGCGGCCGCACGTTGCGCGAGCACCTCGGACTGCGGCGCCCCGTGCGTATGTGACGCGCTTGCATCGACGAATCATTTTGACCAGGAAACCCCCGCTCATGACCTTCACTCGTCGTTCGTTTCTCCACACTGCAGGCGCCACAGTCGTGGCCGCCCTCGTCGCGCCGCTCTCCGGTGTCGCGCGTGCGGATGGTGGCCGCACGCTGCGCATCGGCTATCAGAAGGGCTCGCCCCTCACACTCCTGAAAGCGCAACGCACGCTAGACAAGCCGCTGGTCGCGCGCGGCTTCGACATCGCGTGGACCGAGTTTCCGGCTGGCCCGCCGCTGCTCGAGGCGATGAATGCCGGTTCGATCGACCTCGGCTATACGGGGTCGCCGCCGCCGATCTTCGCGCAAGCCGCAGGCAGCAGGATCGTCTACCTCGCCGCGAAACCTGCCGGCCCGCACAACGAAGCGATCATCGTGCTCGACGGCTCGCCGGTGAAGACGGTCACCGACCTGAAAGGGCGCACTGTTGCGTTCGCACGCCGGTCGAGCTCGAACTACCTGATCGTCGCCGCGCTCGAAAAAGCCGGACTGACCTATGCGGACATCAAGCCCGCGTTCCTGTCGCCCGCCGATGCGCGCGCGGCCTTCGAGGGCGGCAAGGTCGACGCGTGGGCAATCTGGGATCCGTATCTGGCGGTGGTTCAGCAGACGCTCGGTGTACGCACAATCGCCGACTATGCGACGGGCATCGTACAGCCATACAGCTTTTTCCTCGGCTCGCCGGATTTCGCGAAAACCCATCCCGAGGTGCTGTCGGACGTCCTGTCCGCGGTCGCACGCAGCGATGCATGGGTTACGAGTCACCGCACCGAGGCCGCACAGCTGATCGCACGCGAGATCGGCGTGCCGCAACCGGTCGTCGAGCGCTACCTCGCGCGCTCCGCGTTCGGGTTGCTGCCAATCAATTCGAGCGTGCTCGGCGCCCAGCAACGCGTCGCCGACACGTTCCGGCGCGCAAACGTGATTCCGCGCGCGATCCAGGTCGCCGACATCGCACACCCTGTTTCCTTCACCCGCTGACTCCATACTCCACTCGCCTCGCAGAGCCGCTGTCATGACCCGACTCGCTTCCCGTACTGTCACCATCTGCCCTGTTCGCAGCGCCGCCGCATTGCGCTGGCGCCTCCGTTTCACGCCGCGACTGAGAACCGGACTGCGCACCGCCGGTATGGTCACGCTCGCCTGCGCCGGCCACGCCGCGCACGCGCAGTCGACGCTGGTGATGTACGGCATCGTCGATGCAGCACTGCAATACGGGCGCTTCGATAGCACGACCGTCGCTACCGCGTCCGCTGCGAGTGGCAATCTGCAGGCCTCGCGCTTTGGATTGCTCGGCAAGGAAGATCTTGGCGGCGGCTATCGTGCGAATTTCCGGCTCGAGACAGGCTTCAACACTTACACGGGCGTAGGGGGCGGCACGACGGAATTCAACCGTGGCGCGTCGGTCGGACTGTCGGGGCCGTTCGGCAGCGTCGACGCCGGGTACCTCTATCTTCCGATCTACTGGGTGTTTCTCGCGTCCGACGTCGGCACATACGGGCTCGCCAATCCGGCCGCGATCATGTCGCTCGAGCATACGACGACGCTCGGCTCGAGTGGCACCGGCGGGTTCTACCGGAATGCCATCCGCTACCGGACGCCGGATACGCTTGGCGCCTGGTCGAGCGAAATCGGTTATTCGTTCGGCGCACAGGACCCTCTGGGGCAGACCCTGAGTGGCCGCAATGTCGGCGCGAATGTTCAGCATGCGAAGAACGGATTGCTCGTCGGGTACGGCTTCAACCGCTACCAGTATTACACGAGTACGAGCGCGCCCGATGCATCGTCGCAGCTCACGCAGGTACTGACCGCCGCATACGACTTCGGCCGCATGGTCATCGGCGGAAACTATGTGTATTCGAAGCGAACCGACGGTAGCGGATGGTTCGCGTCCGCCGCGCTGCTCAACGCGCGCATGCGAATCGGGCTCGGTGACGTCAATGTCGGTGTGTCGCGACGGATCGAGAACGGCGATGCGCGCGCAATTGCATGCGACGTGGGCTACGTGTACTACCTGTCGAAACGCACGCAACTATACGGCTTCGCGACAACGATTCTGAACAACAGCCATTCGACGCAAGGTTTTGCGCTGCTCAGCAGTACCGCCGCGAAGGTCACGCCTGGCTTCGATCCGTGGGCGGTGACGGCGGGGATGCGAACCTCGTTCTGATGAAAGAGCGATCGCCAAAACTTGCATTGCTGCTGAATGGCCGCCACTGAGAGTCTTCTTCTTGGCGTCGACACTGATGCCATCGACCAGTTCGTCGATGCAGAGTTCGCCGGCAACGATGCGGTCGACATCGGCAAGAATCGTGGACACGATCGACGGACACGCGGCAATCGCTTAAATCATGTCCTGCAGACCATCTTCGATCCGTTTCGCGACCTCGATTTCAGTATTTCGGCGGCCGTCGTGTTGACCGCCTGCGGTGGCAGCGGCGGCGACAGACCGTCCGCTGGCGCTGGCTGCGCCATTCGCGAATCAATCACGCGCTTGCCGCTCTCCGCGGCACGCCGACAACCGGGCAATCCGCAAGCCCTTGATTTGTATATTAATAATTCTGGGGGCCGCTAACCGTTGTCGCAGCTAGAGTGGGCTATACCGGTAAAGTGCACCGAAATACATGGGACCCCGATTCGTGCCGCCCAATCAGCCGGTTAAACCCAGCAGGATAATTTCTCGATAGAGAATTTATTGACCGATTGACCCAGATTGGGTTATTGTTTCTCTAACGGGAAATTACCATATAATTGCCTGAGTATGACCGGATAATTCCCGAATCGAGAAACTATGGCGCGTACCCTCTCGGCGCCCGGACCGCGACCGGGCCCTCAAATTCAGGACCTCAAGGCCTTGGGCGAACTGGTCCGCAGCCGCCGGCTGGAGCTATCGCTTCGCATCGACGACGCCGCGCACGCGTGCGGCGTAGCGTCGAACGTGTTTTCGCGGCTGGAGAACGGCGGGCCGGTCGGAGTCGATCGGCTGCTGCGCGTGCTTTCCGGACTCGGGCTCACCCTGCTGGTCACTACCAAGGAGGAAGCGATTCGTCTGCAACCCGCGCTGCCGATGGTGCACGGAGGTCGGACATCCGAGGCATCGCGTGGAGACAAGGAGACCGACGTATGAACCACGTTCTGCACGTTTCGACGCACGGTGACGCGGTCGGGGTTCTCAATTTCGAGTCGCGTGAGGACCGCTACGGCTTCGGGTATGCCCCGGCGTGGCAGAACAATCCCGCGGCGTACTATCTTTCGCCCGCCCTCCCGCTCGACCGCGCGCCGGATAGCCCCGGTTCCGTCCAGCGCTTTCTGGAAAACCTGCTGCCCGAAGGCCGCGCGCTCGACATCGTGTCGATCGTCAACCAGGTCTCGAAGAACAACATCTTTGCACTGGTCCGCCTGCTGGGTAAAGAGCCGGTCGGAGCGTTCAGTTTCCTCGCAATGGACGCGACGCCTGATGAGGCGGCGCGTATCGCCCACGAGCAGATGGGCGAGCCGATGCGTCGGCCCATCACCAATGAAGAGCTAGGGCACCGTATCCGTGAGCGCGATGCGATTCCGTTTCCGGTCTGGGACGGCAAAGTGCGCCTGTCCTTGGCCGGCTACCAGGACAAGCTGCAGGTCCTCGTCGAGGGCGAGCAACTCGCGCTTGCCGACGGCTCGCTCAGCTCGACGCATCTGCTAAAGCCCGAAAGCCGGAATCCGCACATGCCGTACATGGTGGCCAACGAGCACTTCTGCATGACCCTGGCCGCACGCCTGAATGTGCTCGCGCGCCTGCAGTTGCCTGTTGCGCCTGTGTCGATTCGTCGCCTGCCGGAGCCCATCCTGCTCATTGAGCGGTTTGACCGCATCGTGCAATGGGATACCGATGCCCCGGGCCGTGCGAAGCACGTGCTGAGAACGCACGTCATCGACGCCTGTCAGGCCTTGGACCTGCCGTCGACCTTCAAGTATGAGCGCAACCTGGGTGCGGGCGCGGATGTGCGGAACATCCGCGAGGGGGTGAGCTTTGAGCGCCTCTTTACGCTGCTCGACAAGATGGTGACGCCGGCGAGTGCGCGGCCCTATCTGCTGCGCTGGTCCATCCTCCAGCTGCTGCTCGGCAATAGCGACGCCCACGGTAAGAACCTCTCGATGCACGTGCGGCCCGCCGGACTCGTACCGGCACCGATGTACGACCTCGTGTCCGTCAACGCTTATGGCGAGCACGTCGAGCGCGACATGGCGATGGCCTATGGCGATGCCTTCCTGCCTGAAGAGGTCACGCCCTACGCGCTTGCGGACTTTGCGCGCCGTACGGGCACGCGTCCCACGCAGCTCGCTCGCGAGATAGGCGTCATGGCTCGCGGCATCCTGCGGCTCGCGCCCGAGCTGGCGGCCTCTGAGGTCTACGTGGGCGGCGAGCGCGACGTCGTGCACCAGGTGTCTGATTTCGTCAGTGCGCAGGCGAATCGACTGCTTGTGCTCGCGCGGGAGGTGCCGCGGGTCGACCCCGGACTCTTCGAATGATGGTGCCCGGCATCAGCAAGCCGAACAGACACCGTCCCCGAGACACTGTGGGTCGGTCAAGACCGCGCAAACCTGCGGCATGAACCGCTTCCCCCACACGCGGGCCGCGCTGACCCGCAACCATGCGGCCAATGGGCCGGCGGCAACGGCCCCTTCCACCGCCGACCGCACGGCAAGCGAAGCGCGCAGGCCCGAAGCTGAAAGCCTGGCCGGAGGCGTCAGCCGAGCGGAGCGAGGGAACAATGGAAGCCCGACAGGGGCGAAACCCCGCAGGGGGTTCGATGCGCCACGCGCACGACAGCGCAACCGGCCATCTCCCAAGTGGCCGGGGACGCCCATGTCAGATTTCGGGCAAATGCTGGTGAGCGCAGCCGTTGAAATCTACACAAGCACCCTCAACCGTCGTGGGTTTCGCCCGTCGTGAACACTGAGCTCGGCAATATGCTCGGCCGCTGGAAACTCGGGGATGCAACCGTTGGAAAGCAGCGCCGAGCGGTCGTTCGCGCTGTTGCTGCCGGGACTGATCCTCTCGATGGAAGGGTTAGGCGCCACCGTTCGGATACCGGTGAATGAGTTGCATATAGGCTCGATTGAGAAACAGTGCCAACTCGGCCATAGCCTTCATTTCGGAAGTGAACGACTTGTCGGTTAGTAGCTCTTGATCAAAAAGTGGCTCGCCCGTTTCTTCATCGACCTGAAACCTCGCGCCAGAGCGAAGAATCCCTTGGACCTCTCCGCCCGCCTTGAGCTCGATGTACGCGGAGTGAAGTATGCGGTTTCGGTCCCTTCTGAGTTGATGCAGTCGTTCGACGGAAGATGAAAAGGAGTCTTTGAAATCGGCTTCTAGTGCCTGAGGCAGTTCGCACTTTGGTAGCGCCTGCAAGAAGAGTTCGTGAACGCGGTCAACGAGCTTTTCATTGGTAAGGTTTCTCAGATCGGGAGGTGGCCATTTCAGGCGGTCTGGATCGAGGATGAACCATCCAATCTCCCGAAGCTTGTTCTCAATCCATTGGAATGAGACGGTAAACTCCCCTATGCGTTGGTAAACGGCTTGTTCGTTGCTCATCGAATGTTCCTGTGGCGCCTAGGTATTCCCGCGCCGAAGACAGCGGGCTCGACCATTTGCTTGCTCCACAGCCATTCGAGCAGCTGTTGCGCCCTGGCCGCTTCCATCGATCTGCCGAGAAACGCAATCAGCTCGAGCGGATGCGTTGCCCGCGTCAGCATATCGAGGATCGGAAACAGCGCCACGCCATTCCAGAACGCGACGGGTCGATCAAGACTCGGATGCTGCAAGGCGGGATGCGCGGTGACGCGGTCGCCGGTCGCGCAAGGCACCACGACAATGCCGGTATTGCGGGCGAAGCGGATCGGACTGTGCAAGGGCAACGGAGGCGCGGGCTCGCTGGGCTGGGGCTGGTTCGATGGCACGCGCGCCAATTCGTCTTGCAGCGCGTGCGTCATGAGGTCTACGCGCGCCGCGGTTTCGTCGCCGAGCGAGGACGTCGCAACCGTATCGGACGTCAATGCGGGAGTCGAGCGCAGGCGCCAGAAAGGCGATTCGGCGCACCATGCCTGACGGTAGTAGCCGGCGGTCCATGCGAGGTGACGCGCCGCGCTTTCGATCAGGCGCGATTCGTAAAAGCGCTGCGCCAGGTCGCGCTCCGAGGCATCGCTTGCCCGGCACCACGTGTTGAGCGCGATAGCGGCCTGGAGCGAGAAGCGCATCGCCTTCTCGACGCCCGAGGACGAGATCGGGTCGAGCGCGAAGGCCGCGTCGCCGAGCTTGATGCGTCCATCCTGCCAGGAGAGCGCGTCGACGTAAGGCGTCGATACGCACATGCGCGGCGAATCGCACCAAGGCAAACCTGCCATGTCCTTGAACAACGCGCTTCGCGTGCAGGCGTTGCGCAAGACAGACTCCGGCTCGCGTTCAAGCGCGTCGTCGCGCGCGGACGGATCGAACGTGAACATGACGCGGTAACGGCCGCCCGGCAGCGCAGCGCCCCACATCCATCCGTCATCGAGCGCTTCCACGCGCGTGGCGGCATCGGCATGCACAGCCCGCGTTTCCATCGTGGCTTCGGCCCATACCGTGGACAGCCGACGCGCGTGCAAGCGCTGCGGCTCGCGCCGGCTCTGCCGGCCCTGGGCATCGAGCAGCACCTGCGCCTCGACGTTCCGCAGCCCGTCGGGCGTAGCGATCTGCACACGCCAGGCACCGGGCGCTCCGTCGACTTGCGCGAGGCTCGCCGGCCGCAGCACCTCCACGCCGCGCGCCACGGCCAAGCGCAGCAGCGCCGCATCGAATGCGGCACGCTCCACGACGGCGCCGTCGTGCGCCACCGTCTCGATCGATTCGCTCGTCCAACGTACGCTCGTGGGCTTGCCTGCGAGGATGGGAACGGATTCGAGCACCTCGTCCGCGTCGAGGTAGCCGATGATGTTTCTGACACCCGGCGTCAGCGCTTCCCCGATCTGCGGACGAGGCCATAGCGGGCTTCGCTCGACGAGCAGCACGCGATGCCCGAGATGGTTCAAGCGAAGCGCCACGCACAGGCCAGCGGGACCGGCGCCGGCCACGAGCATGTCGAACGTGCAATTCACGCCGTTCCCGCACCACTAGACGACGCGCCAGGCGAACCGGCAAACCAGGCCGGCGCATAGCGCGCGAGCCTGCCGTGCGCGCCGATTGCATAGTGCAGCCAGCCGCGGATGTAATCGCAGGCGCTGCGTCCGCGCTCGAGGACCTCGTGATGGCATCCGCCGCCGCAAAGATAGCGCGCCCAGCATGCATTGCAGGGCTGTTGCTTGTGCACGTGACGCTCGGCGAGCCAAATCGTCTGGCGCGCCTGATCGACGCCCGTGGAGAGATGGCCCATGACGCCGGCCTCGTCGCCGACGAAGCGGTGACAGGCCGCCAGCTCGCCATCGGCGGAGACGCCGAAATACCCCGCCCCTGCGCCGCACGGATACGGCCGATGCGTGCCGCGCTGGATTTCGCGCAGCGCGTTCTGCATGTTCGAGAACGGGTAGCGCTCGCCGCGCATGACCTTTTGCTCGAACGCGAGCCCGCAGGCGATCATCCCTTGCAGCATGTCTGCCATATCGTCCGGGCCCATTTCTGCGCGGCCGTTCGAAGCGCGCAGCAGCGGCGAGAAGCCGACGCTGTGGAACCCCATGTCGACGAAAGTATCGAGCGTGCTCGGCAAGTCGAGATTGAACGGCGTGACGGTCACGCGCGCCGAGACCTGCATGCGCCGCTGGCGCGCAAGCAACGGCGTCACGCGCTCGACGATGTGATCGAACGAGCCCATGCCGCCCTTGAACGGACGCAAGCGGTCATGCACGGGCGCGGGGCCGTCGAGGCTGACGGTGACAGCGAAGCCGTGCTCTTCGAAGAACGCCCCGTCGTCTTCCTGCAGCAGACTGCCGTTCGTCGTCACTGAAAACTGGCATCGGATTCCGCGGGCATCGGCGCGCTCCCGCGCGTGGAAAGTCGCCGCGCGCAGCACCGCGCGATTGGCGAGCGGCTCACCGCCCATGAATGCGAGATTGATCTTGCCGCCCTCGCTCGCCTGCTCGATCAGCAGGTCGACTGCCGTAAGCGCGGTTTCGAGCGGCATGTTCTTCGCCTTGCCGCCAAATTCCCCTTGCTGGGCGTAGCAATAGGTGCAGCCGAGATTGCATTTCTGCGCGACGGCAAGCGACAACGCGTGCACCGGCATCTCGGTCAAGGGCTCGTCGTCGATCGCCGGACGCATGTCGAGCCCGCGGCTCGCGACCAGCGAGGCGACGGCCTGCGCATCCCCGTCCTCGAGCGCCGCCTGAAACGCGTCATGCAGATCGTGCGGCACATGAAACAGGCGGCTTCCGTTCACGAGCAACAGTTGCGCGCCCTCCGCATCCGCGACCACGTGGATCCCGGGATGCCGCGGGCGCGACGCCTCGACGATGCGCGCCGCCATCGCCGAGGCCAGCGGCGCGAGCCGTGCCGCCGCGCGCGGCTCGACGGCAGGTTCAGGTTTCATCGGCATCCTTGCCTCGGATCACGAACTGAAGATCTTCCTGCCAGGACCGGAACAGATCGTCGTAGGACCACAGCCGCGTGTCGACGCGATTGTCCGGCACGTACGTGCCCGTGCGGCGCTTGGAGAGCCACATGTCGCCGCGCGCCAGCCCGTCGTCGCCCGGCTCGACATTGACGAAGTCGGGCCGCGACGCGGCCCAGTAGTAGCACGCGCATTCGCGATAGTCGTTCTGCCAGGGCGCGCAGAGCCCTTGCGTCAGCTCGCCCGGCTTCAGCATCTCGCGGTTGAAGCTCGCGGTGTCGCCCTCGAAAAAGCGCCTCAGCGTCAGCGTCGCCTTCAGCGTCTCGGTTTTGCCTTGGTGGTAGTACACCTCTTCCAGGGCGTTCTCGTGAGCCGTGAATTCGCATTCGACCGACTGGCCCTGCAAATGCACGATGCGGGCGATGGAGTTCGACCACTCCATGAACGACACCGCATGGGGATTGGGCTTGCTCGCCAGCGTGACAGGATCTCCGTCAGGCAGCACCGGCCCTTTCGTGAGGACCATCGTGCCGACCTTGTGGCCGTCGAAGCTCAGCAGGCGGCGCGACTTGAGATGCTCGTAGCCCGGCTCCGCATCGACGACGTAGTTGTTGTTCTCGACCAGCGTGATGCCGACGAATGCGCGCCGCCAGAGATTGCGGAAATCGAACTCCAGGCCCGGGAAGCAATTCGAAATCGCCGTGCGCGGCAGCATCGAGGCCGGGTTGCCCACGCCGCGATGGTGAATCTGCGCGGTCAGGTTGGACGCGCGGATCTCCCCGTTGCGGGGCTGCTCGAGGTCTTTCGGAACGTTCGGATCGTTAGCCGACATGCTTGTCTCCCTTCGGATCAGGTTGTCCGAACATTGCATCTCGCGCCGCCTTGATCACCAGGTTGATGTGGCGGCGCGTGAGCGTCAGGCTACGGCCATCCGCCCCGCGCATCAGGGCCGGCATCTTGCGCAAGCCCTCGGCGGTCAGGTCGCCGATGTCCTCGGGCTGGCGCAGCAGCTTGGCGAACCACGGCGCGCCACCCGCCGCCAGCGTGCTGAACACGCGCTCGTGCAACGCACGCAGCGCGAGATTGTCGACGATCGATTCGGCGGCGATCGGCTCGTAATAGCGCTCGAAGTCGGCCGTGTTCTGCCGCACCATCGTGCTCGCGACGTTGAGCCTCCCGTTGACCGGGTTGCCGTTCATGACGGCGGTGTTCATGAGGCGGATCGTTTCGAGCGCACGCAGGACGATCTCCGTGGCTTCGTCGATCGATACGCTCTCTTCCGGGACGTGGATACCGTGGAGAATCTGCTCCATCTCGTCAGACACCACGCGCACCGGCATGGTATCGGGCGCATAGGCCGGCGGCCCGGCGCCGATATAGCCGTGCGCTCGCAGCGTGGAGCCGTCTCTCCTCGTCAGCACGACTTGCACGTAGCCATCGCATTCGTCGTCGAGATAGCCCCAGCTGACTTGATTGCCATCCTTGTCGGCGTATCCGGCAAAAATCTGCGCGGGGTTGGTCGGCGCGGGATGCTCCTTCGTGGGGCCGCCCGCCTCCCTGAAGCCGAGCCACTTGCCCGGCGTCTCGGCGTAGAGCAGGAGATCGTCGCGATCGATGACGGGATCGAGCTTCAGCTCGTCTTCGCGTTCCTTGTCCGAGGTGCGGCGCACCAGCCGCGTGCCGTACACGATACCAGCGGCAGGGGTGTAGCGCAGGCGGATCTCGGGGAACTGCGCCGTTGGCTTGACGAACTGGACGTGGCCGAGCGGGAGATACCGCCCCGGGCGAAAGTGCTCGCAATGGCCTTGCATCGCGTGCCGCTTGTGATCCTTGAGGCCGGTCAGGTTCGCGTGGATCTTGTCATTCGCGTCGTTGGTGCGGCGGTAGATCTTGATGTTGCCCAGATGGATATCCCAATGCAGGGCGTCGAGATCGAGTTGTTCCGCCGCGAGCAATTTCAGCGTGAGCGGCTGCAGCGTATGGGGTGCCTCGCTCGTGCGCGCAAACACTTCAAGGAAAGGCGCGACAGGCCGCACCTTCTTGTTCTCGTCCTTGAAGCGAATCGTGTCGGGCACATAGGCCTTCACGATCTCGCCGCTTTCGGGATCCACCTCCAGCGTGGTGCACGGCACGATGCGTCGAAAGTCGAGCGGGTTGTCGGGATCGACGACGAGGTCGAACGCTTCCAGCGGCGTCGCCGCAGCGCCCAGCCTGCCGACCGCGATGGGCGGCAAAATCCGGAGTTCCAGTATCGGCATGTGCGGCTCCTAGAGTAGCGCCAGGTCGACGTCGCCGGACAGGATGCGCCTGGCGACGGCGGCCAGGTTCCTGTCGGCTTCACGCAGACTGAGCAAATACGGATGGCGCGCGGCATCGGTCTTGGCCAGCAAGGCCGCCACGAGGTTCTCCGAAGCCGCGAGCAGATCGAGGTGCCCGCGCCAGCGGTTTGCCTCACCGAACGGGCTGTTGAGCGTATAGGGCATCTGGAACGGCGGCCCCGCGAGCGACGCGTCCGGCTCAATCGACACGCGCGACTGCATCAGGATCTCCGAGAGCGCGCGCAGGTTATACATCTCGCCGAACGCCGCATTGACGATCGTGCCGCGCGGCGTGAACTGCCCGGCCGCATTGAGCCCCCCGTAGAGCGTGAAGCTATGGATTAGGTACTGCAGCAGCATGCGGTAGCGCAGGTTGAACAGCGACGCCCACAGCTGGGTCACCGGCTCGGTGATGGGCGTCACGGGTGCGCCGCCCTGCTCCGGCTCGAGCTCGGGGTCGAGCGACACGTAGGGATTCACCGCGACGGGCCGCGAAGGCCGCCAAATGTCGTCTACCTTCGCCGCGTGCAGCTCGGCCGCCGCTGCCGGATAGGCTTCCGTCCAGGCTTCTTCGAGAAAGTCGTCGGGGCGTGCGGCAAGCCAGATGTCGACGCCGCACAGCTCGCCTTCGAGGACCGCAAGCATCTCGACATAGATCCGCAAAAAGCGCACGAAATGCGACGGATCCTTGCCGTGGGGCGCCTCCCCTTGCTTGGAGATTTTATCCAGCGCGTTCACCGCGTCGTCGCGCGAGGTGGCGGGCATCACGAGCACGTCCGGCGTTCCGCCTAGAGCGCGACCGCCGCCGCTGCCCCTGTGGCCGCCCTTGTACCCGCGTCCCCATTCGGCGAAATCCGCCTGGCAGCGGTAGGTGTCGGCCTGGAAGACGTCATCGGGCAGATGGTCCCTGACGAGCGGAATAAGCGTATGAAACAGCTCGGCGACCTTATGAGGCCTGGATGCCTGCTCGCCGACGCGCCGGCGGATATCCTTGCCCAGCTCGCCGCCGTCCCAATCGAGCGGCGCCTCCGTATAGACGTATTTCGCGAGCGAATCCAGCGTCAGCGGTTCGAGCATGAAAGGGAACGGATAGAACGGCGTATCCCACGGGTAATCGTCACGCTCGAAATGCAAGGGCGAGCCGATCAGACGCAGCACGTTCTGCACCGTGATCAGGTGACCCATCTCCTCTTTGGCGATGCCGAGGATGGTTTCCTGCCAACTGCGGACCGTGTCGCGAAACGCCTCCGGCACCTGCGGCCCGCCCAGCGAATAGCCGGCGTACAGATACTGCACCATCAGGCAATGCTCGATTTCCGCGTCGATGGACAGCAGATAGGTGACGTAGTCGCGCGTCGACAGTTCATGCTTGAGCAGAGGCTCGATGGAAGTGTCTTCGGCGACCGGCTCGCCAAGCGCAAGCCCCTTCAGGGATGAACCGCCGGGCGCGAGATGCCGCCACAGTCTGAGAGATTGCATTGCCGCTCCTTATTTCCTTATTAACTACGTCTGAAAAAGAGGGTCGTGCAGAACGACAGGGAATGGCTGGTCTTTCGGTATTGATGCGCGCCAACCGTCTTTCGACTGGCCGCGCGGTCGTTCGAGCGGGCGCGTCACCGCCCGTCCCGCTCGCTTTTCCCGGCTCCAGCTCTCCTGGAGATCCGCGCCACGTTCAACTGCGACCGCATGCGCCGAACAATCAGCGTGGCTGGCAGATGAACGGGTATTCCGAATCATCAATCAACGGCTCGATGTCGAAGAAATCGTTGAGCACCGATTCCGCCGTGCAATAGGCGCCTTCCACCCAAGCCTGATCGTTTGAGTAGCATTCCCCGACGATAAAGATGGGCGCATCCTTGCCGTCAATCAGCTGCGACGGCTTGCGTATTTTTTGCTGGACGTCGGCAACGTCGTAGTGCGCGGCCCACGCATGGTAGCCCGCACGGAACGGCGGCAGCGACCAGTCGACATAGGCCGCCTCGAGCGGCTCGGGCACGTTCGCAAAGTCAGAATTCGGCCCAAAGTGCAATTCCGCCAGCTGCTTTCGCAACATCTTGACCATTCTGTCGGGCACCTTGCGCGGCCCGATCAGGGGTTGGATATCGTCGGCGGTCGGCACATGCCGCTCTTCGTTCGGCCCGAGCTCCAACTCGCGCCAAAACGTAGTGAAGGTTTCGTCGTCGTAGGAAGCCAGCAGGCCGTAGACCGGCTTTGTATCCTTGTCAGCCGCGTTATTGCCGAAGTAGACCACCATGCGGATCGGCGTGTCGGTCACGCTCGGCCCCATGGTGTTGCGCTTTGCGACGGCGAGCAGCAACGTTTCCTGTTTGACGGTTATCCGCTCGCCGGCAGCTTCTTCCGCAGCCTTGACCAGCTCGTCGGCGCTCGCGAATTGGACGTTCAGGATCGTGTCCGAACCGGACATCGCCTGCACGAGCACCGGCGGAATGTCCTGCTTCTGGAGCGACGCGATCACGGCATCCGTTACTTCATAGCCGTTGATCTGGGGCGGATAGGGTGTAACCGGGTCCAACCACCATTCCTTCTCGAAGAACATGCCGACCTTGTAAGACGGCTGCATGATGGCCGACTCGAGATAGAGCTTGACCTTCTGGTCGTTCAGGACGTCCAGTCCGCCCCGATCGTCATAGCGGGAGCCCTGGGCAACCTGTTCGAGCGCCGCGCGCGGCATGGCCAGCCAGGCGGCCGCCGTGGTCTGACGGGCAGCCTCCCGGTAGGGATCTTCCCGCTTCGCGATCGTGTAATGGACGACGCCGTTCTCGACATGGATGGAACGCAGCCGCTGGTTCGGGTAATACTGAAGCGTGACGCCTCGCTGCGTCGCCGACTGCTCAATGGCCGCAAACAATGCGTGAAACATGCCCGAGTAGCCGGTCGTCAGCGTCATGTACTGATTGCCCGGCGTGAATTCGTTGTTCGCCTCGAAGGCGACCGCGGCATTCCAGTTGATCACGTTGGACGAGTATCCGTTGCCGTCCGAGGCATACTGATAGCCTTCCGAGCCGAGCTGGTCGTACATCAGGTTCCAATAGCCGATGTCCTTGAGCAAATCGCCTTTCTGGAAGATGGAGCTCGACGGCAGTTCGGCCGTGATGCGGCCATGCTGATAAAACGCGTCCCACTGCTTGCGTGTGCTCGGACCACTGGTGCTTGTGACCGACAACGCTTCGACGACGGCGAAGCCCTGGTCGGGCGTGGTCGCGGCACCAAAGTTGTTGGCCGCGTATGGCGCCGGAGTGCGCGAAGAAATATCGTTTTGATAGAGATTCCTGGCGCGCAGGTAGTAGAGGGGATTGCTCGATTCGTTGAAAGGCACGGCGTAGCGGTCGAGCCCGAGCTTGGCGATCACCGTCGTGACCAGCCGGTGGCCCTGCGCTTTACCGTCGTTTTTGCCGTTCCATTGCGAATAGCGCATGCCGCCCAACTCGAGGTACGAATGGTTGGGATTGTTCTGGTAGTGCCAGGTGCAGACCCGGGCGCCGGGTGCGCGGGTGCCCCGAAACTCCTCCGAAAAATCGTACTTGCCCCAGTCGTAGAGTTCCAGGACGTCGCCTTGCTGCAACTGCCGATGCGGATCGCCTCCCGCTCGCGTCCGGCCATTCAACAGTCGCCAGGCCGTGTACAGACCGGCGGCACCGCACCCGAAGATCGAATAGGTCTTGCTTGCCATGGTGTCCTGCTCCCGTAAACGCGCGGCCTGCGCTCAGGCCAGCTTGTTGAAATAGCGGCTGCCGGTGGTGAAGTGTGAGATGTCGAATGAGGTATGACCGTCCAGCGTCAACTGGCAAAGAATCTCGCCGAGCAGCGGAACGAACTTTCCGGCCCAGCCCGTCGCATAGATAACGATGTCGCGATGGTTCGGCACATAGTCGGGCGCGAAATCGATCAGCAGTTCCTTGTTTGCAATCTTGCTGAGTGCAACGAGGCAGGTCGACGTGAAGCGCGGAACCGGCTCGAGGCCATCCATATGCTCGCCGACCCACTCGGCCGTGAACGCGAGCTCCTGAGGATTCGGAATGGGCGTGCGCTGATCGGGGGACGTCAGCGGCGCAAGGACGAAATCGGAGGCGACACGGATATAGCCCGGGTAATTCCAGGCGACCTCCGGGAAGCCGTAGAACTGATTGCCGTTGTCGCCCACCGGGTTCTGGAAAACGAACCAGGTGGGGTACTGGATATCCGGCCGAGTCTTGCGGTAGTAGGCCGAGGCCATATTCCAGTAGGTCGCCGCGATACGGAACCCCAGCAGCTTGAACACGTCGTCGGCATAGGGGCCCGGCGTCAGCACCAGCTTTTCGGCACTGAAGGTCCCAAGCGGAGTCTTCACTTCAAAGAGGCCCTGCCGACGCTCGATGCCGATGACCGGCGCCTCCTGCAACAGCTGCACGAACGGAGAGCGCTGATTCCAGTCGAGCAGCGTCCGCTGCGTGGCCGCGAGATCGATGCTGGCGCCCTGGGCCTGAAAGAGTCCCGTATACGTCGACGGCAGATTACGAAAGTGAAAGCGCTTCTCCAACTCGTGCGCATCCAGCGTTTCATAGGCAACCCGTTCGGCCTTCAGCGCTTGCTCGGCGGCGGGGATATTGCCCTCTGTCGACTTGACTGACGGATCGCCGAACCACAAGGTGCCGACCGTGTCCATGAGCGGCAGCGGCGTCAAGCCTTGCAACTCGTCCCAATAGGGGATCGACTGCTTGACCAGCTTGACCATGTAGGCGTCGGGATAGGGTATGCGGAACTGGCGCGACACGCCAGCCGAGCTGCCAAGCTGGTTCACGAAAGTGAACTGCTCGAGCACCAGCGTCCTGGCCTTGCGCTTGCTGAGATGGTAGGCGGTCGACAGGCCCATGGGCCCTCCACCGACAACGATGACGTCATAGCGATGCGTTGCGTCGTGCATGTTGGGGCTCCAGGGCATCCGGAAGCACATCGATTTCAGCGATCCGCGAGATCACGGTCCCGATTGATGCAGCAATGGCCGCGTCGCTAAGTCGAGCTTTAGAGAGGCTTTGAAAAGCGGAATTGATTACGCCAATTTCAAGCTTGGCGATGCGTCGTCGCCCGTATCACGCTTAGCCAGCCGCGCGGTCAAATTACATCCCTAGCGACGGTATGTGAGCAAGCTGGCAACTCTGACAGGAGGTTGAGATCTCAATCCCGGTTCGTCGCGACGAATCAGGTTTTCCGCCTATGTTCTTATAGCCGATGTAGATGTGGTACATGACCTCGGACCGGATCGATAAGGATGCTCGCAATTGCCCGGGCCGTAGACATCGAGTCCAAGTTCGATCAGGCCGGTACCCGATGATCCCGTTGCCGTGAAGGCGATGATCGTCGCTCGGGACGCCGAACTGCTCGCGCGTGAACAAGCCCTTGTAGTTGAGCGTCAGCGTGTGACGACCCTGGAGGGCCAGCTCAGCGAACGCACCATCGAGATCGAGCACCTGTGACCTTACCCAGCCGAGTACACCATTCGTAATTTAGTGGGCTCACGGTGCACCATCTCTTCTTGAATTTGGCCTATCGAAGCCGGTACGGCGTGGCAATGAAATGTCCCTCTCCGAATTTGCAACTACACACGGATAGGCAGCGTGACCTTCGGCTGGATGGGCCCAACATCTTGGCGTAGGCTCGCAGGATATCGTTGTAGAGATCCATGTGCTTAGGCGCCTCGACCGTGATGACTAGGGCATAGCGAATCTTCTCGGCACTCGTCGTCAGCGCACCGGCCTCGCGTACGTTGTAGAACGACATAGCCCCCCCTTGCAAGAGCGAGCGCTGTCCGCTTCGAAGAATCAGAGACAACTAGCTGTCACATCCATACACATGGCAGTCGCGTCCTTGATCATCTGATCGCGTAAGGCCTTGGCTTGGGATTTCTTGCCGACAACACGTTGCCGGATCTCTGTGATCTCTGCGCGTATCGCACTAGCCTGTCGAGCTTTTTCAGATTCCGAACCGGCTGTGTCGATGACGGAGTACATAGCCAATACCTTGCCAACCCCGGCCAGCATGCAACCGCCGCCGAGCGTCTCAAGGCACGTGCCTAGTCCAATGGTAGCCAAAGCGTTCCCGGTGATGGCTGCGCCAAGGCCCAGCCAGTCTTTGGAGTCCTGCTGCTTTTTGAACTGTGCCTCCAGTGCGTCGAGTTGCTCGGCCACGTCCGCGCCATCGATCTCACCTGTGTCAGGTGTAGCCAAGATTTGTCGAGACATCTCGTCTCGCCTCTCTTCCAGAAGCCGACAGCTCATCGTCGCTCCGCCGGCAGAAAAACCCTTGTCCTTTACGTTGAACGTGACCATACAGGATTGTGGGATGTCCTCCGCATGAGCGCCAAATGATACGGTGCCGACCGCGAGTGCACAGGTGAGGCGAACAAAAGCTCGCATGGAACCCCCTATGGATTGAAACAACATCAGTTAGAATCGACAGAATTGCGAGCCGCTATTTGAGCCTCTGTCAGGAGTTGATCCGCGAGAATCAGGTTCTCCCGCGTACGCAGCATTGCCAACGTTCTTCCCGCATCGATAAGATGGTCCTTCGCGCAGTTGTACAGCCGTGCTTTGTCCGCGGCGGAGCGCGCCGTCGCCGCCTCCTTATTACAGTAGTCTGCAGCTTCACGGTAGAGGCCGACCGCGACCATCAGGTCCGTCCCCACCATGGCTCCACGTTCCTGCACCCAAATGCTGGCCTTTAAGCCAAGTGTCTTGGCCAGCGTGATCACTGTGTCGGGCTCGCGGGGTGACGGTTCCTTGTCATAATTGGCCTTGCTAACGTCAAGGGCCTTTTTCACGTCCGCCGTTGCGGCAGTGAATTCGCCTAGTGCTATGTATGTTGCGGCTATCTCGTTGAGCATGTCACCTCGTGTCGGGTCAAGACCGCTAGCAAAGGAAACAATCGTCAAATAGTCCCGACGTACGTCATTTGTCTCGCCCTTGTAAAACGCATTGGCATGCTCGAACAACACATTCGCGATGTCGGCCTTCACATGGCCATCCTGAACAAAGAGGGGGTCCATGACATCACGAGAGAGGATCTCGCCAGTCGAACGCTTCTTCTTCAACAGTTCCGTTAAGAGCCGGAGACGTTCGTCATTGTGGACGTCAACAGTGACCTTGTACGATCCAGAGCTACATTGAGGTGGTCGGTTGTGGCATTGACCTCGGTCGATCGGAGTGTCGCCGTCGTATCTGTCTGCCACTACTGCTCGAAGTACGGTAGCGGAAGAAAAAGCGTCGATCGACGTATCGGCATTCGGAATTTTGATGACGAAATCGTAGATGCCATCGGCAGCCACGGGCAGATGCCTAGCTCCTGAGTTCGCATACCATTGCGCCTGATAGATCTGTGCTGGTGCGGAGAGCACCTCGACAGGCTCGAGACTCATGAGCAGCGGCAGGCGACTAACGCCCATCAGGTTGGACGACTCTCGGTCGACGTAGTGACAGCTCAGCCCGAACCAGCTACATTCGCGGTCCTGCCAGTATCGATGGTTTGCGTCGATCTGCCCCTCGACAACAATGTGTAGGCGCTGGCCCGGATAAAACTTGTTCGTGGCCGCGAAAACGTCCTCGAAAGACGTTCGATCGGGCAACACCTGCCCCGAAAGTTGAGCATACGCATTGATCGATTGAAATGCGGACAAGGCAACTATCACGAAAATTATTTTCCTCATGATCGTCCTCCTTGGCACAGGGATTGGTATTTTTCTCGGATGTCCTTGGGCACCAATGAGTCATTGGTCGGAGACAGGGGGTCGAACGAACTTTTGAGCCTGCCAGTCGGGGGAGCATGATAGGCCGCGTACCAGGAGCCCGCGATAGTTCGAATATCCTTCATCGGTTTGCAAACCTTGACGACCCTGGTTTCAAGGCATGTCTGGATCCTTTCGAGACTCTTCTTGCGTGCCTCCGGAAGAAGGCCGAGGGTATCGTGTTCGGGGGGATTCTGAAGCCGGCCGAACGCCGTTGAAAAGGCAGTGCGCATGCCAGGCGGAATCGTCACGCTGGACGCTTCCTGGTCGACTCCCGCTTGTCCTGCACACGATGGGGAGACCTTTGACACGAGCCGATAATCGAAGATCTCGAAGGGCAAAGACGGATCCGTCGCGCGAATGCTGCTCAGGTACTTTTCCTCGGACACGATGTTCGAGGCGTCGTGATAGAAGTAGGCGACGTTCATCTCAATGTCGTCGAGGCTCGTGTTTTGCGGGATGTTCTCCAGAGTGAGCTCGTAGAGCGCATACAGTCCGTAACCTTCGAAGTCACGCAACGACGGATAATTACCGTCAATGAATGGTCCATCGAAGCGTGTGCGCAAGGCATTCACGTCGAAGTCTTCGGGGAGATTGAACCTCGCAGACTGCCTCGGAAGCAACGCTTCACGCTGAAATATGATGCCGCCATCGCTGTCCTTGTCGGCTCGCGGGATCTGTGACATGCCAGAGTGCCTCAGGGCGATCTGGTTCAGCACCTGTGAATTTGTGCCGGTTCGACCCGCCAGCCGTAGGTCGACAATGCGAACGTTTTCGTATGGCAACGGCACGATCCTGTCACTTGGAAGGATGGCGAAACGCATCACAAAGCGGCCGTTTGGGTTGCGTTGCCAATCTTTGAAGCGGTGCCATTCCTCGGCACGGACCAAAGTGTCTTTCAAGCTGATTTTGCCCGTAGCGGCTATCTGGCCCAGCGTGCCGTCTCCTGGCTTGCACCCTTGTTGGAGACAGACCTCCTTGGCCAGCGTCAACATCTGACGCCAGTGGATTCTCAGTGTGTCAGGATCGCCCCGCGTGCTCTCTCGCTCGCGATTGAGCCAATCGAACAAATGGATGTCGGAATCGAGCGCATACCGCACGTTTTGCGGATCAGCCCGAATCTCCGACGCGATCGCGCCGCGCGAGCTGAGCCCAGTATTCCACATCGCAAAGGAACGATCGAACAGATCAAACTCTTCGCGAAGTCGCTCTGACAGATAGTATGTGAGTCCGCGACGCACGCCGAGTGCCAGATGCGTTCTGGCGCCGTCGTTCGATCGCCGATCCATTTCTGATCGGTAGACGCCGAGTTGTCGCTCCGCCGAATCGCGAAGTATCTTGGCGCGCTGTTGTTCAACGTCGGCCAAGGCGTACTGGAAATAGGCCTCGGTGGCGAGGTCATACAGTTGCTCCTGCTCCGCCATGACCCGCAGGCTTTGGTCCGCCAGCCGGTTCATCTCGGCAGCGTTGGCATCCATCTTTGCGAAAGCCTGAGCCAGGTTGACGGCCACGCCAGCGCCGGGTACCGCATAATTTAAAGCGGCCATGGCCGCGGCATTCGCCTCCGGAGACAGCCCCGTAGAATTGCCGCCTGTCTCGGGGGAGATTGCGGGTACCGCCAACCGTGGCACCGCCTCCTTTCTCTGAAGGACGTCTTCAACGACAAGCCCCCCTAAGGTTTGGTGCACGAGCATCTCGTGCGCTTTCTGGGTAGCCTCTCTCGACATGCCCGCTGTCAATCCTGCCCAGGTCTGCTCCTGCTCCTGGGGATCGGTTATCTTGCGCAGCGCGTTTTCGACGGAGGTGCCGAGCATATCAGATGGGAACTGCTCCAGCGCGAGGCGCCGCAATTGCGGCACCTTGACCAGTGCTTCATAAAGCGCAGGAAGGTTTTCCAATCCGGTCGTCGCATTCTCGAAGGCTGCAGTCGTGAATAGCGTTTTGATCGCGATCGTATTAGGCTTGCCACGTACGGTAAAGGTGACAAACCTGCCTTGCACCTTACCTCTAGGAAGGGCGGAAATGCCCTCCTCGGCCAGCATTGTTATAGCGCCCTCCACTGTCGGCTCGCCCATCGCACGAGCTACGACAATTCGCTGGGGCTCGGGGATCATCGCGAAAAGGTCCGACGCACCGATACGCACGAATTGTTCGACGAAGATCCGGTAATCCGCTTCAGTCAATTCCACGTTCGCGATGCCCTTGTAGACTGTCGCGAGGTTGCCCCTCAGTGTGGCGATGTCCTGGTTTTTGACTATCTGCTTCGCGACCGTGTCTAGGTCTGCTCGGATATCGCTTAATGGGATCCGCTCGAGAGCCAGCGTTTCAATCTTGTTGCGTAGAGCTGTTGCGTCCTGGGCCGATAGCTCGAGGTGCTGATAGGACTCCATAAGGCCAGCCGTCGGCACTGATTGTATGACCCAGGATGTCAATTGCTTACGTTGTGCCTCGGGCAACTTGCCCCACAGCGAGGTGCCGGCGCCGACCAAGCTATCGAAAGTCGGCCTCTGGATGACATCCGCTGCCTGCTTCAGACTGTTGCCCGTAGCGCGAAGGGCCTGATAGTTCTTGGAAGCGGTGACATAAAAGTCCTGCAGTTCCTGCGCACTTGCGCTGACGTGGGCGACCGCTTTGCTAATGTCGGAATTCGGATCGCCGAGTTGCGCGCTCGCCTCTTGCAATAGTGCGGCCTTCACGTCTTTTGATACGACGGCCGTAGCGACTGCCGGTGGAACGCCTGTGCTGGCCGCGACAGCTTGGACCAGCAGCGACGATGCAGTGGCAGACAGCTGCCTTTGTTCGTCCGCGAGTTGATTGCTTCGTGCTTCAATTGCCAGTCTCTGGCCAGTGAGGCTGCGCACACGGTCTTCCCATGTTCCCAAATCGCTTCGCTGGTGGCGTGCTTCTATGGCTCCTTTTTCCTGGGCGAGAGTTTGATCCTCAATCTTTCCCTGTAGGTCGATCGACATGCCCTGCAGTCGCGCTTGCTCGGCGGCATCCAGGTCACCCTTTGCAAGCAGGTCATCGATTTCGTTGACATCCGTTTCGAGTTGCTTTTGGAGATCTTGCAAGATCAGCAGATGCTGCTGCGGCGTGCTGGGCCTGTCCGTGCGGTAGCCGCTCCAAAAGTCGTTGCCAAGGCTTAGGTTTAGAAGCCGATATTCGACATCCACGTGCAGCAATTTCTTGACCGATTTCTGCGTATCGGTGAGCTTCTCGTCGGGAGCTTCATTATCGAGGGTGGCAATCGTGGCCGTATAGGAAGCTTCGGCATGCGTGCGGTCGTCCCGCAGGTAGTGTTCGTCTGCGAGGGACTTCTGTATGGTTGCTCTTTCAACCGCAAGGCCGGCATAGCCGACCTTGTCGTCCTTTAAATACTTGCTGAAGTCGATCGGCTTGGGTTCGGGAGCAGTACTAGAAGCTGGCGCCGGCGCTGTAGCATTTGCCCCGCTGGATGCGGCATCAGGCGCGCTCGCGCCCGTGGCAGGCGTGGGGACTGGGTCACTTGCCGCAAGCGCTGCGGAGGACACCGCCTGCTGTGCCGATGCATCGGTGGCAAACCGCGGAAAGCATAACGCTGCGAAAGCGCCTAATACTAGGACAGCTGTTGACCTCCACATGACCTTCCCCCGTTCGTTGCCTGGTGATCGTTGTGTGCAACGGCCCATCTCCGGCTCAGCCGGACATAGATGGTTTCGTAGGGCATGAAATGCGATCCTCGCTTTGACGCGAGATACGACGCGACCGCAGCCCTCTAAGAAGTAATCGCCTTGCGTTATTCGTTCGATTTCAGTTCGGGCAGCGGCGCTACAAGAATCAGCATATAGCCGGCATAAGGCATTCTCAAGGCGCAACCTGCATTGCCTCGCTAAGTGCAAACCCTACATTCCTCGCGATTGCTTATGTGAAACAAAGCGGGTCCGGCTGAATTGCAAGGCGCGTCTATCGCACGGCCATTCCGCACCCAGACATTGGACTTCACCGGCGCATCGAGGAAAAACGACTTTTGTCGGGAGACGACCGACAGTTTCCTTTCGGTCTTGGACTAAATCTCGGCCGTACGCGAAACTTTCCATAAGGTCGATCAACCGCGCGGTCGGCGCCTGCCTGCGAATGTCGGATATCTGGAAGCTTGAGACACGCAAATAGCGGAGTCGAGATGCCAGCCGAAGTCCGAAACCGGCCGGCGGTAGCCGGTACTCTCATCGTTGCGCCCTCCCTAACGGTACGATACTCTGCGGTCAGCCAACTCGAATGTCGTGTGCGCTATCTCGGAAACAAGAATCCGGGGGACATTGACGCAAACACCATTCATTTTTCAAGTCATCCGATCTCAGATGTCGCGAACCGTCCGCATCAAGCACCGCATTTACGAGCCGGCGGAAGCCGAGCAGATTCTCACCGCCTATCGAACCTTATTTCCTGTTGAGGAAATCACGCCAGCGTTGCGCGCCTATTTGGGATGGGACAGGCAACGCACTTGGTCGCACCTGACCACCAATTTCCATGCCGCAACGCCGCATAAACTGCTGGCGCTGCACGAAGCGGCGGTGAACATCGAGCGCCGGTGTCGTGTCGATGAATTGACGGCCAAAGACAAGGGTAATGAATTGCTAGCTGCGGCGATCAGCGAGGGCGTTGGTTTCAGCATGGGTTTTAATCCATGGACCGACAATCTGCTGTGGCGCACCTTCGACCCAGACACGAAGGCATCGCGCCGTCGGCTGGTCGTGGTCGTAGGTCATGACTGGTACCCGTTGGGTGCTGGTAAGGATCCCGAGTCGCCGATGCTCGACCAGGGTCTTCACTGGACCCCAAAGTACCACGGTCCTTGCCCGGAGGCATTCTTCAACTCCGAGAAGAATGCCCCTACTGTCTTCTTTCTCAACCTATTCCCGGATTTCCGTGAGCCGGACGACAGAAAAATGGGTGCAATCAAAGACAACACTGCGCTGAGCTACCCTAAGTGTGTTGAAGGGCTGGCTGAGGTGTTGAGAATCTTAGCACCAAAGTTTGAGAACACCAGCGTCATTTCCTGGGGCGGGGAAGCCTGGCGCCATATGCTTCCGCTCGTTGAACCGCAAACCAAGATGATCGGAGTGAAGAAGAATGCCCAGGCCAATCCGGGGCGACTGCTCAAATGGCGAGGTTACGATTATCTCGCCATCTCACATCCGTCCATGCCAAATCAGGTGGAGCAGCACCTGCGTGGTGGATTCGCTGCACTGGGACTCGGGCGCCCCATGTTCGACCTCAAGCGCAGCCGCCCTGATCTCGCGTAAGTACGGCGACGGATAAAGGACGCTTATTCAGAATGTGGAGCTTATCATGATGGCGCGATTCCCCTCTCAAATTCGGGGGCCGCACAACGCGTGACCGTAGATGCCGGGCGCGGCAACACCATTAAGCCTCTGCCGCTCCGAACGCGGCAGACAACTCGACGAACCCTAGAATGCCCCATGAAAAGAATACTGACTGGAATTCTTGTTGCCTTCTGTTGCAATGCAAACTCTGCGTCGACGTTGTTGCAGGAGAGTTCGTGGCATAAAGAAGATCACTCCGTCGAGGGCGTCGGTGGCGGTGAGCAGATTTCCTCTAGCATCAGCTCGAACCTGTCACTGATTAGGATCGGGAAAATTGTCTGCGGTCGGTTCGACACGACAGTCGGGAGTATTCAGCCAAAATCCGACAGTGTCATCTTTGTCGGCTTTCGAAGCGGCAATGGGAATGCACACATCTATTTCGTTGACGATTGGTGGGGCGAACCCGATCCCGGCGAGGCGGACATTACGCAACATGAGACAACCCTAAAATGGGCGATGACACATGTGCCGAGGCGCGCATACATAGACACAAATGCGGAGATGAAGCCGGGTGAACCCGATGTTAACGAGAACTTCCTCGCATCGCTCAGACTAGGCTGCGCTGCAATTGCGCATGCCTTCGGCGAACTAGACGAGAACAACGCGAACAATGCGTTGATGAGACTTAACGCCCTCCTGTCGGTCAAATAAGTCCTCGCGGTCAAGAGGGGACCGCTGGCTGCTTACCGATGCCTTCCTTCGCGGTGCCAATTTTGAATCGATCGGCCTCCGCAAGCAGATCTTCGGTCTCAAAGCCCTTGAACTTTCCGTTCACCGACATCAGGTGCTGGCTGGTCCACTCTCCTTTGGGATTGTGAGCGAAGGTTACATCGTAGGCGGGCGCGAGTTCCCATTGAACGTTTCCTTCACGCAGTAAGAAGGAAACGTTCTTCGTGTGGTCATCGCAGTTGCTGTTAGTGTTCGCAATGAGCGCTAGCGGCGCTCAGTAACGATGCTAACGGCGATCAAGCGCAAACCACCTAGTTTCAAGGGGTTTGGGTGAAATGGAGTATTTGTCGGATTGTTGCCGTTACGCAACAAATGACGGTTGTCCTGCTTACTAACTTTGCTAGCGTGTCCGGTACCTTTGCTGGGGTGAACATGGCTTCCCTCGAAGAGATCGAAACTCGAGCAGCGAAGGTCGCATCTGTGCTCAGACCGCTCGGGAGAGGCGCGCTTTCGCGAATCCAGTGGTCAGCGCCTTGCAGCCGTTGCCGCGTGGTCGATCACGCCGCGGTCAGAACATCAGGAATGGCCTGAGCTATTCCAGGATGGCCCAGAACAAGCAGTTCAGTATCGTCTGGGGGCCGGCCGTGCTTCGGTACGCCGATTCGGATGGCTATGCGGCCAACATCACTGTCGTACTGCAATCGAAAGTCACCGGACAATATTCGGTGGTGACCAGCGGCACCGATTTCAATTCTCCCGAAGACATTCTGGAGGACAACCTGTACGAAACCCTCGTGTCGTTCCAGAAGTACGTGCCCTCGTGTCATAGCACGGCTGGCATCTCGGCTGGAACGGATATCGGATTATCGTCAGTTATCCTGACTGCAGACTCAAGCGGCGTGACGCTCGTCGATTTTCTCAAGACGGTGCCGGCCTCGAGCACGATCAATGTTATCGGGCACAGCCTGGGCGGGGCCCTAGCATCCGCGCTGGTCTTGTATCTGAAGAACGAGCGTGACTTGCAGACGCAGACGTTGAAATATACTTGCCAAACATTTGCCGCGCCGACGGCGGGTAACGATATCTTTGCCGGTTACTTCGACGAGCAAATGAAAGCCAACGCGATCCGCGTGTGGAATACGTGTGACATCGTGCCGATGGCATGGAACGCATACACCATCGATGCCGTGAAAACGGTATATGGTTCAGTTGCCCCGCCCAACGACGTCATCAAGGTGCTTATCGACGGGATAATTGTTACGGCAGCCCCCCTGAATTACAGACAATGGGGGAACTACGGCTCCCAGCAAATCAAGCTTGACGGGACGGTTGTAGGCAACATTACGGATTTCTTTATGCAGGCCGGGTTTCAGCACATCCTCGGATACATCTTCCTTCTGGGGCTGGGTTTAGGCGACATCTATATGCCCCCGCCCCCCAACACCCAGGAAAAGTGATGCATTGGGGTTCGTCTCGACTGTCATCAAAAGCGTAATGCCGCTAATAAGAATTAGCGGACTTGACGACGCGCCCCAAAAAAACCGGCCGCGGCCGACTTGACGTCGTCGCATGAGGCGGCGGCCCCGCCTACTTCACCGTCGCCAACGGCAGAAACAATGCCAACGGATCGTGCGTGAGGGACTGGAAGCCGAAGTGTCCATAGAACGCCGCGGCACCCTCGTCCTTCGCGTCGACGGTCAACGCGACGGCCGGGATCTCCGAGCGGGTGGCTCGTCGCAGGGCATTGACCAGCAAGGCCGCACCCAGCCCCCTGCCCCGGTACCGGCGATCGACGGCCAGCCGACCCATGCGCACCGCCGGGATCGCAGGATAGCAGAGCAACTTGCGCGCCACCTCACGGGCAAATCGGCCAAGGCGATGCTGACGGCACACCGTGCGTAGTAGCCTACGACGACGTTGCGATCGAGCATCACAAAGCGCGCGGCCACGCGGCGCCGAACGTCCTGCGTCACCGTCTCGCGCAAGTAGCGGTCAAGCGCCGGCGTACCACATTCAAAACCGGTTCGATTATGGGCCTCGCCGAGTGCAGCCACCGTCAGCTGCGGACCGGTCATTCGTTACGCAGTAGTTGGTCGTGACGATCGAGTGCACGCTGCAATGCGTCCGTCGGCTGGGCTGGCGACAGAATCGCCGAGGCGAAGCGCGCCGAATCCGCCACCGACAGGCGAATCACTTCCGCGTCGGAAATGGCGCGTTGCGCGGCTTCGCGCGGCGGACACGACGAAGTCCGACATCGTGCGCCCCTGGATCTCGGCCGCCCGGCGGATCACGGCCAGCACGTCGGTCTCGACGCGCGCTTCAAAGCGGGTAGTCGCCATAGGTTGTTACCTCCTCGCGCTGCTGTACGGAAAATTGCCGGGTGCGTTCGGGCATGCAGCGTGGACACACGATGCGACGCGCGATCAGCCCGCCACAGTCGACCGCCCGACCGGCACGCCAAGCATTCTCTCCGCACCGCGGAGAGAATTCAGCCGCCTTCGGCCCAAGCGCCATCGGCGCTCTGCCCGTGCCAGGTGCGGCGCGCCCTCGACAGCGTCGACGCAGCCGGACAAGATACCGTGTCGATGGTAGGCCAATGCGAACCGACGGGCCCGTCCATCGGATACTTGGACGCAATATCGATGCAGCCTTTTTACTATGAGCCTGTCGGATTTCAGCCGAGCACCAGCTGGAGCGCTTCCCCGCATTCGTGCACACGGTACCCCATTGCCCGGTAGCCACGCTGGCGCTTCTCCCACATGCGCAGCAGCGCCGGATGTCCTCCATCGACAAAATCCAGCACCCGTACGCCGGTCTTGGCCACGTGCTCTCGATGCAGCCGCCCGGCATACTGCTGTAGAGTTCCCTTCCACGAGATCGGCATGGCCAGCACAAGCGTGTCCAGCGCCGGATGGTCGAAACCCTCGCCCACCAACCTCCCGGTCGCCAACACGACGCGCGGCACATCATCTGCCAGCGCGCCAAGCGCAGTCAGTTGCGCCGCACGCGCCTTCCTGGCCAAGCGCCCGTGCAGCACGAACAACGGATGGACCGCATCCTCCAGTGCCTGATGCAGGCTCTCGAGATGGTCCGTTCGCTCGGTCAGCACCAGCACATTTCGTCCCTGTCGGTATTGCTCGCAGATTGCATCGGCGATCATGGCCGTGCGTGACGCGTCCTGCGCCAGACGCGCAAACACCTCCTGGATCGGCGCGTCGGCCGCGACCTCCACCTGAGCGGTGAGCCTTTGCGGGAGAACCTCAAGCAGCTGCGGCGCGTTGACAGGTGGTCGTGCCACATGGCGCACCGGCCCACATAGCATGAACATCACCGGTTGCTGGCTATCACGCCGGACAGGCGTCGCCGTGAGGCCCAACACATAGCGCGCGTTGACAGCCTTGAGCACGGCTTCGAATGAGTCGGCCGAGACGTGGTGACATTCATCGACAACAACTTGACCGTAGCGCCGCAACAGCTCACCGCGGGCACCGTTCGGCGCGACCGACTGCAGCATCGCGATGTCGATCAGGCCCGTTGCTTTTGACTTGCCGCCGCCAATTGTCCCGACGGCGCGCGAATCGAGTGCAAGAAATGATTGCAGACGCTCACGCCACTGTTCGAGCAGCTCCCGGCGATGCACAAGCACGAGCGTGTTGACGCCGCGCCGCGCGATCATTGCGGCTGCCGTCACGGTCTTGCCGAAGGCCGTTGGCGCATGCAGGATGCCAATATCGTGTTGCAACAGGTCGGCTACCGCTGCCTGCTGGTCATCGCGCAAGGTACCGGCGAACGAAACCGTAACCGGCTGGCCAGCGCAACGCTCGTCCCGAATATCGCAGGCGATGCCGTTGTCGCATAGCAGCGTCATGACGTCGTCGAGGCAGCCCCGCGGCAACGCAATGTGGCGCGGGCAATTCTCCGCGCGGCCGATGATGCGCGGCGTATCCCAGACACTAAAGCCGCGCGCCTGAGCCCGGTAGTATTCCGGATTCTGGAAAGCCGCCAGCCGGATCAACCGGTTGAGTAACGCCTGCGGGAGCGAGGCCTTCTCGAGATACAGCTGATTCGCGAATGTCAGCGTCAGTGACGCCGGCATCGTTCCGGCCAACCGCTTCGGCTGGCTGCATGGCGGCTTCCACGGTTCGGCCTGGTCCTCCTCAGTGATAAACGTAACGTCGAGTGGGTGCGCGCCACCGGTGGCGCGAAAGATCACACCCTCGATGTCGCGTCCGTCCATCCCATGTACGGACGCTAGATAGCCCCACTGGTCAGCGTAGGGCTGGAAATCGTCGTCGACGAACACACTGTATCCATGTTCGCGCGGCTGCTTCTGCAGCGGCAGCGCAATCAGGTTGCCGAAACCGCCTTTAGGCAGCAGATCCTGATTCGGAAAAAGCCGGTCGTAAGACGACAGTTCGAGCTGCCGGGTCTGGACACAGGTGTGGCTGATGATTGCTGAGCCCATGCGTCGCCCGTCGCGCGCAGCGATTGCCGACGAAAAGAAAATCCAGGCGTGCGCGCCCTGGCCTGAGCGGGAGATTTCAATCGACACCGGGACTCCCAGCTCCCGGCATGACTGGCGGAAGGCTGCCGCATCGCTGCGCCAATCTGCCTCATCAAAATCGACGGCGAGCAGGTAGCAAGTGCCATCCGGCATCAGCGGATAAAGCCCCACCGTATGATCGCCGGCCAGATGCCCATAGATCACCTGGTCATCGAGCGGCAGCAGCACGCGATGGCTGCAGTCCGCGCATCGGATGCGGGGTTTTTCGCAGATTCCGGCCCGCCATTCATTTGCGCAGGCCGGCGCATAACCCGATTTGCCAGAGGTCCGGCTCTCCCAACGAAGCGGATAAACATCGGTGCGCCCGCGAAACAACCGCCGGAAGAGCTGCACCTTCTGCCGCGGCGACAGCATTGGCGTGTCAGGGTTTCGGGCCGCCGCGGATGGCTCGCACGGAGCGATCCGTATCGGTTTGTCCTGCGATCGGACCTGTGATGGCAGCAATGCGGTGAGCCTCGCGTTTTCTGCCTGAAGACGCGTCAATTCCGCCAGCAGTTCATCACGCTTGAGAGTGTTCCAGTCATCACGCGGTGGTTTTCCCTCGCCCATCATCGCGTTACCCGTCAGCGCCTGCGTCCCGATGACGCTTGCAGGCAGGTGCGCATGTCCGTTGTCGCATATCGCAATCCCCCATGCTGATTCGATGATTGTATCGAGCTCGGCCAGGGAGTGATGCATTTCGACCGATGCACTCGTGTCCAACGACTGACGTGGCGGCGCTCACGTTCGCTGAGATGGTGGGCTTTGATTGCGGGGCACCCCACTGCATTCGGCCGATGTATTCCCGCCTCGGCACTCACCACTACATCGCGATCAAAACAGCGAGGTCTGACGCGGATCCCGTGCGGGTGTGCTCGAATTTCTCACGGGTTTCCCGGACCGCATCGGCTTGCGACGACGGGGGACACGTCGCAGGTACGCGATGAGACGCACGGATTCGCCGTCTGCTGTCAGGCACAGACAGAACCTCCCGATCTCACCCGGGGCGCAGGCTTCGCGCGCACGCAACGAAAGTCGCAGGGCATGGCGACGCACGCGAGCAATGAGTTGTCCCCGACTCATTCCGGGCCAGCAGTCGGCAACCATCGACTTCACCGCAGCCGGCAACGCCTCCGGCGCGATGTCGGGCGGCAGGGAGATGGCAACCAGTTCGAAAGTGTCCGACATATAGGTCGTTCCATGAGGCACGCGTTGTGTGTGACTTCAATTACGTCGTCGCATTGTTTCCAGAGGACCAGACAGAGGTCCCGACGCACAATCAAAGGTCAATGGGGAACACTGCGAGCAGCGTGCAGGCGCGGCAATACGTCGGGGGCGATCAAGCGGTGCGACCGGATCGTATCGAGGTATGCATCGTTCATTTTGGATTGAGCGTAAGGCGCTCGCCGTCTTTGTTCACGTTGGACCACCGCTTCCCAGCGCCAACCCGGTCAACGTGTCGTTGCAGGTCTGCCCCCCAGGAATAGTCACCGCTCCTCCCCAGATCCCGAACCAGCCGAAGCACCTTGACGCGCTTACAGTACGTCATGAATTGCTCGAGGACGCTAGGCCGAATGTTTCTCAGCGAAGCCATCAGGTTGACCGCTTCCTCCATCGATTGTCCTTTGCCGATATCACTGGCGAGTTCGAGCAGTGCGCGCTCCGGAACGGAAACGAACACATGCGGATTCCCGTTCGCCAGTGGATTGAGGCCTGCATCATACGGCAGCGCGTCGTCGAAGATCTGGGTGGTCTGAAACGCGTAGCGCATGTGCTCCTCAACCCACGACGAGATCTCGTAGGGCTTCTGCGCCCATAAGATGGTCTTCGCACGAAGGTCGATGTTGTGACGTCCGCCTTGCCAGTCGAGCGCTGTCTTGCCCCCGACATGCAAGCCCGGCACGCGTCGACTCAGGTACGCGACGATTCCTTCCCGGCTCGGGCTATCCCCCGTGAGCAGGTAGGCCCCCTTGGAGAGTCGCTGCAGCCACCCCGCCTTGACCATGTAGGTTGCGAGCGCCGGGCTGACGCCCATATCCTTCAGCATTTCCGTGTCTAGCGGTTGTCCGCGCGGCGCCTCCTCCATCAGGCGCTGAAGCGTCTTGCTCGCCATACAATCTCCAATCGCGTGGTTTCTTTGGCGATTTCTCGCGAATGTTTTTAGTTTATCAAAATATTTAACGATGAAACGATGAGCGCGCAGCTCGGTTAGCCGACATTGCTCCCCTGCCCAGCATCCTGCGCGGAATCGGATGAGGTCCAAGCGCGATAAGGTCGAGGAATGTGGAACGGCCATCGGCGGTCGAGCCATGCGCGTCGATGTGCTGGACACTCCCCAACACAGATTGAGCACCCACATAGGATGCCGACGCGAACGGATACGTGAAGTCCACTTCGAGCTTCTAAAGCCGTAGCGCATTCGGCGATACCGCCGGCCGGAAGCGTGGAATCGGAGGTGTACAGCGTCGACTGCGGCTGAGTCACGCTCGTATTTGTATCGGAGGAGGCGAAACTCCCCCGCGCGCGGCCGAACGTGTCGTTGGGGCCGCCGTCGAACAGACGCGGACGCATTGCCGCGGAGTTCTCGTCGCCACCGGTCGATGGTGGTTGCGTCGCTCGACGTCGTGGAGAGTTGCCCGTCGCGGATAGGTGGTCACAACGAGCAGGTCGCCATTCGCATTGCGCGATAGCGCCATACAATGGCTGATTGCGCCTACATCCCGCCGCCCTCTAAAGTCGTACTTTAGGTCAGCAGTGTCTACCGCGTTCACCATCCGGGTTCGTGTGGTGGGCCTGGCCGGACTTGAACCGACGACCAATCGATTATGAGTCGACTGCTCTAACCAACTGAGCTACGGGCCCATGGTGGAGCGGGTGAAGGGAATCGAACCCTCGTCGTAAGCTTGGAAGGCTTCTGCTCTACCATTGAGCTACACCCGCAGCGGCACGCATTCTCGCACAATTGAGGGCGCCAACAGGATACTGGTTTACGTCGATTGGCCTTGGGGCATAGTGACCAATCGCTGTGACAGCAGCTTTGCCGAATACGCGCAATCGATCACTTTGCACGCGCAAAGACGGGTCTTGCCTATCAGTTTTCCCCTGGCCACCAAGGCTTTGCGGCCGGGCGGATCAGATAGTCATCCAGGTTTTTGCCAGCCAGCCACTTCGGACACGCGCCGCGTCCCGTCCACGATTTGCCAGAGGAAGGATCGTAGTATTTGGCTGGCAACGGCTTGGGCTTGTCTTTCACAAAGCCGGCCGCACGGAGCAATTCCACCTCCGTGATGCCGTACTCCTTCACCTGCCCCCGAATCGCGGAGAGGACTGCCGCCTTTTCCTTCTTCCGTGCCTCATCAAGAAGCAAATTGAGGTGGCCAAGCTGCTGGTGCAGGGCCTGAATTTTACTGGTCATCGTAAATAATCTGCTGATTGATACCGTGCGCTCGCAAAGCATGCCGGTCGCGGTGCGATTTCGAAGCCTGTTTGGCCACTGCCAATCATGATGGCACCTTTTCGGGACAACTTGCCGCCAACATACGGCACGCATTACATGCGTCAGCAGTCCCGGCCCTTCCTCGCCCATTCAGATCGCAGCATCGCAGCACGTCGTACATGGCGAGCGATACGTGTAATGTCTGCGCGTACAACGCGGGCAATTCTCCCCCGGTTGACCTCGGTCGAGCAAATTACAATTGCAACAAAGATCCAGAAGTTGCGTTGCCTGCGGTAGATGTTATAGGGTAATGGCCAACCCGCTTTTAGCGGACATGACTGAGGAATCCACGAATGAACAAGCAAGAACTCATCGACGCTGTTTCGGCTGCCACCGGCGACACCAAAGCCAGCACTGGGGCCGCTGTTGATGCCATTCTCGAGGCCGTGACGCACGCAGTCACCCGCGGTGATACGGTGCAATTGATTGGTTTTGGCTCCTTCTCCACGGGTGCCCGCGCCGAGCGGACCGGCCGCAATCCCGCTACCGGGGAAGCCATCACGATCGCTGCCGCAAAAACGGTCAAGTTTACCGCCGGCAAAGCATTCAAAGATGCCGTGAATACCTGATCTGTATTGAGACAACAGCCTCACCCAGCGAGAAGTTTCTCCAGCAGGTCGATGTGACGCAAGATGAGTTCCAAGAAAAACCGCGGACGGCCCGCCGCGCCGCGACGCCCCCTAACAAAAACCATGTTGTTGCCGCTGGACAAAACGGCGGTGCAGACACAGTCCTTGTCACATCATCTTGCGCTGGCGGCCTGTCGGGACGGCCAAGGGAACGCGTATCTTTTCAACGAGCTGATACGCACCACGTATATCGCGTGGTTCCTGCAGCAGGCTGGCTACGGGGACGAACCTCTTGAACGCTACAAGGCAGTCGAGCATGCGGTAGAGACCACGCACGTGCATGCCGATGAGTCGAATGAGTGGATCCTCGCAGCGGACGCCGTGTCGGCATTTGAACGGCTGCTCGTGCTGCATGATTGGCAACTGAATGTCGCGCCACGTTACAAGGTGATGGACGCCGAGCAGCAGCTGAAGCGATTCCTGGCGGGAACGGCCTCGTCTCCGATTCCCGATCTCCGTCAGGGCGGCACCGTGGCCACCCGCCCAAGCCATATCTAGATCATCCCCCGTTGCCGCATGCAGGATCGCCCACGAAGCGCGCATGTGAAGGGCGAGCAAAACGACGGTATCACGGCCGTGTAACCCTAAGTTTAGTTTGACTTGGTAAACTCGGCGGCAACGACATCGTCACGCGACCTCGTCGAGGGGAATGTGCGCAACACTGTCCGCGCAGATGCGCTCGGCCTGATTGAGCGGTACAGGTGAACCTGTTGGCTGAAATACGGCATCACCACGTTCGTAAGCCTGTCCCGACACCACGCAGATTCCGCCAGCAGTCGCCAGCGCAGCAGTCCAAAGCTGCTCGCTGTAACATCCCCGACCGGCCTGCCGCCACGACACAATGAGGCGGCCGGATCCCGGCCGCTCCAGAATGCGTACTGTTGACCGGACCGCGTCTGGAGGCACTGCAGATGGTTGATCATCCATACCTTGCGCCGTATTGACTAGGCCGCCCTCATGCGCCTGCTTACGGCGCCTCCGAATGGCCAGCATGGTGCCGCGGCATGTCGACGCGCCACAACGGCACGCGTATCGGTCGCGCATCGAGCGCGTCACGCGCCCGTCAACCGCGAGCGCATAGTCAATGCTGATTTCGTCACCTGCATCGATCGCACGCAGCGCTCGAATAAAAATCCGGCCGCCTCGATCTTCTGCCTCGCAATTCGGCGCGCACGAATGATTGATCCAACGCGACGAGTTGCCCGCTGCCGCGCCATCGATGACGCGCCCATCGCCGAGATCGAAGAAGAAGGTGTGATCCGGATTGGCGGGATCGGCTGGCGGTCTGTTGATGGCGACCTCCCAATCGATACGCTCACCGACGTATTCGAGGAGCATTTCACCAGCGGCCAGGTCGCAACGAGCGAATACGCCGCGGCCATGGATCGGAGAGCGCCGCACAACGATGCGGGGGACGCGATGGGATGCCGGATGCGTGGTCATCTTTGGAAGTTGAATCGGGCCGATCGTACTTCACACTTCGAGGGGGCAAAACCATCCGAAGATCGTGTTGCCAGCGGGCCAGGATCATCCGCAAAAAATGTCGGCACTCCAAACTCACCTACACAACTGTGGCGGCATCCAGGCCCTGGGCCGGATTTACCCGGAGCAGGTGAAAAACGATGCAACGTCAGCAGGAACAAACAATAAAAGCGAGTGGCAGGGAACAATCCTTTCCTTGCCACCCGCCTGCCTGACCACCGCCGTCTTACTCGCTCGCGGCTTCGGTGACGACTTCCGGCTTGACAGCGGCGCCTGCCGCCTTTTTCACGCCAGGAGTGCGCCGGCTTCTCGTCTTTTTTGCAGCAACAGTAGTCAACGCGCGCCCTTTCTTGCGAGCCGCCGTCGCGCCGGCCGATTTCACGGATTTCGCGTCGCCCTTTCGGGTCTTTGCGGCTTTCTTTGCCGCAGCTTTCTTGACTGCGGCCCCAGCTGGGGCATTGCCGGAGGCACCCTGTGTCTCAGCCGCTGCGCCAATGAGAAAGCGAGTGCGGTCCTTCACGTCCTTGATCCACGCCGGCGCGCGGCCTCGACCGCTCCAGGTTTCACCCGTCTTCGGGTTCTGGTATTTTGCCGCCACGTGACCGCCGACCTTCTTGCCCTTGGCTACGCGTTGGCGGCCAAAAATCTGCTCGGCCGTGATTCCGTATTCCGCCACTTTTGCGCGCATGTCAGCAACCAATGCCTCCAATTCCGCAACGCGTGCTGCTTCTGTTTTTTCCTGCAAAGCGTCGAGTTGCGCCTTCAACGTCCTGTAGTCGCTATTGGCCATGTTCTGTTCTCCCAAAGTTGTCGGTTGCGAGAGATCGCAACGCTCGAATTATGCCACTCATCGAGATAGACGGAATTGATAGATTACCCTGCAAGCCACTTTCAACCAGCGCTTGATCGATAAAGCCCCATCTACACGTCCCTCCGACTCAAACCAAATCAAGGAGTTCAAAACATGCGTTACGAACTCGTCGGCGATACGCAACTCAAGGACGGATGGAGAAAATCCATTGGCCCGGCTAACGTCCGGTTGCAACAAGCAGCCAAGGTCCAGGAGCTGCAGCGCTCAACCGCTCATCACATCGACCCATTTACACCTCAGCGAACGCATCAGGTTGATCGCCTTCTCCAGCGGCTGTCCCTTGCCGATAGAGGCTGTCGGCCGAATTCGACAAGGAAGCGTTGCTCGCGTGCACTGCCGTCCTGGCTTTCGTGTGTCGCCGTCACAACGGCCGATCTGATCACGCTCGATTCAGTGTAAACAGCGAGCGCAACTCGTGGTCGCCGAGATCCCCAATCCATTGCTCGCCTGTGCCGACGGCCAATTCGGCCAGTTCGCTCTTGCCTTTGATCATGTAGTTGATGCGTTCCTCGAACGTCGCCTCCGTAATCAGGCGATGCACCTGCACATGGCTGCGCTGTCCTATGCGGTAGGCGCGATCGTTCGCCTGGGCCTCGACTGCCGGGTTCCACGTGAGATAGAAATGGATGACGCTCGAGGCGGCCGCCAGGTTCAGCCCGGTGCCGCCGCCCTTGAGTAAGAGCAGGAACACCTGCTCGGTGCGATCGTGCCGGAGGTGCACAACCATATCGTCGCGCTTTTTCCGCACCACACCGCCGTACAGGAACTGCGGTGTGTGGCCGTAACGCTCGCCAAGCCAGCCGCGTAGCAGTGCGCCCCCTCGGGACTGGGTAACGATGAGCAACCGCCCATGCGGACTCGTCGCCTACGTCTTGAGGCCACCGGCGCTCGCTAATCGAGCGCTCGCCAAAGTAGCGCCGGGCGTTGCCGCACATCCAGCAGCTACCTGGCGTCGGTGGGTCGATCAGCCGCCCAAGCAGTTTGTCGGTTTTGGCGCAGCCGCCCCACCACGCGCGCCGTTTTTTCCTTAGCCGAGCCCGATCGGCTCGACGTTTTGCGCTGCTTGCCATATCGCACCTCAATTCATATGCTGAATGTGCGAAAGCCCGCTCGAAGCGGGCTGATTCACGAAAATGAAAATATTGCGCCCTTGGAAGCCAAGGGTTGTATGCGGTGCGGCCCTATGAGGTCGCTGAGCTTTTCATTCCTGGGGCCAGTCGGCCGCCGTGTCGTCGCCGCGCAAAATTGAGGTGAGGCGTGACAAATCGCATGTTCATGAAGCGAGCGAACGCGCTTAAGCTATTGCTCGATGCACGCCAATCTGCCATCGGCCAGGCTGCAGGAATGTCAGTCGACGATACTGACGCAAAGCTTGAAGCGCTGAATCGCCTGATATTCGACGTCCGTGCATGTCGGGTAAATGAATTTCAGATCGACCCGGCCGACGAGATGGAGATCGTCGTAACGGACTAAGCCTACGGTCCCACGGCAGCCTAATCATGAATTCTCATCGCCTGGACGCGCCGTCCGAATGGGCAGATTGCCGCGTATCCCGGTGGACTGTCGATCCAAGCGCACACAACTTGTTCATACGCCCGGAAGCATCGTGACAGGCTGCATGAAACGTGGGAATTCGCCGTATTGGCGCGCGAGCGCTCCGGCAAGCTGTCGCTCAACACCGCGATTCCGTGAAGAATCGGAAACTATCTCGACCTCGCGCTCTTGAGCCGAACGTGGACCGGCGCGCATCGATCGTGGATGGGTTTCCTGTCACGGGCAGTGCAAGAGACTTTGGGATACCGCACAGGTGAAGCTTTACGGGATCGCGGTGAATTATGCTAACGCTGCCGCCATACGGTGCTGCGACCGGACGATCCTGTTGAATCGCACCCAGGGCGTACATTTTCGCCCCGTGGAGCTACTGGCACTTCAAGCGCCAACATCGGCCCGGCTATAATGGAAAGTTCAAAATGATCGCATGGAGCCCTACTTTATGAGTCAAGCCCGCGGGCGATATGCGGGATCTCGGGACAGCAGCCAACGCCAACCTCGCCACGTAAAAAAATCCCCGTCCAATCGGCAGGGACAACCGTATGTGAAGACGCCTCCTCGAGATGCCGCCCAGACTGCCTCCATTTTCAAAACACGATCGTTTCAGTTTCTTGTCGATGCGGTAGGCGCAGAAAATATCGCGATAGCGCTTGAATCGAACATGGCGCGAGTCGGCGAACTGATGAAGGGCGAGAGGTTCACACCCGAGACCGCCTTTCACATGGAAACCACGCTTGGGTTGCCGCATGGTTTTTTTGACCATCCCAATCCTGCGCTCGCGGCCGAGACCATCGCTCGTCTGAAGTCACCGCTCGACTTCATTCAAACGGACGACGGACAAGGCGCGGAGTCTGAAGCACTTAAGCCGTCTTCGGCCCTAAGCGTCGATCAACAATCAGTTCTTAAAGATAGTTTGTCCGAGGAAGCGAAAATGCCAAAGAAAGCAGCTGGACGAGCGCCCAGGGCCGTCAAGAACCGTCAAAGCGAAATGGTCGAACAGCCTACGCCCCAGGCGCCGCAAAAAACTTCGCCTTCGAAATACAAGCGTTCTCCTAAAACGCCCGAACAGCAATCGCTGGCATTGAGCGACAGCGCCGAGGTAGAAAACATCCGACGCGCTAACCTCCACGTTCTTACCAGTCGCAACGGATCGAAGGTACGACTTGGTGTAGTCATGGCGATGAGTGGATCCAACATGGCCCATCGGCTACACGGCAAGAAGCGCATGGACAGTGTGGAAGCAAACCGGTTCACGGAGCGACTTGGATTGCCAAGTGGCTGGTTGGACACCCCGCGCTCCGAAGCCGAGATTCCAGAGTCGGTGTCGCGTATGCTTACGCCTGCACCGCGCGGTCGCGTATCCGTTCAACACGAGCCGCCGGCAGTCGTAACAAGCGATGGCGTGCCAGGGACGCTCGCCGATGAGAAAGCGCACATGGGGCGCGCGCGGGCGGGCGCCCTGGGCGATTCGGAAAGCCCCTCACCTGTTTCAGCGGACGTCACAGGAGAAAAAGAGACGGCCGTCGTCAGCCCGAAAGATCATATAAGCGATTTCTCCGACGACCTTGCCGGTCGCACACTTGAAGTAAGTGATGGCGAGGCGCCGGCTGCCACACCGGCAACCCTTGAGTCGCTCCCCGCCTCCGCAATACCGCAGCGAAACCCTGTACCGCCCCCCGTCCCTTCCGTGACCAGCCTGGACAATCTTGATGGTATTGCACCGATTGCGGAAGCATTGATCAAGACGCTAGCAGGTAAAGCCCGTACGGGTCGACTCGACGAATTGAAAGCGCTGGAGCTTTTGCAGCAAGCGGTCCTGTTGTGAGTCGGCGGTAGCGTGCCAAGCCCCCTCGTGCCATGACGAATAAGCGCATCGAGGTGGGCTGGGCCCGGCGCACCATGCAACGCCTCAAAACCCCAAAACGCTCGATCGCCGGTGTGCCCGGGGGCATGAACAGGTGACGGAGGTTCGTGCGATCGAGCGCCGTTGCAGCGCAGGTCCCTCGCCATCGCATTAATGCGGGTTCACTGCAATATCAAGTTCGCGCCGCCACACACCATACTCATATCCTCGCGCAGCATCGACACCGGAGGAATGCCATGCCGACCTACCAATACCGTTGCGAGAAGTGCGGCAAGACGTTCGAGAGCGTCGAGCATCTCACTGAACATGCATCGGCTCATCCGCCTTGCCCTCATTGCGGAAGCGAACAGGTTCAACACGTACCGACGCCATTTGTCGCGAAGACGTCAAGAAAGAGTTGATCCTGGCGGTCCTCCAAAAAGTCTGGATTGTCAGTGACAGCCCCCTCGTGATACAAGGTAGCCGCTGTCTGGCGCAGGCCAGTCGCATCACTTACAACCGATTTCCTTGGAGTGTTCAGAGTATGGCAACGGGTACCGTCAAATGGTTTAACGATACGAAGGGGTTCGGATTCATCACGCCGGATGACGGCGGCGAAGACCTCTTTGCGCACTTCTCCGAGGTTCAGGGAAGTGGCTTCAAATCGCTTCAGGAAGGCCAGAAGGTCAGCTTCGAGGTCAAGCAGGGCCCCAAGGGGAAGCAGGCCGCCAGCATCAAGCCGCTGTAAGTTTT
>NZ_QTQF01000047.1:0-55755 GCF_003854235.1 Burkholderia sp. Bp8998
CGGCATACGAGATCGCGGAGTTGCCGAATCCGTGCGGGTCGAAGAGTTTCATGCGGCACCCAGCTGTTTCTGCACGAGCTGGTAATACATGCCCTTGAGGGCGACCAGCTCGTCGTGCGAGCCCTGTTCGACGATCGCGCCTTCGTACAGGACCAGGATCTTGTCCGCGCGCATGATCGTGCTGAGCCGGTGCGCGATGATCACCGCGGTGCGCCCTTGCAGGATTTCATGCATGTTCGCGAGGATGTTGCTCTCCGACTGCGTGTCGAGCGACGAGGTCGCCTCGTCGAACACGAGCAGGCGCGGGTCGTGATACAGCGCGCGGGCGATGCAGAGCCGCTGGATCTGGCCGCCCGACAGGCCGACGCCGCGCTCGCCCACCACCTGCTCGTAGCCGAGCGGCAATTTGCTGATGAATGCATGCGCGTCGGCCATCCGTGCGACCTCCTCCATGCGGCGCCAGTCGGGGCTCGCGTCGCCGCACGCGATGTTCTCGGCAATCGATCCGGAAAAGACCAGATTGGACTGCATCACGTAACCGATCTGCGCCCGGTAGCAAGCCTTGTCGATCGCGCTCATGTCGTAGCCGTCGACCACGATCTTGCCGTCCGTGGGCGCATAGAATCCGACCAGCAGCTTCGCCAGCGTGGTTTTCCCCGAACCGCTGCGCCCGACGATGGCCACCATCTCGCCGCGCTTGATCGTGCAGTTGATGTTCTCGAGTACGTAAGGCGTTTCGTTGCCGCCATAGCGGAAATACACGCCGTCGAAGCCGATGTCGCCCTGCAGGTCGGGCAGCAGCACGCGTGAGGCCAGTTCGGACGGCTGCTGCTCGGGCTCGATGTCGAGGACGTCGCCGAGCCGCTCCATCGCCACCGCCGCGTCGTTCATCAGGCTCCACATGCCGACGAGTCCCATCAGCGGCGCCAGCACGCTGCCCATGAACGCATTGAAGGCGATCAGTTGCCCGATGCTGAGTTCATGCGCGAGCACGAGGTTCGCACCGACCCACAGGATCACGATGGTGGTTGCCGCATTCAGCAGCTGGCTGCACAGCGCCACCACGATATTGAATGCCTGCGCGCGGTACTGGACGTCGAGCGCCTTCGCATACTTGCGCTCCCACTTCAGCCGTACCGACCGCTCGATCCCCATGCCCTTCACGGTTTCGACGCCGCCGAGCGTCTCCATCAGCAGCGACTTCGCATCGGTGGACGCGGCGAACACCTCGCGCGCATAGCCTTTCAGCTTCGGCGTCGCGAGCGCCGTGAGCGCCATGATCGGGATCACGAACGCGATCAGCACCAGCGTCATCTTCACGTTGTAGAGAAACATGATCGTGAAGTAGATGAAGATCATCAGGAGATTGAGCGCGGTGGTCACGGTGGACTCCGTCAGGAACGCGCGGATCGTCTGGTTCTCCTGGAACCGTGCGAACACGTCCCCGCTCTTGCGGCGCGCGAAGAACGAATACGGCAGCGACATCGTATGTTTATAGAACTGCGACATCATCGCGAAGTCGAGGCTGCGCACCATGAAGTTGGAAAGATGCGCGCGGATCGTCGTCATCAGCTGGGTAAACACGTGCGAAATGACGAGCCCGGCAATCAGCAGGTGCAGCAGGCTGACGTTCTGGTGCACGATCACCCCGTCCAGGATGCTCTGGATGATGATCGGCGGCACGACGCCCAGCACCTGGATCACGAATGTCGCCAGGAACAGATGCGCGAGGATCTTCCTGTAAGGGCGCAGATAGCCGATGAAGCGCACCCAGGGCGAACGTGACTCGGCCGGCGCCGCGGCCGGCCCGCTCGCGGTAAACAGCAGGCACGTGCCGCTCCAGCCGCGCTCGAACGCCTCGACGCTCAGCTTCCTGAAGCCGAGCGCGGGATCGGCGATACGCACCCACGACTTCGACACACCGTATACGACGACGTAGTGGTAGCCCTCCCAGTGCACGATGAACGGCAGGTCGAACCCGAGCAGCGCCTCGTACGTGCACTGCACGCCGCGCGTCGCGAAGCCGACCGCCTCGCCGGTGCGCGCGAGACTGTCGAGCGTCGCGCCCTGCGTCGTCACGTTCGCGAGATCGCGCAGCTTGCCGAGCGTCATCGCGACGCCGTAGTGACGGCAGATCATCGCGAGGCACGCCGCCCCGCAATCCATTTCCTCCGCCTGCTCGACCAGCACGAAACGCTTGATCATGCGCTCGCCGAACGCGGCGTCGGCGCCGATATCGATCTGCAGCGGGTGGCGGCGCCGTTCGGCGAGCTTCTTCTGCCGCTTCAGCTCCTGATCGACGAAGCGGATGCGCTCCTCGAGCACCTCGCGCAATTTCGGGTTGCGCTCGAGCATGAAGTGCACGGTCTTTTCCGGGATGACGAGCAGGCGCGTATCGGTGACGGCGGTGACGGTCGCCGCCTGCTCCTGCCGCAGCAGGCACGCGCGCTCGCCGAAGATCTCGCCCGCGCCGAGCGTCGCGAGCGGATAGTCGTTGCCGTCCTCGCGGCACGAGACGCTCACCTCGCCCTGGCGCACGACATACAGCCGGAGGTCGCCGCCCGGCCCCTGCCGGACGATCTCCTTGCCGGCCGCCACGCGCTTCACGCCGACGCTCGACACGTACTCCTCGAGCTCGGCGCGCGTCAGCTTGCCGCGCAGGTCGAACAGCCGCGTCACGAACCCGCCGGCCGAGCTGATCGCGACATAGCTCGTCACGAACGACTGCGCGGCGGGATTGTCGCGCAGGATCGGCTCGATCGCGCTGCGCGGGATGCACAGTATCTCGGTCTTCGTCGACGCGCGCACCGACACCTCGTGCCAGTAGTCACGCAGCATCGCCATTTCGCCGAACACCTCGCGCTCCTTGCGCACGCCGACGCTGGTTTCCTTGCCGCGCTCGTCGGCGATCAGGCGCACGGACCCGAAGCGCAGCACATACAGGCCCTCGGCCGGTTCACCGCGATTGCAGACGGTGTCGCCGAACGCGTAGGTGCGCACCTCCGCCTGCGCGGCCATGCGCTCGAGTTCGGCGGGCGAGAAGAGCGACAGCGGCTCCACCGACGCGAGAAACGCCGCGAGCGACGGGGTGCTGCTGGCCGGGGCGGGGGCTTGTGCGTCCATCGCGGCGGTTCTCCGTGATCAGCGTGCGTCGATGACGTGTTCCTGCGCGCGCTCGGCGAGCCACTCCTCGCGCAGCAGGCGACGCACCTCCGACGCGACGTCGGCGTCGAGCGCGGCCGGGTGTTTCGCGGTCACCGAGAAGATCTCGAAGAACGCGCCGTCGGGCGCCGCGAACGGCCCGAGCAGGTCGCCCACCCGCGCGTTGAACACCTTGGCCTCGATATCCGTCTTCAGCGAGCCGCGCAGCACCTTGCCGATCACGCCGCCACGCTCGCTCGTGTCGGCGATCGAATGCTCGCGCGCCATGTCGCCGAAGCAGTCCGGATCGTCCTCCAGGATCGCCATCATTTCGCGCGCCTTGCCTTCCGAATCCAGCACGATGTGACTGACCTCGATGCTGTCGAACTTCGGCGAATTGAGCTTGAAGTACGCTTCGACGGCCGCATCGCTGCATACTGTGTCGAGCGTCTTTTCCTGGTACAGCGTGTCGGTGATGAATCGCTCGAACTCGTCGAGACTGACGCCGAACACGTCCAGGTAGCGGTTCATGTCCGCGGCGCGGTGCAGGCCGCGCACGCGGCGAAACTGGTCGGCACGCTCCTGGATTTCCGCCGGCGTCACCTGCATGCCCATCTTGCGCGCCGCGATCACCGTCAGCCGGTCGCGAACCTGCTGCTCGACGAGGCCCTCGAACTGCCCGGTGAGCTTCAGCACGCGAATGAAGTCGTCGGTGCCGATCACCTCGTCGTCGATACGCACTATTGCCGTCATGTCGTTCCCCTTGATCCTGTCAGCGGCGATCGCCCTGATTCGCCGCCGGTGCCTCGCATCACCGCCTGCCCCGCTCGACTACGCCGCGGCAGTCTCCGTCAACCCGCGATCTGCCTGAACGGGTCCAGCGCGAACCCGATCAGGCGGCGCTCGCGCACCACGATTTCCGCCGTGGCCGTCATTCCGTAGCGCAGCGGGTAGGTCGTGCCGGCAATCGTGTACGCGTTGCGCACCAACGCCACGCGGCCTTCGTAGACGGGTTCCTTCGTCTGCGCCTGCGGCTTCGTCGCCGGCGAGATGTATTCGAGCGTGCCGTCGATCACGCCGTAGCGCTGATACGGAAACGCATTGAACTTGAGCTTCACGGGCAAGCCTTCACGCAGGAACGCGCGGTCCTGCTCCGCGATCGCGACCTTCACCACCGGCCGCGCGTCGGACGGCGCGATGCTGCCGAGCGGTGTGTTGGCGAGAATCTTGTCGCCGGGCTGCGTCGTGGTCACGTCGGTGATCACGCCGGAGACGGGCGCCAGTACGAGCAGGAAATTGTCCTTGTCGATGTTCTCGAAGCGGATGCGCGCGGCGGCATCCGCGGCGAGGCGCGCCGTCTGCACCTGCAGACGCAGCTTCTCTTCGGTGTTCGCGATGTCGCGCACGGTCGCGTCGTACTGGATGCGCAGCCCGGCCAGCGTCTCGCCGCTGCCCTCGAGCTGCGCCTTCGCCTGCGCGAACTCGTGGCTCTGCTGCGCCTCGAGCTGCGAGAGCCGCGCCTGCGCGACGCGATAGCTGTCCTGGGCCTGCAGGTACGCGCTGCGCTTCTGTTCCACCTGGCTCTGCGACACGCCGCCGCCGCCCGGCAGCGCGAACAGGCGCGCGTACTTGTCCTGTTCGTCCTTCGCGAGATCGAGTGCGTGGCGCGCGTTGTCGATATTGCTGCGCGCTTCGTCGATCTGCGCACGCTGCGATTGCGCGAGCTTGCTGGTGCCTTCGGCAATGCGGTTCTGGTGCAGGTGCTCTTCGACCTCGATCTGCTGCTTCAGTGCGTCGGCCTTGCGCTCCATCAGCTGCTTCTTGTCCGGAAACTGCTTCCATTCGCGCTCCGCGTCGTCGAGCTTGAGGCGTGCATCGAGCGCGTTGGTCGCCGCCTCGATCGCGCCGCGCGCGTTGATCCGGCCGATCACGTCGTTCTTCTCGACCGGCTGACCTTCGGCGATATAGATGTCCACCAGTTCGCCGTCGACGGGCGCGTAGATGCGGCGCACCTCGGACTCCGGCGCGAGCGCCCCCTGCGCGGTCACGGTCACGTCGGCACGGCCGACGAACGACCACAGCAGTGCACACACGACGAGCCCGACCATCGCGATGATCGTTGCCTGCGTGAGCCGCCACGGCCGCGCCGTCAGGATCGCGATGCCTTCGACGCTGTGATCCTCCAGCGCCTCGCCCAGCGAACGCGGCGGCTCCGGCGGCGTTGCCTGCCGCGCGCGCTTAAGGAGACTGTCGAGCTTCACCGCGCCCTCCAGAAGAAGCGAGCCGTTCCAGCGTCGCAACATGTGCGGCGAATTGCGGCGTCGCGAAGCGGAACTGCCTGAGGCGATCCAGAACGGCCGGCCCGTGCCCGGCCCGCGCGTCGCTCTCGAACTGCAGGTACTGCTGCAGATCGGCACGCACGGCGTCGAGGCCGCCGAGGCGCGGATAGCGCTGCTCGTCATCGGCGAGCAGCGCCGGGAGCGCGTCGAGCCGGTCGTCGTCGAGCGCCGTCGCGATCGCGCGCTGCAACCGCTCGAGCGCGGCCACGTAGACCGAGTTGTCGCTTTGCAGCTTGCGCAGCTGACTGAGCGCGTCGGCATACAGCGCGCCGAACGCGGGAACGTATGACGAAATCCGGTCGAGCAGCCGCTGATGCGCACCCGGATCGTCGTTCCAGCGGCCGGTCAAGGCCTTGATCGGCGCTTCGTCGCGGTAGATGCGGATCGGCGCTTCCGCGCCGCCGCGACCGGCCACGAACGCCTGCAGCTCGCCGACCCACGCCACTTCGTCGACGAGCGGCCGTGCGTCGGGGTTATGGCGGGCGAGCGCGCGCATCTCCTGCACGACGGCGCGGGCGCGGTCGAACGCGCGCACGTTCATCGCGGCGATCCAGTCCGGTACTTTCGACCGGACGAGTGCCTCGGACCCGAGCGCGAGGAACGCCGCATCGTCCGGATGGCTCGCGAGATGGCGGTCGGCGAGTTGCGCGGCTTGCGCGGTGTCGCCGCGCGCCAGCAACGCGTGCATCTCGCGCAGCGGCGCGTCGCGGAAATACAGCGTCGCGAACAGCAGGACCAGCGCCGCGAGCAACCCGCCGCTCCACCAGCCGAGCCGGTGCAGGTTGACGTGCCCGCTGCCGCCGAACGCCTCGCTCAGCTCCGACAGGAAGACTTCGATCCTGCCGCGCCGGTGCCGCGCGTCATGCGCGGTTTCGGCGGCGCCGTGCGCGGCGTGCGGGTTGACCTCGTCGTCCTGCTGAACCGCCGGCACCGTGCAGAAGATGTCGAGGAACGAATGCGCGGTATCGACGAAGGTGGTCCGGTCCGGGTCCGCGACGACCGCATTCGCGGCGGCGCCGGGCGCCGACGCGGCCGTCACGGTCGAGTCCGGCCCCGGCTCGCGCTGCACCCCGACGCGATAGACGAAATGATCGCCGCCGAACGCGAGCATCGCGCCGTCGCCGAGCGGCACCGCATGCTCGTCGAGACGCCGGCCGTCGACGAACGTGCCGTTCGTGCTGCCGAGGTCTTCCACGAAGATTTCCCCGTCCTGCACGTAGATGTGCGCATGACGCCGCGACAGATAGTTGACCTGATGCGGATATGCGTTCCGGTAGCACGCGAACGTGTCGTCGGTCTTGCTCACGAGGAACGGGAACGCGGTAATGATGACCGGTTGCAGGCCGAGATCGGCGCGCTCCGGCGACAGCGTGACGACGGCCGGCCGCGCCGGCTGATGCGTCGCGCGCGGCACGAACGCGACGCGGTACGCCAGTGTGCCGGCGAAGCGCAGTTCGTCGCCGTCGCGCAGCAGGTGCGGCTTGTCGCCGACATCGACACCGTTGACGGCCGTACCGTTCTTGCTGCCGAGATCGGCGACATAGGCCGCGCCGCCTTCGAAGAAAATGCGCGCATGCCGGCGCGACAGGTCGGCCACCAGCTCGGGCCGCGCGGACGCGAACGGCGTGTTGGTCCGCCCGACCGCGAACAGCGCCTTGTCGATCCGGATCTCGCTCAGCTCCGGATGGGACACCGGCTTGAGCACGATGTCGAACTGCCGATCGAGCGCGGCTTGTTTCTCGGCAATCGAAGCGGCGTCTGGATCCATGATTCGGCCAACGATCGACATGCGCCCGCCAATGGGCATGCGGCGCAGGAAACGCGACGCGCTTTCGAACCACCCGTGTGAAGCCGCGCCGCCAACGCACGTGGCGGCACGATCGTGAAAAAAGTTTAGGCGACGGATGGCGGTAGTCAATCGGCTGGCGCCGATCGCGCGGCTGCGCAGGGCTGGCGTGTTCATTGCATCGCTTGCCGGACCGGCTCGCTGCCCGCATTCGAGACTTCGACCGCGCGCCAGCCGCCGCCGATCGCCTTGTACAGCGTGACCGTGTCGCTCAGAATCTGCTGATGATTCGCGAGCAGCGCGAGTTCCGCGGATGCCACCGCGCGTTCCGATTCGAGCACCTCGAGCTGCGACACGAGCCCTTCCTTGAGCTGCGCCTCGACCTGCGCGGCGACGGTGCGCAGACGCGCGCTCTGCTGCTGAAGCTGCACGCGCTGCTGCTTGTGCGCGTCGAGGTCGACGAGCGCGTTTTCCACTTCCTTGAACGCGGTGAACACGGTCTGCCGGTACTGCTGCACGGCCACCTGGGTCTGCGCCTCGGTCGTCTTGATGTGCGCGCGCACGCTCGGGTCGAACATCGGCAGGTTGATGCTCGGCAGGAAGCTGAACGTGAAGGCCTTGAAGAGATCCGACAGCGCAAACGCCGCCGTGCCGCCGCGCCCCGTCAGGCTGATCGACGGCAATTGCGCCAGCTTCGCCGCGCCCACTTCGTCATACGATTCGAGCACGCGATACTGCGCGGCCACGACATCCGGCCGGCGCGCGAGCAGTTGCGCGGGCAGTCCCATCGGCACGTCCGGCAGCTTGACACGCTGCCGGAGATGGCCGGCAGGCATCCTGAACTCGCCGGCCGGCACGCCCAGCAGCGTCGCGAGCGCGTTCTCGGCCGTGTCGCGCGATCGATGCAGTTCGATCAGCTGGTTCGCCAGCCCGTTGATCTCCGCGCTCTGCCGCAGCACTTCCGTCTGCGGCGCGACACCGTTCGCAAACATCGACTGGTAGATCGCGAGGATCTGCCGGTTCTTGTCGAGCGTGCGCTGCTCCTGCTCGATCTGGTCGTCGAACCGAAGGATCTCGAAATAAGTGCTCGACACGTCGGCGACGAGCGTCAGGTAGCCTGCGCGCCAGTCGGCCTCGGTCGCGTGGTATTCGGCCTTCTGCGCCTGCACGCCCTTCTCGACCTTGCCCCAGATGTCGATCTCCCAGTTCACCTGGCTGCCGACGTTGTAGGTCCTCGTCGGCGCCTGATGCGTGTTCTTCTCGAAGTCCATGCCCGCGCCGAGATCGACACTCGGCAGCGCGCCCGCCTGCACTTCGCCGACCTGTGCGCCGGCCACGCCGATGCGCGCCGCCAGCACCTTGATGTCGACGTTGCCCGCGATGGCCTTGTCGATAAGCGCGTCGAGCGTCGGATCGTCGAAGCGCTTCCACCATTCGGCATTGACCGCGTCCGACGCGGATACCGGCCCGTGCGCGTGCGCCCACGTGGTCTTGGCCGGCATCTCCGGGCGCTGGTAGACGGGCATGTTCAGGTCCATGCAGCCGGACAGCAACGCCGCGCATGCGCCGGCGGAACCGGCGATGCGGGCCAGCGACCGCATGAGACCCTGGCGGTTGCGCGTGACGGTCGGCGACAGGCGGATGTTCACGATCGACTCCTTCGGAGAAACGCGGCGACGATGCGGGATCGGGTGGATGTGTTGGTGTGGCTGCTGCAGCGTGGCCCGCTCGCGTCTCATACCGCATGGGGCGTGCCAGCCGTGCGCGGGATCAGCGGGAATCTCGCCGGGCGGCTTGCCGGTGCGGGTCCGGGCGATGAAGACGGGGATGGAGCGACGTGTGCGTGGCGCACGGATCAAGGATGCATGACGGGTCGTCGCCGACAGTTCCGGCTCAGGATGTCGGGCATGCACAGACACATGTGCGCGCGACGGGCGGCAGCGTTGACGTCCGAAGCGCGCCCGCACGCGCATGCCGCGCGTCCGTGGCCCGATGTACGCAACGTCACTTCACGTTGATCGTGATTTTCTTCGAGTAGATGGGGGGATTGTGCGGCACGTGGTTGGCGTCGCCCATCAGCAGTTGCAGCGTGTGCTTGCCCGGCGGAAGCTCCAGCGTGGTTTCGGTTTCGCCCGCGCCGAAATGCAGGTGATTCCGGTCGGACGGAATCGGCTGGTCCATCGGCGGCAGGTCCGTATCGACCAGCAGGTGATGGTGGCCCGTGTTCGGAAACGACACGTGCGACGGGGCGACACCCATGTCGCGCAAGCCGAACCACACCCGGAACGGACGTCCGGCCGGCAGTACCTGGCCATCATTGGGCCATCCGATGTAGACGACGGCCTTCGGGGGATGCGTGCTGGTCTCCGCGGTCGCAGCCCCCGTCCATAGCAGCGTCAAGGCAACGGCGAAGAGGATGAGCTTGTTCATGGCGGCAATTCCCGGTTCGGGCGGCAGGCGCGGCATGGCGCGCTACTTGACCGTGATCGTGATCTTCTTCGAGTACACCGGCGGATCGTGCGGCACGTGGTCGTGGTCGCCCATCAGCAGTTGCAGCGTGTGCTTGCCGGGTGGCAGCTCGATGCGCGCCTCGGTTTGACCGGCGCCGTAATGGAGATGATTCCGGTCCGACGGTATCGGCTGGTCCAGCGGCGGGAGATCGGTATCGATGAGCAGATGATGATGGCCCACGTTGGGCCGCTCGATGCCTTTCGGGCAGATGCCCATGTTGCGCAGGCCCATGCGCACCCAGAACTTGCCGCCCGTGATCGTCGCACCGTCCGACGGCCAGATGATGTATGCCTCGGCGCCGGGCGGCGAAGACGTACGCCCGGCGGCAAACGCGATCCTCGGCGCCAGGACGGTGGCGGCCAAAGCCAACAACGTAGCCCTTCTTCGCATCGTATTGCTCCTCGCGTTGGTGGCGGCGCGCGGCGTCGGACAGTGGAGCGTGTCTATCAGCTTAGGACGTAATCGACAGGAAGACACATAACGATGTCCCGGGGTGACGGGCCGACCGCGATGCGTGTCCGCGTATGTCTGTTTTTTGCAAAACACGCGGGTGGATCCGGAGATCGCCGCTGAGCGCACGTGCTATCTTGAATGTGTCCTGCCCGTGCCCGCCGCACATCGGCATTGCGCGCGTCGCGACAGGACACCCGGCAACGGCTGCGCTCCGCCTTCGGCACCTCGTCCGACGGCGCACCCTGGGGGGCCGAATATGTGGCGAATACTCTTGCCCGCATGCCTGCTTGCGTCGATCTCGGTGGCCTCGGGCCCCTGCTCCGGCGAGGACATGCATCCTTTTGCAGTACCGCCGGCAGCTTCCGCGCGCGCACCGTCAGTTGCGCCGCATCGCGTCGCGCTCGTGATCGGCAACGGCGCATATCGCGATCATCCGCTCGCCAATCCCGTTCGCGATGCCGATGCGATGGGCGATGCGCTGCAGGCGCTCGGCTTCGACGTCATCACGTTGCGCGACGCGACCCGGCAGCAAATGCTCGACGGGCTTGCCACCTTCGCGCGCCACATCGCGGGCAGCGGCACCGGGCTGGTCTATTTTGCGGGCCACGGCGCCAGCGCGGGCGGAACGACCTGGCTCGCGCCGGTCGATGCCGACGTCGGTTCTCCGGCCGGCCTGTCGCGCACGGGTATCGACCTGCAGACCGTGTTCGATGCGACGTCGCGGCCGCACGGCGACCGCATTGATCTGATCATTCTGGATTCCTGCCTGATCGCGCCTCCCGGTGCCGGCAACGTCGCGGCCCGCAAGCCACCGCCGCATACGCTCGTCGCCTACGCGGCAGCGCCGGGCAAAGGCGCGGCCGACGGTGCCACGCATGGTGTCTACACGGCTGCGCTGCTGCAGGCGCTCGCGATGCCGGGACTCGGTATCGAACAGGTCCTCGACCGTGTCGGCGCGATGGTCGCAAGCGCCACCGGGCATCGGCAGACGCCGTGGATCGCGTCGTCCCTTTCCGATACGGCCGCGACGCTTGCGTTCACCGGGTCGCGTCGCGCCGGAACCGGCGTGGTGCATACCGGCGGCGGCACGGCGCAACGATCCGGCATGCTGGCCGACGTCGGCATCGTCGCGCTCGATAGCCGCGGCGTGATGCCCAAGGACAGCACCGAACAATACGAAATCACGTTCTGGGAATCGATCAAGGACAGCAAGGAGGCCGGCGATTACGAGGCCTATCTGAAGACTTACCCGAACGGCCGCTTCGCGCAATTGGCGCAGGCCCGTCTCGCACGTCTGCGCGCGGCCGCGCCCAAGGCGCCCGCGGCGTCCGCGCCCGCACAGACGGCGAGCCCCACGCCGGCCCCGGCCCCCGTTCCGGCGCCGGCGCCGGCATCGACGTCGGCGCAGCCTGCGCACACGGCTGGCTCACCGCCGAAAGCACCGCCACCCGCTGCAGTGGCGGCCCCATCGGCACCACCGCAGAAAGGTGGCGCGACGGCCGCCAATGAAATCCGGGATTGCCCTGCCTGCCCCGCGATGCTGATCGTCAGTCCGGGGACGTTCGCCATGGGCAGCAATTCCGGCGATCCGTCGGAAAAACCTGCGCATCGCGTGACGCTCGATCATTCCTTCGCGCTGGCGAAGTATGTGGTGACGGTCGCGCAATGGAACGCGTGCCGTGATGCGGGTGCGTGCCCGCGCCTCCCCGGCGACAGCAATACGGTCGCGAACGCGCCTGCGCGCGACCTGAGTTGGGACGATGCGCAACAATACGTGAAGTGGCTGTCGAAAATAAGCGGCAAGACTTACCGGCTGCCGACCGAGGCGGAATGGGAATTCGCGGCGCGTGGCGGCACCGCGACACGCTACTGGTGGGGCAACGAGATGCGCACGGGCAACGCGAACTGCAAGGACTGCGGCCCACCGTGGCGTGCCGACGCACCCGATAACGTCGGCACGTTCGCGGCCAATCCGCTCGGCTTCTACGACATGGCTGGCGGCGTGTGGGAATGGGTCAGCGATTGCTGGCACACCTCGTACAAGAATGCGCCTGCCGACGGCCGCTCGTGGGACGAGCCGAATTGCCAGGTACGTGTCATCCGCGGCGGCTCGTGGCGGGATGGTGCGGCCTACATGCCCGTCTCGACACGCTTCAAATACGACAGCAGCGTACGTTTTTCGGCAAACGGGTTTCGCGTGGCCCGGGACCTGAAGTAGACCGATATCGATCTCGGCCACCGCGCGAGTGTCGCGGCCGCTGCGTGTGCCTGCGCGGACCGTCGCGATAGTGAGCACAAGGCCGCGACCACCCTCCTCGTCACGATCAAGATCGCCTTGCAATGGCGAGGCGCCTCTGCAGGCAATGTCCGTGTCCGCCTCCCACGCTTACCCGCTTTCCGCGCCGTCAAACAGCGACGTAAATGGAGAGCACCTTTCCATGCCGGGGGACTAACGCCGGAAAAACGGCTGATTACACTGCGCCCGTCGCGTCGCCTCGGGCCGGCCCCATATCGCGCAACGCGAGGCGACATGCGTCCGACCGGCAAACAAATGACCCTGGGGGGTAAATCACGATGATCAAACATTGGGGAATCGTCTTTCCCGTCGCCGTGCTGGCTGCGACCGCACACGCACAGAGCAGCGTGACGCTGTACGGCAAGATCGAGGACGGTATCAACTACACGAGCAACGCGCGCGGCCACGGCACCGTGCAACTGCAAAGCGGCTATGACTACGGCAGCCGCTGGGGCATCAAGGGCATCGAGGATCTGGGCGGCGGCTATCAGGCGGTCTTTCAGCTCGAAAGCGGCTTCGACGTGAACAACGGGAAAATGAGCCAGGGCGGGCGCGCTTTCGGACGGCAGGCGTTCGTCGGTATCGCGTCGAACCGCTACGGCACCGTCACGCTCGGCCGGCAGTACGATCCAAGCGTCGATCTGTTCTCTCCGCTGACCGCGAACGGCAACTGGACCGGATACCTGTTCGCGCATCCGTACGACAACGACAACACCGACTACTCGTTTCGCGTCAACAACGCGGTCAAATATGTGTCGCCGGTCTGGCACGGCTTCACCGCCGAGGCCATGTATGGCTTCAGCAACCAGCCAGGCGGTTTTGCAAACAACCGGCTCTACAGCGCGGCGCTGCAATTTCAGCAAGGCGACCTGACGATTGGCGCGTCGTACCTCAAGATCGGCAACGCACGCAACGCCGATTCGAACGGGGCGATCACGGGTGACAACACGTTCGACGCGTCGTCGCAGCAAAACATCGGGATTGGCGTGAACTACGCGTTCTCGAACGCATTGATCGGTTTCGCGTATTCACATGTCGACGTCTACGATCCGACGTCGAACGCCTACTTCACCGGTACGACCCAACCGCCGGGCGGCACGTGGAAGTCGTGGAAGTTCGACAATTTCGAAGTCAACGGGCTGTATCACTTCACGTCCGCGTTCTCCGTCGGCGCAGCGTACACCTACACGCAGGCGCGGGTCGATTCGACCATCGGCGCATTCAACCCGAAGTGGCATCAATTGAGCACGAAGCTCAATTACGACCTGACGAAGCGGACCTCGGTCTTCGTCGAAGGTGTCTACCAGCGCGCGGTGAACGCGCATACCGGTACCGACTTCGACTACGCGTACGTGCCGGGCGCGGCGGACATCTCGTCCGGCCCCAATCAATATGTCACGCGTATCGCGCTGCTGCATCACTTCTGAAGGCGTGACCGACGCCATAGTCAAAACCTTCCGTCGCGTCGTGACAGTCGCGCAGGAGCAGGCACCTGATACGGTTGTCCCTCCTGCGCTCCCATGTGTGGGCGCGTTTGTATCGGATCGCCAACCGAATCCCGGGCCGATTCAGTGCGGTGGCGATAGGCGTTCAAAACGCTTCCACAACTGACTTAGCGTTCGGTGATCGGCGGCAACGCGCGACGCCAGATAGCCTCTGGCGAAAGCCGCGCCACGAGCGGCTTTGGTCGACTTCCGCGACACGATGCGCAGAAGTCGATCCGCGACAACCGCATCGTTGCGCCAGCCGAGATCGTCCTGAAGTTCCGTCAGTGCATCGACGTAGTGACGCACGGCCCGTCTGGAAGCCAACGACTGAAAGAACTCCGTCGCATAGCGAACCTTCTTCGCCGCGATACGGGCGCGGTGCCGGCGGTGATCGTCCAGATCGGCAAGCTTCTTGCCACGCTTGATCAGCTTCCGGTGTCGGCTGCGCAGCACCTTGGCGGCGAACTTCCTCGCGGGGCCGTCGATCGCCGTGCGCTGTTCGTCGGTCATCGCGTCGCGCCATCGTTTGACGTCCAGCCATAGCGTGAGCTCCAGTATCAGCCGCGTGTAGCGAACCGACTCGACCGCGGTCGCCGCGCGTTGGCGGGTGGTCGCTGCCATCTGCGTGCAGGCCCGCCGTATCGGCTCCAGCTCTTTTGCGTTGATGTCCGCTCCGGCATGATCGAGCGTGGCCCCGGCGAGGACTTCCCAATCGCGCGCCGCGCCGAGTTCCGCCGCAATCCAGCGCAGTTCATCGTCGAGCCCGGAATACGCGGGAATTACCTTGGCGAACAAGTCCAGCGCCGAGCGCAAACGCCGGAGTCCGACCCGCATCTGGTGCACGCACGACGGCGCGTGACCGGAAACGACGCCGCGCGCGTTGGCGTGAACCTGATCGAGGCAGTTGCGCAAGATCGTGCAGAACGCGTCTTCAATCGAATCGCGCTTTCCAAGGCAGACGGGTCTCGCCTTTACCGCATACGCGTGCTCCGCGGCAAGCAATTCGTAACCGACGTCGGCCTTGCTGCGATAGTCGATTCGCAACGGCGCGGCCTTCAGGAGTTCGAGTGCCGCCGCATGGAGCGCTTGCTTGTTACCCTGCTTGAGTTCGAGTTCGACCGCGGCAAGCGGCACGGAGCCCGCTGGCGCGTCAATGGTTCCCTCGTCCAGCGCTGCTTCGATCTGGTCTTCCGATGCAAGTTGCAGCGGGATCGCGGTTCGATTGATGTGCGTGACGAACACGGGCGCGAGGCGTGCGGCAACGGCGGGATCGCGAATCAGCTTGCCGCAATCCGTGTCGGCGGGTATCGCCTCATGCAACAACGTGAGATTGGGTGCGTCGCTATCGACCGGCACTTCGAACTCGCTCCTGTCGAACACACCCGCCTCGACAACGCCCTCGAGCTTCAATGTCTGGACCCGCCGCCGGCCATCGGCCCGCACGCGCAGCGATGCCCTGCCCCCGTGTAGAGCCAGATCCGGCGTGTCGAAATAGGTGCTGGTGAGGCGTGTCGGCGGATCAGGCTCAGCCCGACCGTGCGCAAGCAAAGGCGCGCGGCGAAGCTTGGCAAGATCCTTGGGGGCGATTCGTAACTTCAACTCCTGTTCCATGGTTGTCTCCGTTCGGGACGTCGCTCAACGCTCTGGATCCAGCAAGTTTCGGTCCAAACCCTGCGCGTGGAACTGGCGCTCGCATGTGCAAATGCAGACGCTGGCGAACTGTCCGAACAGGTGCGAAGCACCTCCCGATGCCCACGCACAAGTAGGGAGCTTCCCCATCCGGACCGTGCGGCGCCCGTGCCATAATCCCCGCAACGTGCCGAGTGGTGTGCGATTCCGCCAGGGTCATGTCAGCGCTATTTCACAGGAAGATTGGCAGCATCCTGGGATTGCTTGCAATCCTGATGGCGACGCTCGCGCCAACGGTATCGCAAAGCCTTTCGTCCGAGCATGAGTTCGACGCCCTATCCGGGGCATTCTGTACCGCGCAGAACCGCGCGGACACCGCTGGCCCCGATCACGCGCCGTTGCCCGGCAAGGCGACTCACTGGCAAGCATGCGCGTATTGCGGGCTGCTTGCGGACATGCCCGCGTTACTGGGCGGAGCCTCGGGATTCGTGCCGACGGATTGGGCCGCCCATCCGGCTACGACGCCCCCGCTTCAGTCGTCATACCGCATTTTCCGCTTCGCCGCGGCGCAGCCGCGCGCGCCCCCGTTCTCATCCTGATCGAGTCAGCCCGGCTGCGATGCAAATGCCATTGCATCGCAGCGTCCTCGCGCGTCTGTCGACAGGCTCGCGAGCGCATTCACGCGCCCTCACAAGGATCGAACCATGCGCGCCATTCCCGCACTCGGCACGATGCCGATGCTTGCAGCCTTGCTTGCTCCGGCTACCATCGCCGTCCCGCTACTGTTGCCCTCGCTTGCGTCCGCGCACGCCATCGCCGGCAACCGGGGGTTCCCCGCCACGATGGCGGTCGACGACCCTGGCGTTGGCGACGAGATCAATCTCGAGTTTGGCCACGCCAAATCGCTGACCGACGATGGCGACGAGCAGAACGCCAACACGACGTCGCTCGAATGGGACAAGCTGATCACGCCCACTTTTGCCCTGTCAGTGGTGGGAACCTACGTCAACATCAACGCGCCGAATGGCGGTTCGGCCCGCGGATTCGACAACGTCGCGATCGGCGTCAAATACCGCTTTTACGTGAATGAAAAGCACGAACTCATGGCCTCGGTTGGCGCGGTCGCGGAGCTGGGCGGCACCGGAGCAAGGTCGATCGCCGACCCGCACTCGGCGATCACGCCAACGCTTTACGTCGGCAAGGGATTCGGCGATTTGCCGGATAGCTTGAAGTATCTGAAGCCGCTCGCGATCACTGGGACCCTCGGCCCGCGCGTGACGATGAACAGCGCCGATCCGGATTCGCTAAGCTGGGGCGTCACCGTGCAATACAGCCTGCCGTATCTGCAGAATTTCGTGCAGGACGTGGGACTCGAGGCGCCGTTCAATCACCTGATCCCGGTCGTCGAGTTCCCGATGAGCACCTGTACCGGCGGCCCCTGTTCGGGACATACGACCGGCAGCATCAATCCCGGCCTGCTCTGGCTCAACCGATGGGGCCAGTTTGGCGCCGAAGCGGTCATTCCAGTCAATCATGCAAGCGGAAAGGGCGTAGGCGTCCTGTTTCAGGCACATCTGTTTCTGGATGACGTGATGCCGAACTCGGTCGGCAAGCCATTTTTCGGCAAAGGGGAATAACCATGGCAACATTCAAGCGACTTCGTCACGGTTCGCGCGCAGCAGCCATCGCGACAGGCGCCCTGATCGCGTCGACGGCATTCGCCCATGTGTTTCCGCAAAAGCAGTCTCCGACGGCGGGAGCCGAAGTGGCAGCGCCGACCAGCGTGGCGATCGAGTTCGACGGACCGCTCGAGCCTGCGTTCAGTTCGCTGACCGTCAGGAGTTCAAATGGCAAGCAAGTGAATACTGCAAAGGCCGAAGTCGATCCGAACGACACGAAGTCGATACGTGTTGCGCTGCCAACGTTACCGCCCGACACGTACACGGTGCATTGGGTCGCAGTCGCGCCGGACGGACATCGCACGCACGGTGACTATTCGTTCAAGATCAAGTGAAGTTGACATCTGGTTGCGGAATGCCTGACCCGCCATCGCCTGGCCTACAGCAACGACAATTGGCCCGACAGGCTTGCGTGACCGGCCAGGTCGCCCTCCTCGTCAGGTCGGCCCGGCCGGGCTGCGGACTGTGCATTGCCGGTTGGCGGCCCATTCCCGCCGTCCAGCCGATATTTTCGCACCCACGCGATGCCAAGCACGTCGGATGAGAACACGACACCCGGCGCAATCTGAACCAGTTCGCTCATCTGCGGCGCTTCCTAGGCGGATTGAACGTCGAAGTGCGCCGCGGCGTAGCGCGCACTGCAATTCCACACTTCAACGCCATTGCGGGTGAAGGTGGCCCATCCATCCGTTACGGTCAATTCGGCGTCCGGAAATACCTCGCCGTGTCCCATTGCCTTGGCGGCAAAGATCGTCCGCTCACGACACGTCGCGCGGTATTTCCCATCGGGTAGTGTTGACGGCATCGGACTCAACCGTCGACTCCGTTTACTGCTCGATCAAAAACCGATTCCGGTTCTTCGCGCCTGCAATCCATTGCGGGGCCCTGCCGCGCCCGCTCCACGTTGCACCCGTTTTCGGATCGCGATACTTCGGTGCGACCGGCGCGGCGGCGCTGCCCGATGGCGCGGAACGGCGTCGCCCGAACAGTTGATCCGGCGTGAGGCCATACTCGGCAATCTGTTCACGCATCGCCGTGATGATGCTTTCCAGTTCGGCGAGCCGCGCTTTTTCCGCTTGCTGCGCCAGCGCTTCTGCCTGCGCTTTAAGTTCGAGGTAGGTAGCCATGGATATGAAAGGATTCCTTGAAAATTGATAAATGGCCGAACAGCCACCCATGTCGAGGCACAAGGCCATCGACTACTCCGTCGATATTATATGCACAACCGTGATGACAATCGATAGCGTCAGCTAAACGCATGCCGACCAGGAATGCGGTTCATCCGGTTTTGGCTTCTGTACTGCCGCGCGGATGGCATTTTCTGTTTCATCAACCGATGTCGGTAGTATGTTTTAGCGTCTTTACATCGATCCCATTGCGGCATTTTTAAAGTGTCGTGGCTGGACGGAGATATCCGCTTTCGAGTCGATACCGTTCCGGCGCCAGGCTCGAGTAGCAAGCGGCTAATGTGCCGCTTCTCGACGCGCTAAACAGAACGGGCCTGCGCATGGGAATAACCCCTAGAAATTGCGCGCCACGCCGACCATGAACATGTCCTGGTCCTTGTCGTTGCCGGTTGCGACTCGATTGAAACGCAAGCTCGCCGCCCAATCGTTCGTGACCTGATAGGTCACCTGCGCGCTGAGCAACGCATTGAGTCTCGTTTTACTCGAGGGCTCGTTCCGATCACGCGAGAGATACGGACCGACACCTGCCGAAAGCGCCCATTTGCTCCTGATCGGCGCGACGTACCAGAGTTGCGCGGCCACACCTCGTCGGCCGGCGACGCCATTGTTGCCTTCGTAGATGAAACTCGCCGAATAGGCCCACGCATTGCCCAGCGGCCGCTTGACTTCGACCATATATCCCTTTTCGATCGGCACTTGCGGACGGTTCGTCTGCGACGTCCCTGCCCAAACGCTCACCTGCGTCTTGCCGTCCGAAAATGCCGGGCCAGGATCGCCGCCAAAATCCGAGCCGATGCCGAAAAGCACCGCGTCGGAATTGAATCCGCCAATCATCTGGACGTGGTTGTACTGCACCTTGAGGTAGAAGCGCTCGGGAACGACGTAATACCGCACCGCCGCCGACGCACGCACACCCCATCGTTTTTCATTACGCGCCTGATTGTCGACATGGGTCGTGTCCATGCTGAAATACGGCCCCGCCGACAATTCGAGCGCCAGGCGATTGCCGACCGGCCAACGAAACGAACCCAGGGCGGCGAAGCCGTCACGGTGGTGATCCAGGGGATGCCCCTCGTTCACATACGCGAGGTAGACCGAGAGATAGTCATTCAAGACGTCGCCGAAACCGACTTCGTATGCACGCCAATGCATATCGCCGCCTTCGGTCGAGCGTCCGTCGCCATACACCGCATAGACGTCGATCGTTCTTTCCGATGGCTTGAACCCGGGCGTTACGCTCGAAGGGCTGTCCTCGGCATGCGCGACGCCCGGGCCGGCCAGCATTGCCAGGCCGGCGATCGAGGTTGAGAGGACGAAGCGCGAATAGATGCGACGGCACTGCCCCATTTGGACACCCCCTCATCTTGATAACCGCGATTGACTGGACAAGCTGACAGCAATTATAGGTGGCCTCGGGCAACAGGGACCATAGGGACCAGCCCACTCACTTCTCCGGCTTTCGCCTCCGCGAGCGGGCTCTCCCGATCAACCTGTCTCCATGTTTCACTGGCGCGCGCGTTCATTCGCGCCGCTATTTGGCTTCTTGTGCCTCATTCTTGATTGCCTGGCCGCCCTTGGAAATGTCCTGACCTGCGCCCGCCACCGTATTGCAGCCGGCGAGACCGGCGATGCCGGCAATCAATATCCATGCAATTAATCGCATCATTTTCTTTCCCCTCCTTCAAGTCACCTGACCCATTCAATGTTGAACGCTCCAACGAGCGCGACCGAATCCGGCCGACCACCGATCGATGCCGGATGGAGATGCCCGCAGGCCATCTGAAAGAAACCTGCGCTCATCCATGCCCCGCACTACCTGAATGCCGGCCGCCACGTCAGTTCGACGGGAGCGGACGTGCACGATCACTACTTGTGTTTCGCACCAGCCGGCGTGGAAGCTGCCGAAGCTCCCGAAGCTGCCGATGCCGCCGCAGCACCCGGCAGCCCGTTCATGTACGCCGGCACAGCCTTCGTCTTCTGCCGGATTCCCGGCGGCGGCGCCGTCGGGCGCTTCTCCATGTCGGTCAGCATCTGCTGGCACGGCAACGGGCGATTGCGGCCTGGCTGCACCAACGCGAGCAGACTTGCAACCGGATTCAGCAAGCCCAGCCCGATCGCGGCCCCGCCACGCGCGATCAGTGCCCCGGCCTTGACCCCGACGTGCGGTTGCTTGAAGGATCCCGTGACATACAGTGGCGAGCGCAGCGATATCACCCGGAATCCCTTGGTATGAGGATGAATCGTGAGATTCATGGTCTCGTCTCGCAGGTTCACGTTACCGTCCATGCCGATCACTGCATCATCGGTGTCGAGCGCGAATACGCGCGAGTCGAGCACGCCATTGGTGACCACGAAATCGGCCACGCCGCAGTTGATCCTGACGTCACGTGTGCCGAACAGTTTCTCGTACACCACGTTGGCAACGTTCAGCCCGGCGGCTTCCATCAGCAGGAGACTCACCGTGCCGTCGGTGACCAAGGTCTTCACTTCGCCATTGGAAGTCGCTGCGAGTGCCGCCGGCGAATTGCCGGTGGCCGATAGCGCGGCATCGCCGTTGACCTCGCCGAGCGCTGTCTGCATCACCTTGAAGGTCGGGAACAGCTGCTTGAGTTTCAGATGCCGCGCCCGCAGCGTGAACCGCCCCTTGAGCGGGACGCCGCTGCCGTCCAGATGGATGTTCGAAGCAAGCGTACCGCCCGCGACGCCAAAGTTCAGCGGATTGAGCGTCAGCACACCGTCCTGCATGATGACGTGGGTCGACAGGTCGGTAATCGGCAGGCTCGCGGTCTTGATGATGCGCCGCCCGGTAAACCGGACGTCGGCGTCGATCTTCTTCCAGCGCTCCGTTCGGAATCGCTCGACCGGCAACGCCTTGTTCGCGGGCTGCGCGACGGCGGCGCCCCGCCGCGCCTTGCTGGCATTCGTGTCGGCACCGATCAGCGGGGCAAGGTCGGAGAACTGCAGCAGCCTTGACTCCAGCGTACCGGACAAGAGCGGCCTCGGTTCGCGCGAAACGTACACCAACGTGCCGTTGAGATCGCTGCCGCCGACGCGTCCCGTGAAGCCCTCGTACTTGAAGACGTTGCCTGACGCCCGGAGTTGGCCGACCAGTCGGCCGTCGGTCGCATACGGAGAGGTTTCGGGCAGGGTGATGCCCGTGACGTCATACAGGTGGGCCATGCTGGTGCCCGCGAGCCACAGTCGGAGATCGACCGCCGCCAGGTGAGACGGATCCGTCACCGTGCCGACGAGCGCGAGGTGCGTATCGCCAAAGCGCAAATCGGCCTGAACCGGAAATGGGCGTTGCGTGCCCTGCACGTCCAGCAAATTGCCGATCTTGCCCGTGCCGGCGACATGCCCCTTCTTGTAGGTCCCCTTGACGGTCCAGCCGATCGTGTACGTGCCGACGGTGGCGGATGCCGCGGGCGCCGCGCCCGCCGATGCGCTCGTTGTCGCCGAGGCCGTTGCACCCGGTGCGGCGGCTGCGGATGCGCTCGACGCCGCCGGCGCCGGGGCTATCGTGTTGCTGGATTTCGTCGCTGCGGCATGCGAAGCGGCGACCACCGCTTGCGAGGCCGCTGCCGATGCGCGGGACGCCGCGTCGGCACCCGACGCAGGCACCCCCGGCTGCGTCGCACCGGCGTGCGTCTGGGCCGCGAGCTTTTTTTGACCTGCCGGCCCGACAGCCTGTGCCGATTCGTGGTGCGCCAGCGCCTCCTGCTGCTTCACCGCCGCGTCGAACGGGATCGGCCGGCCGAGCGTGTCGATCACGGCGCTCAGGTCGAACTGCTTTTGCTGGTCGTAGTAGCCGAGATTGCCTTGGGCAAATGCAATCTGATGCAGGTCGAGCGTCCATCCGCCCCGATGCGCGGGCTCCTTGAGCTTGAACGTCCAGTTGACCCGACCGTCCTTGAGGCGTTCGAGGTCGACGGACGGATTGACCAGATCGATGGCCGGAATCACGATGCGGCGTGCCGTCAGCGGCAGCGCCTCGACTTCGAAACTGATCTCGTCCAGCGTGACGAAATACTTCGTGCGCGCCCAATCGGGATTGGAGATCGTGACATTGCGTGCGCTGAATCGCGGCCATGGCACCCATGCACGCCAGCCCTGCTCGCTCACGGGCCGGCGCCACCCGACACGCAGGTCGCCATTGATGGCGAACTGCCGTCCGATTGCGTCCGACACCTTGTCGTCGACCCAAGGCCGGGCTCGATTCCAGTCGAACGTCACAATGACGATCACCAGTACTGCAAGCGCCAGGGCGACGACAACGGAAAGCCATGCGGCCGCCTTGCCGACGGTGTGGCCGATGTGCATTTCACACTCCCCGAGTTTGCTACACGGTATCGAGCAATTCGTGTTCCTGAATCCTCCGCGAATGAGCATGTCTGATGATTTCGCCGGCACCATCACGTTCGACCTGCCGATCGTTTGCGCGAGCCATGGGCGGATACCGCGAAATCAGATTTCCGGGCAATCCGCGATATGTGCGGAATTTCGTGGCGATTGCAGACAAGGTGCCCGCCGCCGGGTCGCGTGCGGCTCGAAATGGGGTTCCCACGCCTTTTCAGGCGTCGATCTTCGCAGTAATGTTCCGGATCGACTGCTCCATCTGCGCGCGCCATGGGGCGGTGGCAAGCGTATCGAGCGACAGAAGCGGACGCCTGCCGCAGTGCTTCCCGCACCCACCGCATGTCGATCGGGAGGACCAATGGATCGTCGCCATTTCCTCAAGTCGTCGGCGTTTTTTACCATTGCGGCTGCCACCGCCATGCACAACGCGCCACGGGCGAAGCTGTCGGTCGGTGCCGTGCGCACGAATCCCGATCGATTCCCGCAAGGTGTCGCAAGCGGCGATCCGCGCGATCGCTCCATCGTATTCTGGACGCGATGCGTGCCGGTATCCCGGGACGTCCAGCACCCTGCAAGAAGCAGCGTGCGCGCGGTACCGCTTCGACTCGAAGTATCGACGCTGCCGGATTTCTCGACGCGCGTCGCCAGCGTCCCGCTGAGGGCGCTGGCCATCTTCGACTTCACGGTGCGCGTGAAGGTGACGACGCTCTCGCCGAAGACCACCTATCACTACCGGTTCGTCGCCGGTGACCACGTGAGCATGACGGGTGTCGCACGCACGGCGCCGGAGGCAAACGAGGCCAACGAACAGGTTCGCTTCGCGTGGCTCACCTGCCAGGACTGGAGCGTCAACCACTGGCAGGCGATGACGCTGCTGGCCGCCGAACGCGATCTCGATTTCGTCGTGCACGTGGGCGACTACATCTATGAAGCGGTCGGGACCTCTCCCCCCGGCCGTGCCGAGCCGGCGCATCCTCCGCTGCGCTTGCCCGACGGCAAGCCGCTCGCGAACGGCCGCGCGTATGCCGATTCGCTCGACGACTACCGGACGCTCTATCGCACCTATCGTACCGATCCGCGCCTCCAGACGCTGCACCAGCGCCTGCCGATGATCGCGATCTGGGACGACCACGAGTTTTCCGACGACTGCTGGCAGGATCATCAGGTCTACACCAACGAGGAGCGGCAGGAAACCCGGCGGCGCCGCAGCGCGAGTCGCGCGTGGGCGGAGTACATGCCGGTGGACTGGGGCGATGTGCGCTTCGAGCCGAATAATCCGTCGTACACGAACATTCGCATCTACCGCGATTTTCGTTTCGGTCTGCTAATGCACCTGGTGATGACGGACGAGCGGCTGTATCGGGACGACCATGTCGTGAGCGAGGCAGCCATCGCGCGCGCGAACGCGCACGACCCGGTGCATGGGGACGATGCAGCCGGCTCGCGCTACTTCGTCAAGCAGGACGTGCTGCAACGTTACCAGGCGCGCGATTCCGAGCAGTTGGGGCGCCCGCCGTCGATGCTCGGCCCGGAACAGACGCAATGGTGGAAGGCCGCGATGAAAGACTCGCCGGCAACCTGGAAGGTGTGGGGCAACGAGGTGATGCTGAACCGTCTGTGGCTCCTGATGCCAGGCGCACCCAAGACACCGGCGGCTCGCCTCGTGGTCGATTGCGACGCGTGGGACGGCTATCCCGCACACAAGCACGAACTGCTCGCTTACTTGAGGGAGCACGGGATCCGTAACGTCGTCGCGATCACCGGGGATCTGCATGCATTTCAGTGCGGCGTCGTGCGGGACGATCCCGATCCCGCGACGGGGGTGCCCGTGATCGTCGATTTCGTCTGCGCCGGAATCAGCAGCGCGTCCTTCTATTCCTACATGAAAGTCGCATGGAACGGTACGCCGCTCGCGTCGATGGCGGCCACCCCGGCCAAACTCGACAGCTTCCTGATGGCGAACAACCCCGACCTGTGCCACGCCGACCACGACGCGCAGGGTTATGCGTCGGCCACCGTCACGCCGGAACACTTTTCCGTCACGTTCAACAAGGTGAAGCCGTTGAACCCGGACGGAAGCGCGCCGGCGGATGCATTGCTTGGCCGCACGCGATTGACCGTGCCCAGGGATTCAGCCGAGGTGCGCGTCGAACAGATCTAGATTCCGACGCGCCCGGGTTCGTTGCCGAAGACCGAATGGCCAGGCGACTCGTCAGTGGATATGTCCGGCGAAAAGCCCGAGCAACCCTATGACGATCAGATAGATTGCAACGATGTAATTCAGCAGGCGCGGGACCACCAGGATCAGAATTCCGGCGATCAGCGAGACCAATGGGCTCCAATTCGTAAATGCGTGCATGGCGTTGCCCCTTGACACCGTACGGCATCAGCTCGTGCTTCGCCGCCGCTCTTTTTCAACGCTGCACGCGATTCCCGCATGGGCGGGAGATTTTTACCAATGCAGGCGGCCTGAACCACGGACGTTTGTCAGTGCAGCGTTCATTTGCATGTCGGAGCGATTTCCGTGCCCGGCCACGCTCCGATGTGTTTCCCCGTGCGACCGCGCGTACGTTGACGTCTCCGGACAACCACGTACACACGTCAGCCAGGCCAACCGACGATCAGACCGCCATGCACAGGTACTTGATGACGAGGTAATCGTCGATGCCGTAATGCGAGCCTTCGCGGCCGAGCCCCGACTGCTTCACGCCGCCGAACGGTGCGACCTCGTTCGAAATGAGGCCCGTATTGATGCCGACCATTCCGTATTCGAGCTGCTCGGCCACCCGCCACACGCGCCCGATGTCGCGGCTGTAGAAGTACGCGGCAAGCCCGAACTCGGTATCGTTGGCGAGCGTCACCACCTCGTCGTCGCTCGAGAAGCGGAACAGCGGCGCGAGCGGCCCGAACGTCTCCTCTCTCGCAACGTCCATCTGCGCGGTGACGTTCAGGAGCACCGTGGGCTCGAAGAAGCCATGCCCGAGCGCATGCCGCTTGCCGCCGGCGGCGAGCGTCGCGCCCTTGCCGAGGGCGTCCGCGATATGCGCTTCGACCTTGCCGACCGCCGCTTCGTTGATCAGCGGCCCCAGCGTCACGCCGCCTTCGATGCCGTGCCCGACCTTCAGGCCCTTCACCGCCGCCACCAGCTTTGCGGCGAACGCGTCGTAAACCCGGTCGTGCACGTAGAAGCGATTGGTGCACACGCACGTCTGCCCGTTGTTGCGGTACTTCGACGCGATCGCCCCTTCGACGGCGGCATCGAGATCGGCATCGTCGAACACGATGAACGGCGCGTTCCCGCCGAGCTCGAGCGTGACCTTCTTCACGGTGGGCGCGCTTTGCGCCATCAGCAGCCGCCCCACGCCGGTCGATCCGGTAAACGACAGCTTGCGCACCACGCGGCTGCTCGTCATCGCGCCGCCGATCGCCTTCGGGTCGCCGGTGACGATGTTGAGCACGCCGTTCGGCACCCCCGCGCGCTCGGCAAGCACCGCCAGCGCGAGCGCCGAGAACGGCGTCGCCTCGGCCGGCTTCACGACGATTGGGCAGCCGGCCGCGAGCGCCGGCCCCACCTTGCGGGTGATCATCGCGTTCGGGAAATTCCACGGCGTGATCGCCGCGCACACGCCCACCGGCTCCTTGACGACCACGAGCCGCTTGTCCGACGCGGGCGTCGCGAGCGTGTCGCCGGCCACGCGCTTGCCCTCTTCGGCGAACCATTCGATGAACGAAGCGCCGTAGACGATTTCGCCCTTCGCCTCGGCAAGCGGCTTGCCTTGTTCGGCCGTGAGGATCAGCGCGAGGTCATCGGCGTGTTCGATCATGAGCGCGTACCAGCGGCGCAGGATGCGCGCGCGCTCCTTCGCCGTCTTTGCACGCCACGCCGGCCATGCCGCATTCGCGGCGTCGATCGCGCGCGACGTCTCTGCCGCGCCCATCGACGGAACGCCGCCAAGCGTCGCGCCCGTCGCCGGATCGAGCACGTCGAAGCGCTCGCCCGAGTCGGCCTCGCACCATTGCCCGTCGATATAAGCCTGATGACGCAAGAGCGCCGGATCCTTCAACAGCGTGTTCAATTCCACGTTCGTTCCTTCCGGGATAAGAATGCCGCAGTGCAAAGTAGCGATGACAAGAACGGCGTCACGAAGTAAAACGCACTACCCCGCCTGACGCCACGAAGCATTTTCGTGACCATGGGCCAGCAGCTTGCGCGCGATCTCGGCCACCCGGTGCACGTGCGCGATGGCGGCTTCGCGCGCCGCCTCCCCGTTGCCCGTCTCGATGCCCGCGAGGATCGCGCGCATCTCCTCGACCGCCTGGTGCCCGCGATCGTCGGAGGCGATCGTCAGCGCACGCAACCGGTTGATCCGCGCGATCAGCGTCTGCACGATCTCCCACGCGACATGCTTTTTCCCGGCGATGAACATGCGCTCGTAGAATGCCGACGTGAGCGCCTTCACCGCCTGATGATCCTGCGCGTCGAACGCTTGCCGGATCTGGTCGATGCACGCCGACAGGTCGGCGACCAGAGGCGCGTCGGCATGCTGCGCGCAGGCCATCGCCGCCTCGCCTTCCAGCAACGCGCGCATCTCGTAGATCTCGGCCGCCGTGTCGAAGTCGAGGATTGCGACGATCGGCCCCTGGTTCGGAATCGACGCGACCAGCCCTTCCGTTTCCAGATGCCGCAGGACCTCGCGCACGACGGTTCGGCTCACGCCCAGGATCTCGCACAACGCGCGCTCGACCAGCCGCTCGCCCGGCTGGAAGTGCGCATCCAGGATCGCGTTGCGCATTTTCTCGAGCGCGAGCTCGCGCAGCGTGGCGGTGGGCCGCTGCACTTTCAGGGACGGCAGTGCGGGACACATGGCTGCCGCCGTCAGGCTTGCGCGAACAGGCGCACGTCGCGCGCGTCCCAGTCGACGAGCGCCTGCGCACCGATCACGATGCCGTTGTCGTGCCGATGCGCGGCCGGCATTCGGATCGAGATCTCCTGCTGCCACGGCGTCGCCACCGCGTAGTGCATCGCATCGCCGAGATAGGTGACGTCGCGCACGGTCACGGGCAGGCCCGCAGTACCACTCGAACCATGCGAATCGCCGGCGCGTTGCAGCGAGCTGATGCGCATCTGTTCCGGGCGGATCATCAGCGCGCCTTCGTCGCCGGCGGCGAGCGTCGGATGGAACATGTCGGACGCCATCTCGAGGCCGTTGGGGAACACGCCGCCCATGCGGCCGTCGCCGTGCTTCGTCACCTTGACCGGCAGGAAATTCGAATTGCCGATGAAGCTCGCGACGAAGCGCGAAGCCGGGTTCGCATAGAGCTCCTCGCCGGTGCCGACCTGCTCGATGCGCCCCTGGTTGAACACGGCGATGCGGTCCGACAGGCGCAGCGCTTCCTCCTGGTCGTGCGTGACATAGAGGATCGTCACGCCCGTTTCCTGGTGAATGCGGCGCAGCTCCAGCTGGATTTCCTCGCGCAGCTTCTTGTCGAGCGCGGAAAGCGGCTCGTCCATCAGCAGCACCGGCGGATCGTAGGCGAGCGCACGCGCAATCGCGACGCGCTGCTGCTGGCCGCCGGAGAGCTGCGCGGGCATCCGGTCGCGGCACTCGGACAGATGCACGAGCTTCAGCATCTGCTCCACCTTCGCGCGGATTTCGGCTTCAGGCCGGCGGCGCACCCGCAGCGGGAACGCGACGTTCTCGCCCACGGTGAGATGCGGGAACAGCGTATAGCGCTGAAACACCATCCCGATGTTGCGCTGGTTCGGCGCGACCGACAGCAGCGACTTGCCCTCGAGCAGCACGCGGCCGTCGGTCGGCTCCTGAAAGCCCGCGACGATATAGAGCGTGGTGCTCTTGCCCGAACCCGACGGTCCGAGGAAGGTCATGAATTCGCCCTTGCGGACGTCGAGCGACACCTGGTCGATCGCGACGACGTCGTCGTAAGTCTTGCGCAGGCGCTGGATTTGCAGGAATGCAGTCATGGCGTGTTACCTCAGTGAGCGCGTGCGCGGCGCACGACGGCGCCCGCCAGCATCAATACGGTCGTCAGTGCGACGAGCAGCGACGACGCGGCCGCGACGACGGGCGTCAGGTCTTGCCGCAACGTCGCCCAGATCCGCACGGGCAGCGTCTGCAGCGTCGGGCTCGACATGAAGATCGACACCACGACTTCGTCCCACGATGCGAGGAACGCGAAGATCGCGGCGGCAAAGAGGCCGAGCCGGATCGCGGGAAGCGTGACGCGCAGCTTCACCGTGAGCGGCGACGCGCCGCAGATCAGCGCGGCGTCTTCCAGCGCCGTGTCGAAGCTCACGAGCGAGTTGCTGATCGAGATGATCGAGAACGGCAGCGCGATGATGAGGTGGCCGATCACGAAGCCGGTCATCGTGCCGTTCAGGCCGATGCGCAGGAAGAACGCATAGAGCGCGACGGCAAGCACGACGACGGGCAGCACCATCGGCGTGAGGAAGAAACCCCGCACGGCCTCGCGGCCGCGGAACTTGCCGCGCACGAGCGCCAACGAAGCGAGGAACCCGATCGCGACGGACAGCACCGTGACGATCACCGCCAGCTTCGCGCTGGTCAGCAGCGAGTCGATCCAGCCCGCATCGGTGAACAGCTGCCGGTACCATTCGAGCGTCCAGCCCGGCGGCGGAAAGATCAGCCACTGCGAATCGCCGAACGACAGCGCGACGATGAAGAAGATCGGCAACAGCAGGAACAGCGCGACGGCCGCGCCCACGGCCACGAGAACCCAGCGCAGCGCGCCCAGGCGATCGAAATCGAGCAACATTTCAGCGACCTCCGGTGGTGGCACGCGCGCTGCCGGTGAAGCGCAGCTGCAACGCATAGAGCGCGAGCGTCACGGCGAGCAGCACGAATGCCGCGGCGCCGGCAAGGCCCCAGTTCAGCAGTTCCTGCACGAGCTGCGCGATCAGTTCCGCGAGCATCATGTAGGACGGGCCGCCCAGCAGCGCGGGCGTGACGAAGTAACCGAGCGCCATCACGAATACCATCAGCGCGCCGGAGGCCACGCCCGGCATCGCGAGCGGCACGAGGATGCGCCAGAACGCCTGCCAGCGGCTCGCGCCGCACACCGCGGCGGCGCGCAGCGTCGACGGGTCGATGCTGCGCAGCGTGGCGTGCAGCGGCATCACGAGGAACGGCAGCATGATGTAGGTCATGCCGATCGTCACGCCCGTCAGGTTGTTCACGAGCGACAGCGGCTCGTGAATCACGCCGATCGCCATCAGCGCGCGGTTGATCGGCCCGGTTCCCTGCAGCAGCACCATCCACGCGAACGTCCGCGCGAGCAGGTTGGTCCACATCGACAGCAGCAGGATCGCGAACAGCACGGCACTGAGCCGGCGCGGCGCGATCGCGAGCAGCCACGCCATCGGAAAGCCCACCAGCAACGTGACGAGCGTCACGACCGTCGCCACGAGAAACGTATTGCCGAACACGCGCACGTACGTCGTCGAGCCGAGCAGTTGCGCGTAGTTGTGCAGCCCGGGCGTCGGCTCGAGCACGCTGCGCAACAGCAGCGACAGCACCGGCAACAGGAAGAAAATCACGAGCAGCAGCATCGCGGGCGTCAGCAGCCGCATGCTGCGCCAGTCGCGCCGCTTGCGCGCTTTCGCCGCGGGCGGATGCGCGATGGTACTCAATACGTTTGGCATGGTTTCTCCTTTTTCGGCCAGGGCCGGCGCTTCAGCGCCGGCTGCCCTGGCCCCATGCAGATGCGTTGCCCGGCCGGTCCGGTTCGATTCGGTTCGTCATCCTGACCGGAACGCGTGCCGATTCCCTGTTTCCCGGCCAGCTTACTTCGACTGCCACGCGTACCAGCGCTTCGCGATCGCGTCGCGGTTCTCGGCCCAGTACTTCATGTCGAGATTGATCTGCGAGGTCTTGTACTGGTCGGGCAGCGTCTTGGCGATCGCCGGCGGCATCAGCGGGGCCGACTTCACGTTGATCGGCGCATAGCCCGTATCGGCCGCGAACTTCGCCTGGGCCTGCGCGCTCGTCGCGGCGGCCAGGAACTTCATCGCCGCGTCGCGATGCTTCGCGCCCTTCGGGATCACGAGCATGTCGGCGGCGGTCAGGTTCTGGTTCCACGACATGCCGACCGGCACGCCGGTCTGCGCGAGCGCATGCAGGCGGCCGTTCCAGAACATGCCGACCGGCGCTTCGCCCGACGCGAGCAGCTGCTGCGACTGCGCGCCGCCGCTCCACCAGACGATGTCGCCCTTGATCGAGTCGAGCTTTTTGAACGCGCGGTCGAGGTCGAGCGGATACAGCTTGTCGGGCGCGACGCCGTCGGCGAGCAGCGCGATCTCGAGCACGCCCGGCGCCGACCACTTGTAGAACGTGCGCTTGCCCGGGAAGCGCTTGGTATCGAACAGGTCCGCCCAGTTCTGCGGCTGCGCGCCCGTGTACTTCGCCTTGTTGTAGCCGAGCACGAACGAGTAATAGAAGCTGCCGACCGCGGAAGGCGTCGCGAAGCGCGGGTCGAGCTCGGCCTTCTTCACCACCGAATAGTCGATGGGCTCGATCAGCCCGGCCTTTTCCGCGGCGTACGCGAAGTCGCCCTCCACGTCGACCACGTCCCAGCTCACGTTGCCGCTGTCGACCATCGCCTTGAGCTTGCCGTAGTCGGTCGGCCCGTCCATCAGCACGTTGATGCCGCTCGCCTGCGTGAACGGCTGCGCCCAGTCCTTCTGTTGCGACGACTGGGTCGTGCCGCCCCAGCTCGTGAACACGATCGGGTCCGCGGCCAGCGCGGGCGTGGCGCACAGCGCGACCAACGGGGCGATACAGACGAGGCGCGATGCTGCGAAACGCGGGTTGCTTCTGCTGCTCATGGTCTCTCTCCAGGGGGAAACGGTTGCGGCTCGCGGCCACCGAAACGGCAGCCATTCGAATACACGTGTTCAGGCCGGCGGCGCCAGCCGCGCCGGCTTCTCGATCTTGTCGTTCATCGTCGTGTCGCAGCTGCGGTGGCGTTGCGGGCCATCCGCGCGCGGCGGCGCGCCGGTTCCGGCCGGCGCCGTCAGTGCGCGAGCGCGAGCGGCTGCACCGTGCCGGCTTCCGTGTCGCCGACATAGATGCCATACGCGTCCTGCCGGCGTTCGCGCACGTAGCGTTCGAGCATCGAGCGCACGGCGGTGTCGGCGATCTCGTCCCACGGCACCTGCCAGAGCGGCACGATGCGGATGCTGCTGTCGAACCACGGCGACCCGGACTGAATCACGCGGCCGCGGTAATAGATATGGACGCCCGGCTCGCGCTCGCCGGCCGATTCGAATACGGCGAACAGGCAGTCGAGATGTGCGTTGAGGCCGAGCTTCGCGAGCACGCCGCGCAGGCTCGCCGCATCACTCGCCGGTTCGAGCCGGATGCCGGACGGCAAGCGCAGGCCTTGCGGCGTATCGACGAGCACGAGTCCGTCGCGATGTTCGAGAATCGCCCCTACACGGGGGCGCGCCCCGACCGCAGACACGAATGCCTGTTGCGCGATTTGTCCGGTCGTCGACTCAGCCATGACGTACTCCGTGATCACTGCGTTACTCGATGAGATTATGGTATGCCATCTTATGGTCCACAACAATGCGTCAATAATCATGGAAAACCATGAGGCAACGACAGCGGGTCTTGCATCTGATTCCGTCCGGTCAATTGACAGACAAAACAAAAGGCCGCGGGCATGATGCCGGCGGCCTTTGCAGTTCAAGCGCGCTTCGATCGCGCGCCCGGGATTCCGTCAGTTGTCGGTGACAGCTTCGTCCTGCTGCTGCGCGAGCGCCGACAGTGCGAGTTCGGAAACCCGCTTGATGTGCGCGGCGGACGCCGCCGCAGCCGCCTCGCCGTCACGCCGCTCGATCGCGTCGAGCAGCCGGTTCATCTCGGTGTTCGAATCGCCGCCGCGCCCCGGCATCGCGATCGTCAGCGCGCGCAAGCGATTGATGCGCGCGTTGAGCGTCTTGACGACCGTCAGCGACACCTGCTTGCCGGCCGCTTCGAACAGCGTTTCATAGAAGCGCTCGGTGTACTCGAGCACACGCGGCAGATCCTGCTTCTCGAACGCATCCTCGATCACCGCGCGGACTTCGCGCAGCTGCCGCACGACTTCAGGTGTCGCGCCCTCGGCGCATGCGCGCGCGGCATTCGCTTCGAGCAGGCCGCGCAACTCGTAGATCTCGCCGACTTGCGCGGGGTCGAGCCGCGCGACCACCGGCCCTTGCCGCGACACGGTCTCGACCAGCCCTTCGGTCTCCAGATGCCGGAGCACCTCGCGCACCACGGTGCGGCTCACGCCAAGCTCGTCACACAGCGTGCGTTCGACGAGCCGTGCGCCGGGCCGGAAATACCCCTGCACGATCGCGCCGCGCAGTTTGTCGAGCGTCAGTTCGCGCAAGGTCTTGGCATTGCGGTCGATTTTGAGGTCTTGCATAAGCGGCACTCTGGAAGCGGATGGGTGGCCCGAACCCGGCGATGCGCCGGGCGCAGGCATGGAATGCCATATTATGACCCAACTGTCCGCGCTTTCCATCCCGCGCCCGCGCACGCGCCGTCAGCCACGCGATCAGCCTTCGAGGCCCTCGACGATCGCGATCTGGGCGCGGCAATGTCCATCCCGCTTCGCCTTCGCCGCCTGGTATTCGGGCGAGTGATAGCACGCGAGCGCCGTCTGCATGTCGGCAAACCGGATCACGACGTGGCGCTCGAACGCCTCGCCTTCCAGCACCTGCGATGCGCCGCCGCGCGCCAGGAACACCGCGCCGAACTTCCGGAACGCCAGCGGCGCGATGTCCGTGTAGTCCTTGTACTTCGCGGGATCCAGCACCTGCACGTGGGCAATCCAGTACGCACTCATTTCTCGCCTCCAGTTTCGGGAAATTCTGAGACACGGGTTAACACTCATGGCATGCCGTAACATGGTATACCACAATGAATCCCACAATCAACGCACGAAAGGAAGGTGCCATGAGCCTGATTCGGAAATCCGTCCTCCATGTCGAGACGCTCTACGTGGATGGCGACAAGGTCGCCGCCAAGCCGCTGAAGATGATTGGTGCGGTCGCCGTGATCAAGAACCCGTGGGCAGGCCGCGGGTACGTCGAGGACCTGTCGCCGGAGATCCGCGCGCTGGCGCCGCAGCTCAGCGAACACCTGACGAAGATGATCCTCGACGAAGCCGGTTCGGGCGACGCGGTCGAGGCGTTCGGCAAGAGCGCGATCGTCGGCCTCGACGGTGAGATCGAGCATGCGTCCGCGCTGATCCACACGCTGCACTTCGGCAACACCTATCGCACCGCCGTCGGCGCGAAGTCGTACCTCGCGTTCAACAACACGCGCGGCCCGGCCAATGCGCCGCTGTTGATTCCGATGATGGACAAGAACGACGAAGGCCGCCGCTCGCACTACCTGACGCTCCAGTTCTCGATCGCGGACGCACCGGCCGCCGACGAACTGGTCATCGCCATCGGCGCCGCCACCGCCGGCCGTCCGCATCACCGCATCGGCGACCGCTACAAGGATCTCGCAGAGCTCGGAAATGACGTCAAGAACCCTGCCGCTGTCAAATAAGCGCATCGCCCACTACCTCGACCAGGGTGCCGGCGAACCGCTGGTGCTGATTCACGGGGTGGGCATGCAGGCGGGCGCGTGGTATCCGCAGATCGATGACCTGTCGCGCGATTTCCGCGTGATCGCCGTCGACATGCCGGGCCACGGCACGAGCGATGCGCTCGACACCGACGCCGAGCTGCAGCAGTTCGTGCAGTGGGCGATCGAGTTCATCGAGGCGCTGCAGGTCGGCCCCGTCAACCTGGCCGGCCACTCGATGGGCTCGCTGATCGCCGCCGGCGTCGCGGTGACGCGGCCCGATCTGGTCAAGCGCGTGGCAGTCCTGAACGGTGTGTACCGCCGCACCGAGCAGGCGCGCGAAGCCGTCCTGCAGCGCGCCGCCGAACTGCGCTCGGGCACCATCGACGTCGATACGCCGTTGCGGCGCTGGTTCAACGCGGAGGAAGCGCAGCAGGCCGCCGCGCACAAGGTGGAAGCGTGGCTGCAGTCCGTCGACCTCGCGGGCTACGCCACCGCGTACACCGCGTTCGCGAGGGGCGACGACGTGTATGCCGACGGCTGGCACCGGATCGCCTGCCCTGCCCTTGTGCTGACGGGATCGGACGACCCGAATTCGACGCCCGAGATGGCGCGGCAGATGGCGCAGGCCGCGCATGACGGCAACGCCGTCGTGATCGAGAACGAGCGCCACATGGTGAACCTGACCGCGCCCGAGGAAGTCAATCGCGCGCTGCGTGCCTGGTTGCAGACCGTGCCGCACGCGGAAACCCTGAAATCGGAAGTGTGACATGAGCCAAGCAACCCGCCAGGAAGCCCCGACGATCAACACTCGCGAGCTGCGCGATGCATTCGGCGCGTTCATGACCGGCGTGACGATCGTCACCACCGCGCGCGATGACGGCCAGCCGCTCGGCTTCACCGCGAACTCGTTCTCGTCCGTGTCGCTGGACCCCGCGTTGCTGCTCGTCAGCATCGCGAAGACATCGAGCAATTTCCAGACGTTCTCGACCACGGGCCACTTCGCGATCAACATCCTCGCGGAAGGGCAAAAGGACCTGTCCAACACCTTCGCGCGGCCGAGCGACGATCGCTTCGCGCAGGTCGGCTGGCACCTGAGCAACCATCGCAACCCGCTGATCGACGACGTCAGCGCGTGGTTCGACTGCACGACGCACGCGGTGATCGACGCGGGCGATCACGCGCTCATCATCGGCAAGGTCGAGGCGTTCCATTCCGCCGGCTACGCGGGGCTCGGCTATTACCGCGGCGGCTATTTCACGCCGGCGAAGCTGTCGGCCGAAGTGATCGCCGGCCCGAAGGTGATCGTGAGCGCGATCATCACGCGCGACGACAAGGTGCTCATGGTGAAGACGGCCGACGGCAAGTGGGCGCTGCCCACCAGGGAAATCGGCAACGAAGGCGCCGACAAGGCGCTCGCCGAACTCTTCAGGCAATACCAGCCGGACGCTTCGGCAAGCTTCATTTATTCGGTCTACAACAATACCGAGACGCACTACCAGTACATCTCGTTCCTCTGCAGCGCACCGGACGAAGTGGCGGTCGCCGGTGAATTCGTGAGCCTCGACGACATCGAGACCAGCGCGTTCCAGGACAGCGCCGTCGCCAGCATGCTCGAGCGCTATCGCAGGGAGAGCCAGTTGAAAAGCTACGGCCTCTATTTCGGCGACCACAGCACCGGCACCGTCCGCCCGCTTCTTTCCTGAAAGGTCACATCATGCGTTTTTCGCTTTTCGTTCACATGGAGCGCGTCTCCGACCAGACCAGCCAAAAGCAGCTGTACGACGAGATGGTCGAGCTGTGCCAGATCGCCGATCGCGGCGGCATGCATGCCGTCTGGACCGGCGAGCACCACGGCATGGATTTCACGATCGCGCCGAACCCGTTCATCAACCTCGCCGATCTCGCCAACAAGACGAAGCGCGTGCGGCTGGGCACGGGCACGGTCGTCGCGCCGTTCTGGCACCCGATCAAGCTCGCCGGCGAAGCCGCGATGACCGACATCATCTCGGGCGGCCGCCTGGAACTCGGGATCGCGCGCGGCGCATACGCGTTCGAATACGAGCGCCTGATACCGGGGCTCGATGCATGGGGTGCGGGCCAGCGCATGCGCGAACTCATTCCCGCCGTGAAGAAGCTGTGGGAAGGCGATTACGCGCATGACGGCGAGTTCTGGACATTCCCGGCGACGACGTCGTCGCCGCTGCCGCTGCAGCAGCCGCATCCGCCGATCTGGGTGGCCGCGCGCGATCCGAACAGCCACGAGTTCGCGGTGGCCAACGGCTGCAACGTGCAGGTCACGCCGCTGCACCTCGGCGACGAGGAAGTCGAGAAGCTGGTCGGCCACTTCAACGCCGCGTGCGAGAAATTCAGCGACATGCCGCGCCCGAAGATCATGCTGCTGCGTCACACCTATGTGGCGAGCAGCGAGGACGACGCGCAAGTGGCCGCCGATGAAGTCAACGTGTTCTACAACTACTTCGGTGCGTGGTTCAAGAACGAGCGTCCGATCAGCCGCGGGATGATCAAGCCGCTGACCAGCGAGGAAATCGCCGCGCACCCGTTCTACACGCCGGAAGCCATGCGCAAGAACAACGTGATCGGCACGCCCGCGGAAGTCATCGCGCGCCTGAAGGCTTACGAAGCGCTCGGCTTCGACGAGTACTCGTTCTGGATCGATACCGGCATGAGCTTCGAGCGCAAGAAGGCTTCGCTCGAGCGGATGATCCGGGACGTGATGCCTGCGTTCCAATAAGGTGGTGATGCCATGAACGCGCACTTTCAGCTGTATATCGACGGCAAGTTCGAACCCGGCGCCGCGACCTTCGGCAGCATCAATCCCGCAACCGGCACCGTATGGGCGCAGATGCCCGAAGCGCGCACCGACGAGGTCAACCGCGCGGTCACGGCGGCCGGCCGCGCATTGACCGATCCGGCCTGGGCGGGATTGTCCGCATCCGCGCGCGGCAAGCTGCTGTACAAGCTCGCCGAACTCGTCGAACGCGCCGCGCCGCGGCTCGCCGAAATCGAAACGAACGACACCGGCAAGATCATCCGGGAAACGTCGAGCCAGATCGCGTATGTCGCCGAGTATTACCGCTACTACGCCGGTATCGCCGACAAGCTCGAAGGCAGCAGCATTCCCGTCGACAAGCCCGACATGCAGGTGTGGCTCGAGCGGCAGCCCGTTGGCGTGGTCGCCGCGATCGTGCCCTGGAACAGCCAGCTATTCCTGTCCGCGGTCAAGGTCGGCCCGGCCCTCGCGGCCGGCTGCACGGTCGTGCTCAAGGCGTCCGAGGAAGCGCCGGGGCCGTTGCTGGAGTTCGCCCGCCTCGTGCACGAAGCCGGGTTTCCGCCAGGCGTCGTCAACGTCATCACCGGCTTCGGCCCGGAATGCGGCGCGGTGCTGAGCAGCCATCCGGGCGTGGACAAGGTCGCGTTCACCGGCGGCCCCGAGACCGCGCGCCAGATCGTGCGGAACACGGCCAACAATCTCGCGAAGGTGTCGCTGGAGCTCGGCGGCAAGTCGCCGTTCATCGTGTTCGCCGATACCGACATCCAGAGCGCGGTGAATGCGCAGGTCGCCGCGATCTTCGCGGCGAGCGGCCAGAGCTGCGTCGCGGGTTCGCGTCTGCTGATCGAGGCTTCCGTCAAGGAGCGGTTCCTTTCCCTGCTGGTCGAGCGCGTGTCGCGCATTCGCGTGGGGTCGCCCGACGAGCGGGAAACGGAGTACGGGCCGCTGTGCACCGAGCGCCAGCTTCGCAACATCGAGGCGGTCGTCGCCAGTTCGGTGCGCCAGGGCGCGAAGGTACTCGCCGGCGGGAAGCGGCTGGCGCGCGACGGCTATTACTACGCGCCGACGATCCTCGACTGCACCGGCGTCGAACATGCCGACAGCATCACGACGGAGCTGTTCGGCCCGGTGTTGTCGGTCGACACGTTCGACTCCGAGCAGGAAGCGATCGAGAAAGCAAACAGCACGGCCTACGGTCTCGCCGCCGGCATCTTCACGACCAATCTCACGCGTGCGCACCGCGTGTCGAAGCGCGTGCGCTCGGGCATCGTGTGGATCAACACGTATCGGGCCGTGTCGCCGCTCGTGCCGTTCGGCGGCTTCGGCCTGTCCGGGCACGGCCGTGAAGGCGGCCTGAGCGCCGCGCTCGAATATACGACGACGAAATCCGTGTGGCTGCGCACGTCGGACGAGCCGATCAGCGACCCGTTCGTGATGCGTTGAGGGCGACAGCATTCGCCTGCGGTACCGATTCGCGTTGCGCATCGTGCTGGCGCCGTGGATCGCGATCAACCTGATCGACTTCTACCTGGTCAACAACCGGCATTACCGCGTCGCGGAGATCATCAGCAGCAATGGCGGCGTGTATGGTTCGTTCAACGTCAAGGCCATTGCGATCTACGTGTTCGGCGTCGCGGTCCAGGTGCCGTTCATGGAGGAAAGCTTCTTCCACGGCCCATGGGCATCGATTCTCGGTGGCGCGGACGTGTCGTGGATGGTGGGCCTCGTCGCCACCGCAATGGCTTGCTACCTGTTCGCGTCGAAGGACGCCTCGCGTGCGCGCGGCCGGTGTCCGGCGGGCGCCGGGGCTTTGGATTAACGAAGGAGATCAATCATGAATGAAGACGACGCGCTGTTTCAGAAAGGCTTGCCGATCCGCCGGGAAGTGCTCGGCCCCGAATACGTCGATGCGTCGATGGAAAAAGCCGACGCCTTCATGATGGCGTTCCAGCGGGCCACCACCGCCTGGGCGTGGGGCTGGGCATGGGGCGACGACACGCTCGACCGCAAGACGCGCAGCCTGCTCAACCTCGCGATGCTGACCGCCGGCGGCCATACCAACGAACTCAAGCTGCATGTGAAGGGGGCGCTGAACAACGGCGTGAGCGTCGACGAGCTCAAGGCGACGCTGCTGCATGCAACCGCTTATTCGGGTATTCCGCATGGGCTCAGTGCGTTCAAGGCGGCGCATGAGGTGCTGGTGGCTGAAGGCGCGTTGAAGTGACGGATCTGGGAGCGCTGCGAGCCGGCGCGACGCGATGTGTACTCAGACATGGGCTGCGCATGCAAAACGCGCTAGACCGACGCCCCCCGGGCCCGGCTATTTGGTGACGAGATCGCGCCCGATCTCCATACTCTGTACTTGTGTCGAATCGCAATGCGCGCGGCAGTCCGCACATTCGTACTCGACGACGCGGCAACCTTGGCGTGTCACCCCAATCAAATCAGCGGCTGCGCACCGGGCGTGGCCGCGCCGCGCATCAATTCCTGGTCAGTCTGCGCCGAGCGCACCACTAACTGAACGTAGCTGTTCATCGGCCCATACGGCGCGAAGAATCGTTCGAGCAGTTTCGTGAACACGATCAGGCTGATTTCTCTCAACGCGGTTTCGTCGATCGACAGCATGATTTCGATGCCCCGCACGAACGACGGGAACTGATTATCCAGCGACATCCATTTGATCGCTGGCTTGTAGTTCAGATCGGTGATCGCGTCGATGCAACGCTGCGCGAGCGGCGTCGTGCGCACCGCGTGAAGTCGCAGGAATGCCTTCAAGGCTGACAGGCCATCGCGCGTCAGATCGAGCGGATGCGGTGACAATGTCGAAAGCACACGCCACAATGCACCGTTGCCGCGTGGAAGTTCAGCCGTCAACGTCGGCCGCGTGATCAACTGAATCGGACATTCCAGCTTCTTGTTTTCAAGCAGCAGATCGCCTACCGAATTGCCGATCGGCAAGCGCGCTGGCAGGTCGCGATTCGTCACGGTAGTCATTACATCGATTTGCGGTAGCGTTGGCCGCGTCGATCGTCCGTCCAGCCCGACCAGCGACAGCATCATGCGTTGACGGTCGGGCGATCCAGCGTCGCGATCACGGAACGCAACCCAGTAGACCGTCGACGAATCGGGACGTGGATGGTGGCCGAGGGCCTGATACGGCCGCACCGGAATTCTGGGCTGCTCGCTTTCGAGCGGCATGTCCTCGTTTTTGTCTGTTTTCTTGGACAACTCGCCCAGGTAGACCGCGTCGATTGAATACACGCCGAGCGGAGAATGGTTTGCAAGTCGCACCGGCCGGACCGGATAGGCATCCTGCCCCTTCAGAACGATGGGGCGAGCGGCTGCCGGAAACAAATTCACGACAGGCGTGCAGAATAGCTTGAACGCTGTTGCGTCGAGCGACGCGAGCGCCTGCGCGGCAAACGACTCCGCGGGTGTGCCGCGCAACACAATGTGCAAGGTCAGTTCCCGAGCATCGGGCGCGTGCGCTGCGCGCCGCACGCGTCCCATGTCGAGATCGACGAAGTCGAACAGCTCGGGAAACGCGAAATATTCCAACAGATAACGGAACGTCGTCGCAGTCCGACTAACGGTTTGGCTGTCCGGCAACAAGCGTTCGTCGTCGGCGAAACCCACTGCTCCAAATGGCACTTTCGACAGCGCCTGCCACCGCCCGCATCGATCCACCTCGACGTACGCGGCGGCCGAACGCAGCAGCAACGCGTCCAGCAGCGACGAGACGAATGGCCGCTCGCCAGCGAGGTAGACGCGTACAGGACCGTCCGGAATGGCCGTCGTGAACCGACCGGCGGCTGACGTGAAGCTGACCGACAGCACGCCGGTCGCGTCGGCGGGCAATCTCACCGCCGACGGCGCCAACGTCGTCGGCGCATACCGCGCCGATCGAATTTGCAATGGTGAGACGGTCACATCATAGGTCGACTGAAACCGAACCGGGGCTGTGCGTGCGTTCAGCCCGCGATGCAGCTTTGGGTGAGTGCGCTTTTGGCGTCCCCCGGCGGCGGTGTCGTGTCGGGCGGGAAATACCACAGACTGCCATCATCCAGGACCATATAAGCACTGAGCCGTTTGCGCTTCTCGTCGTAGGTGTACAGATAGCCTTGGCGCAGTGCACGCAACGTGTATTTGGCGGAGGCAACGGCTTGGGGCGCACGGCCGTCAATTTTGAAATTGCCAGACAGCGCCGGGGCTTTCGCCGCGCCACGCGGACAGGCGATCGCGTATCGCACGGGATAGATCAGCAGCGATTGGCGATCGCACAGCGGGCAACCTTTGGTCGTCATGGTTTTGATCCTAGAGTTTCGGCGTCGCGTGCAAGATCGTGTCGCAAGTGCTGCGACGCATACTCGACAAGCACATCGACATCCATCGCGTGGCCGCTCAGCGTCGCTTCATTGAACACCCGGTCCAGTGCGATGGGGAATTGCGCCGCCTGCTCGGCTGACATCGCGGGTAGCCTGCGTAGCACTCGATCCGCGGCTTCACTGCAATTGATGCGCGGCCATTGCTCGGGGCGAGGCCAGCCCGACTGTTGATCGGCATTCGCGGCGCCAGCGCCGGGACGCGATACGCGCCAGCGATATCCGGCCCACGCGAACTGCCACGCCTGAATCGGGCCAAACAATGCCCGTTGCTGAGTCGAATCGAGCACCGCGAGCATCAGGCTCAGCACACGCGGATCGTAGTAACGCCAGAATGCCGGGTTACCGTCCGCTCCCGGACCAACCAGATTGCGCGCGAGGTGTTCACAGATTGCGTCGGCAGTCGCTTCGCTGTCCAGCCATGCGCACACCACGGGCGGGCGTTCGATATGGGTTTCCGCGACCCAGTACGCGGTTGCCAGCGTACGCGCTTCGTCGTCCAACGCAGCGATGTCGACGAGTCGGGGCATCAATTCCTCGCGGTGTGCCAGCATGCGCGGCGTACACGGACGCATATCGAGTGCCGCCAGCTCAGGTGCATGAGCCAGCGTCGTGGGTTCGACCAACAGGAAACCATGTGTGAGCGGCCCCGAGGCGTCAGGGGCGACTTGCAGGGGAGAAATCGTCATATTCCTTCGCTCATGTCAGTGCGACCGATGCTTGGCCAGCCTGGGCGGCACCACTTGCAACTTGTTCACACAGATCATTGCCGGGAAACTTGGCCGGCACGCTTTCCGGTCCCACCGTATCGTGGCTGCCGGCGTGAATCTTGTTCTCGCCGGGCGTGTAGCCCACGATGCCCTTCGCACTGACCTCAAGCTGACTGTTTCCTGCAGTCAAGCGTATCCCCTGTTTTGCGGTGATGTTGATCCAGTCCGTCGTGCTGATGATCGCAACGACCTTCTTGGCCAGCAGTTCCAGTTCGTCGTTTTCCGCGTGCACCTGCACCTTGCCGCTCGCGGCGATCAGCTTCATGCCCATCTTGTGCACAAACAGCGAGAACCTGTCGGAGACGCTGGCGAAAAACGACTTCCCGGTCGCAACCGACATGCTGTCACCGGCCGTGACAGCCACGTGCTGACCGCCCGTCACGTGCGCCGTCGCGGGCGTCGTGACGGCGATGCCGGCCGCACCCGCCAGCAGCAGATGCGCTTCGTTGAGCTCCGGGAAGTCGCCCTTGTCGCTGCTGCCCGTCGCACCGGCGCCCTGAATGCCGTCCACCTGAGACTTCAACGCGTCAGCGATAGGCGTCTGGCCCGAACCGCTGTCCTGCGCCTGATACTGCTGCGCGAGTTTGCCAAGTTGCCCGTGTAACGTTTGCGCTTTGGTCAACCGCGATGCCGGTTCGCTCACGTCAGAGAGGTGCCCATGGGCCGCAGGACGCACCTCGGTGCTGATCACCATGCCCTTGCCGGTGCGGATCGCACCGACCTCATCGGTGCGTAGTTCGAAACCCTCTCCCCGAGCGTCCTTGCGTCCCTGCCAGTCCTCGATGCGGGTGATCTTGCCGAGCGAGAGCTGGCTGGCCGCATGGTCGGACCGGAGCTGCGCCTGAATGGCGTTCGCCGTATCGTCGAAAATCAGGTGATTGCTGCGGCCCGACGATGCGTTGCCGTCCGCGCCGGTCAGTTCCCGGCTACGGATGCCCATCAGCGCATGCTCGTCCGGCAGCTTCCACGACGGCACGTTGCGCGCGTTCATCACGCGGCCCGTGATGATCGGGTGGTCCGGATTGCCATCGAGCCATTGCACGATCACTTCGGAACCGATGCGGGGTAATGCCGCCATCCCCTGGCCACCGCCAGCCCAACCGCTCGCGACTCGCACCCATGTCGAGTACTTGCCGTCGCGATCCCAATGGAATTGAACCAGGACGCGACCGTGTTCGTCGGTATGAATACTCGTACCGGATTGGCCAACAACCGTCGCTGTCTGCGGCGCGAGAATCTTCGTGTCGACGCTGTTGAAGCCGCGTCCGGGCCGCCACGGCGTAGCCTTGGGGATGCACGTGAACTCGTTGCGGTATTCCGCCAGCACACCCGTGTCCTGCAGATAGTTGTTGGTCGCCGCGTGCCGGACCGAGACGATCAGGTATTCATCGTCGCTCTGATCGCGGCTCAGCGCCGAGCCGTAACGGTCGGTGAGCCGGAACCAGCGGCCCGGCTGCACGAAGCGATTATTGCCCTTCGCGTCGAAGCGCTTGATCGTCGCTTCGATTTCCTCCATCCGGCGATTGGCGATCTGATACCCGTGTTCCATGTTTCGATAACCGTACGCACCGGCGTACTCGTTCCATTCGAGTTGCGGCAGCGTGGCTTCGGGGCTCAACAGGCTCGTTTGAACGTGGGTCGGCGTCGGGCTCTTGAAGTCGAAACGGGACAGTTCCGCGTGCGTCGACGTGGTCTGCTGGAACGGGGACCAGCTCAGAATGCTGTCCGACTCCTCTGCCCCCATGCCGTTGTGGAAGCGGATTTCGTGCGCCTTGCCGTCGATCGCGGGCGCGGGACGCGTCGGATCGGAGACGGTCAGCTTGTGCGACGTGACCGTGTGCTCGTACCAGTACAGATAGCCCGCATGTTCCCAGCGCCGATGAACGTAGTTGTGGTCGTCTTCGTCGAACTGACAGGCCATCGTCATGCGGGGATCGTCCTCGCCGACCTGCCACGCCCAGTCGGGCAGTACGCCGTAGTCCTGGAAAACCGTTGCCGTCTGATCGTGGAGGTTCTGATCGAGGAACAAGCGATTGTGTTGACCGTACTTCAGGTAGCGCACCCACGGGCCGACATGTGCTTCATAAAAAACCCATCCGCCATCGGTACGAATGTGTCTAAATGCAAAGACATGACCATTGAAATATTGTCGACTGCCATCACCCCTGAGCAGTTCGATCGTCGTGCGTTTGCCGATGAAGTCCTTCGGGTCGAGATGGTCGTTATCCGACAGAATTTCGATCTTGTACGCAAAATCCTTCGATAGCGCTTCAATCGCCTCGAATGCGTTCGGTAGCAGGATCTTGTAGGGCGCGTTGTCGTCCGGAAAGGTAAGCTGTACCTGCCGGTTGTGCTGCGGCCCCAGCGCAAGGTCTCTCAGGGCTTGTGCCGTGTTCTGCATTGTTTTTGGTTATCCGGCGATCCGGCCGCGAAAATGTCGCTGGAGCCGCCCGTGGGCCCTGGAGCACGCTAAAAAGGGGCGCATCAAATGTGGGCTGCTGATGCCCCTGGCGTGCTGCCATAACTTTGGAGATATACCACAAAGCCGGGAATAGGCCCACGGGTGGGCGTGCCGGGGATGTTCAAGATCGTTGCGCTGCGAAGCGTCGCACATGAAGTATGCGATTGAGCGCAAGGCTCCAGACGGATCGTGCCAGAAGCCCTGCGAGAGAACGGGCCGATTGGTGCGTTGCCACCAACCGGCGTATTCGAAACGCGCATTCGCGGGGCGCGGCCTCTGCATCAGACTCGCTGCTGACCAAACGACACGCGTTCATTACGTGCCGAAGTTTGTCGCCGGCCCAATGCACGGCTGCGCTGGCCTTCACAGCGCGTTCGGCGCCACCCTCCCGTCCAGCACCGCCGCGACGTTTTCGAGTGCGGTAAAACCCATCTGGTCGCGCGTCTCGATCGTCGCGCTGGCCATGTGCGGCGACAGGAACACATTGTCGAGCGTGGCGAAGCGCGGATCGATGTCGGGCTCGTTGCGATAGACGTCGAGCCCCGCGCCAAACAGCCGCCGCGACGTCAACGCATCGTACAGCGCATCTTCGTCGACGAGACTCCCGCGCGCCGCGTTGACGAACACCGCACCGTCGCGCATCAAACCGAACTCGCGGCGCGTCATCAGCGGCGTGCCGCCGCCCGGCACGTGCAGCGTGAGGATGTCGCACTGCGGCAGCAGCGTGTCGAGATCCGCGCAATAGCGCGCGCCCGCCTCGATCTCGGGCGGAGCCGGCCGCCGGTCGGTATAGACGATCTTCATCCCGAACCCGCGTGCGCGCTGCGCGACCGCGCGGCCGATCCGGCCGAAACCGACGATCCCGAGCGTCTTGCCGTTCACACGGGTGCCGAGCATGTCGGTCATGCCGAACGACTTGCCCCACCCCGCGCGCACGATGCGCTCGTACTCCGATGCACGCCGGCACGCGGCCAGAACGAGCAGCATCGTGAAATCGGCCGTGCAATCGGTCAGCGCGTCGGGCGCATTGCTGACCACGATTCCGCGTGCGTGCGCGGCGGCCACATCCATGTGGTCGTAGCCTGCACTCGCGTTCGCGATGATCTTCACGCTCGGCGGCAATGCCGCGATGTGCTCGGCCTGCAACCCCGATTTCTTGCCGATCAGCACCGCCGGTGTTTCGTAGCGGTTGCAGAACGCGACGACGGACGGCGCGTCCATGTCGGCATCCGTCACGTACGCATGGAATTCGGCTTCGGCACGTGCGGCCACGGCCGCGGGAACCCGTCGCGCTACCAGCAGGCGGGGGAGATGGTTGTCAGGCATGGTCTCGTCCTTGGGTCGGAAAACGGAGCACAGCCTACGAAGCGCACTCGGCGCGGGTCAATATTGATTGATTCAATCAACGTGTCGGCGCGGCATCGGTCATCTGCTTGCAGGGCCGCTTCGGTCGCGTCACCCGCTGCGCCCTCCGCCGTGAAGACCGCGTGAACGACGTGCCCGCGAACTCAGGAAAACCCTGACGCCGCCCCGTCGCGACAGGGCGGTTGATATTGATTGAAAGAATCAAGATTGCTGGGGAACCGTCACCGCGCAATGCTTTTTGCATGTTCAACGGACTGAAGACGAGGTCGTGAAAATGCAGGCACGGAAAAAAATCGCGGCAGTGACGGGCGCCGGCACCGGAATCGGCCAGGCGGCAGCCGTCGCGCTGGCGCGAGCCGGCTTCAGCGTGGCATTGCTCGGCAGGCGCATCGAGCCGCTGCTGGCGACGAAGGAGATCATCGGGCAGGCCGGCGGGGTGGCCAAAGCGATCCCGACCGACGTCGCCGACGAGGCATCGGTGGATGCGAGCTTCGCACGGATCGAGCGCGAGTTCGGGCACCTCGACGTGCTGTTCAACAACGCCGGCCGCAACGCGGGCGCCGTGCCGCTCGACGACTACTCGCTCGAATTCTGGAACGACGTGGTCGCGACCAACCTGACGGGCGTCTTCCTCTGCGCACGCGCCGCGTGGCGCCAGATGAAGCGCCAGACGCCGCAAGGCGGCCGCATCATCAACAACGGTTCGATTTCGGCGCACACGCCGCGCCCGAACACGATCGCGTACACGGCCACGAAGCATGCCGTCCTCGGCATCACGCGCTCGCTCGCGCTCGACGGCCGGCCGTTCAACATCGCGTGCGGCCAGATCGACATCGGCAACGCCGCCACGTCGCTGACCGAGCGCATGAACGGCGGCGTGCTGCAGGCCGACGGCCGCGTCGCGCCCGAGCCGCGCGTCGACGTCGCGCACGTCGCGGACGCCATCGTGCAGATGGCGAGCCTCCCGCTCGACGCCAACATTCTGAACATGACGATCATGGCAACCGCGATGCCCTTCGTCGGGCGCGGCTGACCGGACGCTCGCCGGCGCACATGACAACCACGCGCCGGCCCACCCATCAGGAGACAGGAGACGACATTGAAAACCGCAGAAGAACAGGTTTCGATCATGAGCGAGTTCGACTCGCACGCGGGCGTCGCCAGAAGATCGCGAGTGCGCTACGGCGTGCTGTCGATGCTGCTGGTGGCGACCATCCTCAACTACGTCGACCGCTCGGCGCTCGGCATCGTCGCACCGGCCCTGTCGAAGGACCTCGCCCTCACCCGCGTCCAGATGGGCGAACTGTTCGCCGTGTTCGGCCTGGCCTACTCGATCGCGCTGCTGCCGGCGGGCGCGCTCGCCGACCTGCTCGGCTCGCGCGTCGCCTATGCGCTGTCGCTGGTCGGCTGGTCGCTGGCGACGCTGACGCAGGGGCTCGCGCACGGCTACCACATGCTGCTCGGCTCGCGTCTCGCGATGGGCGCGCTGGAGGCGCCGGCCTTCCCGTCGAACGCCCGCGCGGTGACGATGTGGTTCCCGGTGCAGGAGCGCGGCTTCGCGACGAGCGTCTACGTGATGGGCCAGTACATCGGCACGCCGCTCTTCACCGGGCTGCTGCTGTGGATCTCGTCGGCATTCGGCTGGCGCGCCGTGTTCTTCGCGACCGGCGGCTTCGGCATCCTGTTCAGCGTCGTCTGGTACCGGCTCTATCGCGATCCGTCGCGGCATCGCAGCGTCAACGCGGCCGAGCTGCAGTACATCACCGAGGGGCGTCCGGTCGTGACCGCACGCGATCGTTTCGACTGGCGGATGGCGCTGCGCCTGCTCGGCTACCGGCAGATCCTCGCGATCTGTCTCGGCAAGTTCTGCAACAACACGCTGCTGGTGTTCTTCACGACCTGGTTCATGACCTACCTCGTCGAGGAACGGCACATGTCGATGATCAAGGTCGGCTTGTTCCAGGCAATGCCGTTCATCGGCGCGACGCTGGGGATCCTGATCGCCGGCTACCTGTCCGATCTCTGCATCCGGCGCGGCGCGTCGATGTCGTCGTCCCGCAAGGCGCCGCTCGTGATCGGCACTTTCCTCGGCGCGTCGATCGTGCTCGTCAACTTCGTGCACTCGAACGCGCTGGTGATCGCGATCCTGACCGTCGCGTTCTTCGCGCAGGGGATCGGCTCGATGTCCTGGGCGGCGGTATCCGAGATCGCGCCGAAACGCTATGTCGGGCTCACCAGCAGCATCACGAGCCTCGCGGCCAATATCGCGGCCGTCACCACACCGCTGATGATCGGCTACGTGACCCAGCACACCGGCAGCTTCTTCTGGGCGCTGAACCTGATGGGCGCGATCTGCCTCGCCGGCACGCTGTCGTACTCCGTGCTGCTCGGCAAGCTGTCGCGCATCGAGCTCTGACCCCGCTCACCCCCTGCCGCTCCGGCGGCTCCCCCTCATCCAGCCGACGACCATGATCGAATTCAAATGGGATCACCTGCAACTCTGCTCGGCTGACGCCGAGGCCACCGCCGCGTGGTTCGCGCGCTGCCTGAACGCCGAAGTGGTGCGGCGCCCCGGCCGCGTCGACCTGCGGATCGGCACCATCAACCTGTTCATCACGGCCCTGCCCGACGCGCGATCGGCCGCCGTGCCCGACGGCGCCCGCGTGCAAGGCATCGATCACTTCGGCGTGCTGGTCGACGATCTCGATGCCGCGTACGCGCACCTGGTCGAGCACGGCGCCGAGATCGTCCAGCCCGTGACGCGCATCCGTGCCGGCGTGCGCGGGTGTTTCGTGCGCGCGCCTGGCGAGATTCTCGTCGAGGTGCTCGAGCGGCGTCCGGCCGAGATGACATTCAGCTGAACCCGGTCTATAGTCGGCGCGAGCGGCCGGACACCGGCCGCGCCCTCATCACGACTCCCCATGCACAACTGGATCACCCTGACGGAAGCCGCGCGGCGGCTCGGCGTGCGGGCGCAGACCGTCTACGCGTATGCGAGCCGCGGCAGCATCGCCGTGATGCAGGATCCCGACGATCCGCGCAAGAGCCTGTATCGCGCCGAGGACGTAATCGCGCTGTGCCGCAAGAAACAGGTCGGCCGCAAGCGTGCGGCGCTGGCGGCGAGCACGATCTTCGGTGCCGAGCCTTGTATCTACAGCGGTATCACCACCTTCTCCAAGGGCCGTGCGTGGTATCGCGGCCGCGACAGCATTCAACTGTCGGACACCGCCACGCTCGAGGAAACGGCCGCGCTGCTCTGGCAGGCCACCGTGCCCGTGTCGTTCGACACGCCCGCGGTCGCAATGCCGGCCGGCGATCGCGATCGCCAGTGCGCGTTCACGATGCTGGCCACGTTGGCGGCACACGGCCACTCGACGCTCGGCCGGCTCGACAGCGCGCTGCATACCGAGGCCGGTCAACTCGTCGCGATCGTCGCGCGCGCGTTCGGCGCGCATGACGACGCCGATGCATGCCCGCGCTGGACCCATCAGCGGCTCGCAGCCGGCTGGGGCCTCGACCACCATGGCGCGGATCTGCTGCGCCGCGCGATGGTGCTGGTCGCCGATCACGAGATCACGAGTTCGGCGTTCGCCGCGCGCATCACCGCATCGACCGGCGCGTCGCTCGCGGGCTGCCTGCTGACCGGACTCGCGACACTGTCGGGGCCGCTGCACGGCGACGCATCGGGACGCGTGCGCGCGGTCTTCGACGACGTGGAACGGCTCGGCGCCGAGCACGTGACCGATCATCACCTGAAGTCCGCGATCCCGATTCCCGGTTTCGGCCATCATCTTTACCCGGATGGCGATCCGCGCGCGGCCGCGTTGCTCGCGCGGCTCGATCCGCCGGCGGAACTGGCACGCTTCATCGACAAGGTCACGACACTGACTGGCCAGCGGCCGACCATCGATGTTGCGCTCGCGATGCTGTCGGTGCAGCTTCGGTTGCCGCGCGACGCGGCTTTCGGATTGTTCGCGATCGCGCGCAGCGTCGGGCTGCTGGCCCACTGCATCGAACAGCTGCGCGTGGCCAAGGTGATCCGGCCGCGCAGCCGCTATACCGGGCCGGCGCTCGACGAACGGCATCTGCGCACCGAGGCCGAGGACGACGGCAAACTGCCGAAAGCCGGCGTGATCGAGAAGAATCGGGTGTTCAAGGTTGTGGATTGATTGCAGCGACGAGGTCTTTCGACCGGTCACTGTTCGGCTCACCCGCGATACGCCCCTAAAACCCAACGTTTCACGACTGAAACATTTTCGATACCGGATCCGGCCCCGCGCCGGCCGCGTTTCCGCATGTGCCGTCGCGTGCGCCGCTTCTCCCGCGCGCCCTTGCCGCTGCATCGGCACGAAAGCGCACAGCGCTCGCGCAGACGAAACGTATCAGACCTGAAACCAAATCAGCATTCGGGCCCCGCTGTCGCCCGCGACACGCCTCCTTCCCGCCGCCACACGTGCCAGTCGCCGCATCTGGCCCGCTCCTTGCTGTTGCTCCGACGCACACACAAGCAGTCGCACCAAGCGACAAACAGCACATAAACAAAATCGGGGTGAGCGATGAGCAAGACGGAGCGCTTGATGGCCGGAATGTGCGCGCGCGGCGCGTTGCCGCGGCGGTCGAGCCGTCACCAGGCCGGCGGCGCGCTGTAATGCAGGCCGCCACTACGCAAGCCGCCGCCGCGGCTGGGGAGCCGTGCGCCGCGCACGGCTGGAATCTGCCGCACGGATCGGGTATCGAAGACGATCCGCTGCTCGGCTGCCTGCTCGTGCTGACGCGGCTGTTCGACCGGCCGGTGGGTGTGGACACGCTCGTGGCAGGCCTGCCGCTCGCCGGCCGGCGCCTGACGCCGGCACTGTTCGTGCGCGCCGCGGCGCGCGCCGGCCTCTCGGCCAAACTGGCCCGGCGCGCGCTGCGCGACATCCCGGATGCGGTCCTGCCCGCGGTGCTGTTGCTCGACGACGGGCAAGCCTGCGTGCTGGTTCGCCGCAACGCGTGCGGCACCCTGCAGGTGATCCTCCCTGAAACGGGCATCGGCGAGGAAGCCGTCGACGCGGCCGAACTCGCGCGACGCCATGCCGGCCATGTGTTGTTCGCGCGCCCGGCCCACCGGTTCGATGCGCGCGACGCGGAAAGCGTCGTGCCGCGCCCGCGGCACTGGTTCTGGGGCGTGGTCGCGCAATCGTGGCCGATCTATGCCGAAGTGATGCTTGCGTCGACGCTGGTCAACCTGTTCGCGCTGGCGATGCCGCTGTTCACGATGAACGTTTACGACCGTGTCGTGCCGAACCGGGCGCTCGAGACACTGTGGGCGTTGGCGGCCGGCATCGCGCTGGTAATCGTGTTCGACGTGGTGATGCGCACGTTGCGCGGCTATTTCATCGACGTGGCCGGCAAGAAGATCGACGTGATCCTGTCGGCGAACCTGTACGAGAAGGTGCTCGGCATCCGGATGGCGGCGCGGCCGCCGTCCGTCGGCGGGTTTGCATCGCAGATCCAGGAATTCGAAGCGGTGCGCGAATTCCTCACGTCGGCGACGGCGGCAGCGCTGATCGACCTGCCCTTTTCGATCGTGTTCGTCGCAGCGATGTTCTGGGTCGGCGGCGGGCTCGGCTGGCTGCCGCTGCTGGCGTTGCCGCTCGTGATCGGCGCGGGCATCGCCGTGCAGGGGCCGCTCGCGCGGGCCGTGCAGGCCAGCCAGCGCCACGCGAGCCAGCGCCAGGCCCTGCTGATCGAAACGCTGGTCGGGCTCGAGACGATCAAGGTCAACAGCGCGGAAGGACCGATGCAGGCGCGCTGGGAGCAGCTGCTTGGCGAGATCGCGCGGCTCGGACTCAAGTCGCGTCTGCTGTCGGGCTGCGCGGTCAATTTCGCGATGTTCGCGCAGCAGGCGGCCTATCTCGCGGTGGTCCTGTGCGGCGTGTACATGATCGGCGACGACCGGCTCACGACCGGCGGACTGATCGCCTGCACGATCTTTACCGGCCGCGCGCTCGCGCCGATGGGCCAGGTGGCGTCGCTGCTGACCCGCTACCACCAGTCGCGCAGCGCGCTGGCGTCGATCGACGGCGTGATGAGCCTGCCCGGCGAGCGTCCGCCCGAGCAGCACTTCGTCCATCGGCCGGCACTGCGCGGCGAGATCGAATTCCGCAACGTCAGCTTCGCATACCCGGGCCAGAGCGGCGTCTCGCTCGACGGCGTGTCGTTCCGCATCGCCGCGGGCGAGCGCGTCGGCATCATCGGGCGCGTCGGCTCGGGCAAGACCACGATCGAAAAACTCGTCCTCGGGCTCTACCCTCCTGCATCCGGCAACGTGCTGATCGACGGCGTCGAGCTGCGTCAGTACGACCCTGCCGCGCTGCGGCGCGGGATCGGTCATGTACCGCAGGACGTGATGCTGTTCAACGGCACCGTGCGCGACAACATCGTGCTGGGCACGCCGGGCGCAGACGACGACGCCGTGCTGCGCGCCGCGCAGGTCGCCGGCGTCGCGGACTTCGTCAACCGTTTGCCGAACGGCTTCGATCTCGCGGTGGGCGAGCGCGGCGAAGCGTTGTCCGGTGGGCAGCGCCAGGCCGTCGCGATCGCCCGCGCGATGCTGCTGTCGCCGCCGGTGCTGTTGCTCGACGAGCCCAGCAGCGCGATGGACAACCGCTCCGAAGAGCTGTTCAAGGCACGTCTGTCGGTCCAGCTCACCGGCCGCACGCTGCTGCTCGTCACGCACCGTCCGTCGCTGCTCACGCTCGTCGATCGCCTGATCGTGATGGAACAGGGCCGCGTCGTCGCCGACGGCCCGAAGAACCAGGTTCTCGCGGCTCTTGCAGGGAGAAAGCTCCATGTCGCTGCTGGCTGAACCCGACGGCGCCGGCGCGCCGACGACGACGCGCATCGCCGCGCTCAAGGCGCTGCGCGGGCGAATCGGCGCCGCGCTGAAGCCGCGCACCGACGATACCGCGTTCATGCGCGAACGCTGCGCGGCCGCGCTGGAGGGGCCGCGCTACTTCACTCACTGGATCCTCTGGGCGACGCTCGCGTTCTTCGTCGTCGCCCTCGTGTGGGCCGCGTTCGCCGAAGTCGACGAAGTCACCGTCGGGGAAGGCAAGGTGATCCCGTCCAGCCGCGTGCAGGTGGTGCAGAACCTCGAGGGCGGGATCGTCTCCGAGATCATGGTGCGCGTTGGCCAGGTCGTGCAGAAAGGCCAGCCGCTGATGCGCATCGACGATACGCGGTTCACGTCGTCGTACAAGGAAGGACAGGCGAAGGATGCCGCACTCCTTGCCCGCATCGCGCGCCTCAGCGCCGAAGCGAACGGCACCGCATTCGTCGTGCCCGATCGCCTGGCACGGACGAACCCGGGCCTGCTGAACGAGGAACGCTCGTTGTTCGAGTCCCGTCAGCGCGAATTGCAGGCCAATCTCGACGTGCTCAGGCAACAGGCCGACCAGCACCGTCAGGAACTCGCGGAGAAGCGCTCGCGCGAGGCACAGCTGCAGCACAGCTACGGGCTCGTCGCGAAGGAACTGGCGTTGACGAGCCCGCTCGTGGAAAAAGGCGCGGTATCCGACGTCGAGGTGCTACGGCTCGAACGGCAGGCGACCGACATGAAGGGCGACCTCGATGCGACGCGGCTCGCGATGCCGCGGCTGGAAGCCGCCTATCGCGAGGCGCGCCAGAAAATCGACGAAACGACCGCGCATTTTCGCGCCGACGCGATGAAGGAACTGAACCTCGCACGCGCGGATCAATCGGCGCTGAGTGCGGCCAACGTCGCGCTCGAGGACCGCGTCACGCGCACGCTGGTGCGCGCACCGCTGAAGGGGATGGTCAAGCAGATCAAGATCAACACCGTGGGCGGCGTGATCCAGCCGGGAATGGACCTGCTGGAGATCGTGCCGCTCGACGACACGCTTTTGATCGAGGCACGCGTGCGACCGTCGGACATCGCATTCCTGCATCCGGGGCAGGACGCGACGGTCAAGCTGTCCGCGTACGACTTCTCGATCTATGGCGGCTTTCCCGCCGTCGTCGAGGATATCAGCGCCGACACGATCGTGCCGGACCGTCCGGGCGAGAAACCGGACAGCTATTACCGCGTACTGGTGCGGACCCGGCAAAGCAAGCCGAGCGGCCGGAGCCAGCCGGTCGCGATCGTGCCGGGCATGATCGCGACCGTCGACATCCGCACCGGACGCCGGACCGTACTGCATTACCTGCTCAAGCCCGTCATCAAGACCAAGGAAATGGCATTGCGCGAGCGCTGACACGAGAACCGATTTGCAGTTCATCGGGCATGCGCCGCATCGGGTAGCGCAGCGCCCGCATCAAAACATGACAGGACGGGGAGCACGACATGGCGACGACTTCAAGCGGAACCACGGTTTCCATGAGCAATACGCCGCAGGCAACGAACGACGTGTTTACGTCGGCTCAGACGGGGCTCACGGACAATACGCTCACCACCGTTTACCTGAACGTGATGGCGAACGATCTCGGCGGGGCCGCCAAGACGCTCTACTCGCTCGACTCCGGCACCGAAACCACCGTCGCGCTCGAACAAACCGCGTTGCTGACGCAGGATACGGGCCGGGCGGAATCGGTGAGCGCGGATTTCAGCGCGCACGGCGCGCATATCTGGATCACGTCGGACGGCAAGGTCGGGTATGACGCGAGCCACCTCGACGCATCGTGGCTGTCGAACAGCTTCAATACGCTTGGCTACGCGCAGGACAGCTTCACGTACGCGATCCGGCTGGGCAACGGTACGCTGAGTTGGGCAACGGCCTATGTCGATATTGCGCCGCCCGCCCCTGTCGTCGCGCTGGCACATGACAGCGGGATCTCGGCCACCGACAGCATCACATCCGACGGTACGCTGTCGGTCGGCGGGGTGGCGCACGGCGCGACCGTTCAGTACAGCACCGACAACGGCGCACACTGGAACACGAGTTTCAGCGCGGTCGAAGGAACGAATAACGTACTGGTGCGGCAGATCGATGTGACTGGCAACGCGTCGTGCGTATGTTCGTGCTCTTTCACGCTGGATACGACGGCCGGGACAGCACCTGGGGTGGCGCTGGCGGTCGATTCGGGCAGCAGTGCTGGCGATCACATCACCAACGTCGGCACGCTCAATGTCACTGGCGTCGAAACGGGTGCCACCGTGCAGTACAGCGTCGACAACGGCGCACATTGGAGCGCCAGCTTCAGCGCGGTTGAAGGGTTGAACAACGTGCAGGTCCGGCAGGTCGACGTCGCGGGCAATACATCGTCGGCTACGTCGTTCAGCTTCACGCTCGATACGTCGGCCGCTGCACCCAGCGTCGCGCTGACCACCGACTCCGGTAGCAGCGCCACCGACCACGTCACCAACGTCGGTACGTTGAATCTCACCGGCATCGAAACCGGCGCCACCGTGCAGTACAGCATCGATGGCGGTTCGCATTGGAACACCAGCTTCAGCGCGGTCGAAGGGCTGAACAACGTGCAGGTCCGGCAGGTCGACGTCGCGGGCAATAC